>QHNJ01000160.1 GCA_003218395.1 Verrucomicrobiota bacterium
TGAAGCGCAGCATCTCCGACTTTCGCGCGCAACTCATCGATTCGCTTCTTGGCCCGGTCACTTTCCGCCGATCCCGGCTGCTGACGGATCACTTCGTTGTAGTAGATGACGGCGGCGCGATAATATTTTTGCTTATCGTAAAATTTCGCCACTTCGTAGGAACCACTCGTTTGTTTACGCTCAAGAAGCTCAAGGTTAGCGCGTGCCTGCGCGGCTTTCTCGCTGTTTGGATAGTGAAAGAGGAAATCTTGGAAGGCAGTTCTGGCATTGCTCACTGCCGCAATGTCCTTAGTGCCCGTTCGCGCGGCCGTGAACCAGATGTAACCGATCTGATACTGCGCATCCACCGCGACCGGCTCGTTCGGAAACTTGTCCACTACTGCCTGGTAAGCTTGAAGAGCAGCGTCATTAGCGCCCTGCTTCTCGCGCGCGAGGCCAATGTCAAACTGCGCACGAGCGGTGTACTTCCCGTACGGCGCTGTCCGAACAACGTTCGCAAAAATCGTAACGGCGCGGTCCAAGGAGGATGCATAAGGGATACCTAGGAACCTCAACTTTTTACCCGTCAGATAAATTTCGCCGATGCGAAACTGCGCCTCGATTGCTTCATCAAAATGCGCGCTATTGGGATATTTTTCCACCAGCTGGCTAAATGAACCCGCCGCTGCGACATAGAGATGCAGCTGTTCCTGCAACTCAGCCGTCCGATAGAGCGCACCGGCCGCAAGGGCATCTTTGGGATGGCGCCGCACAAGCGTCTTGTAGACGCGGATCGCTCGTTTCGTGTCGCCCTCTTTTTCCGCAGTCTGCCCGATCTGGAACAGCTCCGCTGCGTTCCCACTTATTTCTTCGTCACCGGGCGCTACGAACTTCGCTTTTTCACCCGGCTGAAAGACCACGGCGGCCACACCTGGTTCGGGCAAAACCAGGATAACGGCGGCGAAAAGTAAAACGGCCCGAATCACGAAATGCATGAGGTGTCGCAGACTAGTTAAGTTATCCATTCCGTCAAGTTGAACAGCCGGCCTTTGCGAATGCGCTTTGGCCGCAGTATTAATCGACATTCGGTTAGATCGACATCTTTTCGGCGGCGCAAAACCGATTAATCTCCTGACTTCTTTGAATCTAACTGATCAGCAAAAAATACGCATCGGTGCATGCGCATGGAGTTTTGAAGACTGGCGCGGCCCCTTTTATCCACCGGATTTGCCGGACTCTCAATCGCTCGAATTCTATGCGCGCTATTTCCCGGCCGTTGAAGTGGATTCAACCTTTTACGGCGCTCCAGCCGAAAACACCGTCCGCCGTTGGGTCGAGATGACTTCCACCGTTTTTCGCTTCTCTTGTAAGCTTCCGCGCGAGATCACGCATACCCGCCGGCTGCGCGATTGCGCCGCCGAGTTGAATTCGTTTCTCCGCGCCATGGAGCCGCTCGCGCCAAAACTCCAGGTCATTCTCATCCAACTCCCCCCATCCTTTGCACTAAAAGATGGCAAGCAGGCACTTCACAAATTTCTCGAACAGCTGCCGCGGGATTTTCGTTTCGCGATTGAATTTCGTCATGCGGGATGGCATCGGCCGCAGATCATCCGACTTCTGGAAAAATATCGCATTTGCTGGGTTTGGGCCGATACGACTCCACTCAACGAACGAAACCTTGCTCCGTTCGAATTCCTGCCGCGCACCGCAGATTTTCTCTATCTGCGTTTGCTCGGCGATTACGCAACGAAATACGATGTCGATGGTGGGCATGTCCATCGTTATGAAAAACTGCTGTGGAAACGCGAGGCAGCGCTCGAAAGCTGGTCGCTTAAAATTGAGCGGCATCTTTCGGAGGTGCGCAGTGTTTGGGCATTCGTGAGCAATCACTTCGAAGGCTTTGCGCCTGAAACGTGCCAACGACTCGCCAGGCGTCTCGGGTTTGATTTGCCCCTGCCTTCCGAAACCGAAAAGGCATTATCGGAGCACAGACGATCGCAGCTCGATCTTCAGTTGTAGGCGCACTTTAACCAAAGTGGCTCAAATACACCTGCCACTTGTGTCGTTATATCGCCCATACAACGCGCACGTTGCGTTTGTGTTTTTCGAAAACGCATACCTCGCGAATCTTCAAAATCGACATCTTCCGGGCGAGGCGCGGAAAATTATCGCCAAGCTGCACGTGCGAGTGCGCGTCGGAGGCAGTTGTAAATGGAATCTGTTTTTCTAGTGCGAGTTCGATGATCCGGTCGGCGGGGTAAAGTTCGTTGATCGGCTTCCGCCATCCAGCCGTCGAAAGCTCAACCGCAAGATCTTGCGAACCAACAAAATCGAGCGTCTCGCCGACGATCGCGGCGATCTCTGCATTTGGCCGATGACCGTGGATTTTGACAAGATCGAGATGCGCAAGACAATCGACCAACCCAGTCGCGGCCATTTCGCGAATCCGGCGAAAATAATCGGTGTAGATCGCATCGATATCGCGTCCCTCGAACTGCTCGGCGCCAGCTGGGACGCTGTCGAACATTTGATCAGCGCGATTGAGGAAATGGACCGAACCCAAAACAAAATCGAGTCTATTCCAATGCTGCTCAATCCATTTTCGCCCGGCAGCTGAGTGAATTGGATCGTTATCAAGCTCGATCCCGGCGCGGATTTTTAGATTGGGATTTTTCTCCCGCAGACGATCAATTTCATCAAAATTGACCCCAGCGTAATAACGATCGTGGTCGGTGAAAGCGATGTCCCTCAGTCCGAGCTCACGCGCCGAATCCGCCCACGGTTGAAGCAACGCTTGCGTGTAAGGCTGCAACCGATGTCCCTGTGGATGCGTGTGATAATCGGAAAACAGGAGCGACGGACCGGCAGACTGATGAAGTGGCAGGGTTGCGCGAGAAATCATTAACCCATTGCTCCATGCCTTCAGGCATTAAGGCACAGCCAGGAATTTTTGCCGGACTCGTAACTCCGGGTATGCGGGAAAGAAAACTTCGGCGACAAAGACTTTATTGGGAGTGAGATCGCGCGTCGCGATCATTTCGTTATACTCAACGTGCTCCTGAGGGTTAATCAAGACTGTGGCAGATTTTTCTGTGATGGCGTGATTATCGGACCACTTTGTCAGGATATCTCCGGCAGAGTTCCTCAAATAAATCTCGACCCGCTGGTTCGTTGTAAAGTCGAGGGAAACGGAACGCTTGGACACATTCGTCAACGTCATTTTGATCTCAAGTTGGCGGACCTCGGACAGCTTTACGGTCTGCGGCGCGATCTGGAGGTCGAGCGCGAGGCCACGCAATCTTGGATCTTTGTATTGCGGAACTACTTCGGGAGAAAAGGGATGCAGAATGCGGCCCAACCAACTCCGTCTGTGTGGTGTTGCTGTAGGCGCAGGTTCCTGGCCGAGGGTGCGCCCGACGATCGCGGAAATCAGAAGGAGCAAAACAACGTGTCGCCTCATGAGCGGGTTAAACAGCAAACGTTGCAAATCCTGTCAAACCCTTTATCAATCGGCATGAAGAGTCTCTGGGTATTCGCGCTTTGGCTACTTTTCGTAGCACCCGGAGGCGTCGCGAAACAACGACATTGCATGTTCCGGGTGCACGCACAAGCGAACTCTCAGGATACCGCAGTATTCGCTACATCTGTTCACGCACAACTCTCCGGAAAAGATGTGGCAATCGAAAAAATCCCGCGAATTTCGGAACAGGACGTCATAGCGTTTTATCCTTATGCAGCTGCGAACGGAACCTACGGCGTGCTGTTTCAACTCGATGAGCACGGGCGCATCGCGCTCGATGCCTTAAGCATTGAGCGCCGGGGCAGTCTGCTTTTTGTATTCATCAATGGCCGCCCGATCACCGAACTCGCAATCGACAAGCGTGTTTCCGACGGAAAGATCTACATCGCTTCCGGACTGACCGCGGCGGACATTGACTTGATGAAAAAAGATTGGCGATTAATCGGACAAAAGAAACGTTGACTATTTCATGGGAATTCACTGGCGTTTCTTGCGTGGCGACCGCTTGCCAATGTCCATGGCGATAAAGCATGACATTGGTGAATCGAATTCGCATCATGATCCGCCTGTTTTGATCGCTCATCATATTGAGGCCTCGCGCCACCGCTACGTCCTGATAAAGAAATCATCGGCCAGGATTCGGTCTAGAGCTACTCGGTCGCGCACGACCAATGCGCGCAGCCAATCGTGTTCGATACGAAGAACGGCACGTTCATTGCGGTCTTGGACAGGTATTTCGCGACCGAACGCGAGCGCCGGGAATATGGACAATGTAATCGTGACCCGGCAGAGCATACCTCTTCCTCCTTTCATAAAGACGTTCGTTTCTCAAACTGACGGCGCATGAAAATTCGTTTCGCCACTGCGTGTCTGGCATTTCAGTTCGTTCGTTTTACGATGGCCGCACAAAATCAAATTGTCGATCTTGTCCTCCCCACGGACAATGACGCTCTTTTCTCAGGAGACGGTCCGGCATTTTACCAATACATCGACCGCAATTACAAGGGACTGAAATCGACACCGTGGGAAGGTGGTCAGTACGGCTTTGTGCGTGATCCCGTGGAGACATCGGCAGGCACTGTTTACACTCGCTTTCATGAAGGAATCGACATTCGCGCCTTGCGCCGCGATGCGCGTGGCGAACCGCTCGATGAAGTGCGCGCCATTGCGGATGGAAAAGTCGTACACACTAATCCCGTGCCGGGCTACTCGAACTACGGGAAGTACATCGTGATCGAGCACCGCTGGGATGATTCAAATTACTACAGCTTGTACGGACATCTGAGTTCGATCGCGGTACAGCCCGGTAACGGGGTGAAACGCGGCCAAACCATCGCGGCGATGGGCTACACCGGGGCCGGATTGAACCAGGCACGGGCGCATCTTCATTTGGAATTGAACGTGATGCTCAGTCATCGGTTCGAAGCCTGGTACAATGCATTCTTCAAAAATGATCCAAATCACAATGGCATCTACAATGGAATGAATCTCGCCGGTCTCGATATCGCGCGGCTCTATCTCGCGCTCCGCAAAAATCCATCACTCAGCATTCCCCAGTTTCTCAGTGACGAAGAGATATTCTACAAAGTGACCCTGCCTAAATCACGGCATTTCGAGTTGCCAAGACTTTACCCCTGGATGCTTGCCGCGGATGTTCGCCATGAGAAATCTTCGTTGGAAGTCTCTTTCGCGCGCTCCGGTCTACCCCTAAAAATAGAACCAAGCGACAAACATGTGATCCAGCCGGAGTTAGGTTACGTTAATTAATGCGACTGTTTATCTACCCGGACTGAGTTGTAGCTCCTCCGCTGTGCAAAGCGCTCACAGTGCTTATTCGTTGCGTCGTCCACAGGCCGGTGTCTACACGTTTCAGCACGAAGTCGGCACGCGCTGTGCGAGGGCGACTCCGTGCGGAATTGCGCCTTGCACAAAGCCGAGACATTCGACAGCACCGCTCGGTTTTCCTGGAAGGGCGATCACGAGGGAAGAATCAACGATCGCCGCCAGGTTGCGTGACAGGATTGAGTTGAGCGTGATTTTCATCGATTCAGCGCGCATCACCTCCCCAAAACCGGGTAGCTCGACGCGCATGATCGCGCGAATTGCTTCTGGCGTGACGTCGCGCGGGCCAATGCCGGTCCCGCCAGTGGTCAAAATCAAGCCGCAACCTTGTTGAGAAAATGACCGAATCGTCTCCCGAATACGTTCCGCGTCGTCTGGCACAATCGCTTCCGAAAGGACCTGCCATCCATTTTTCTGCGCTGCATCCTTCAATGCCGGTCCACCAAGATCGTCATATTTGCCAGAACTGGCGCGATCGGAAACCGTGATGATGCCAACCTGTATTTGCATTTGTAGTGTGGCGCTCTAGTAGGGTCGCACCATTTTGCTGCCAATCCGAGCGACGGTTACAGACCGCTGCTACAACTGATGTTTTGATTTTTCAACCAAACGCACATCCGAAATCTGCATCTCTTTGTCAACGGCTTTGCACATGTCGTAGACGGTAAGCAACGAGACAGTGACCCCAGTGAGGGCTTCCATCTCGACACCGGTCTGCGCGATCGTCCGGGCAGTGCAAGTTGCTTCGGCGCTATCCCGCGACATGACAAGATCGATCTTAACTTCGCCGAGCGGCAGTGTGTGACAAAGTGGAATCAGCAGCGCGGTTTGTTTCGCAGCTTGAATACCGGCAATCCGGGCGGTCGCGAAGACGTTGCCTTTCGCGATTCCATCTGTGGAAATCAGTTCGAGCGTTTTGGGTTGAAGTTTGATTTTACCTTTCGCGATTGCGCTGCGCGCGCTAAGTGGTTTGGCCGAAACATCGACCATTTGCGCGCGGCCATCGACGCCAATATGCGTGAAGCGCTTCATCGTTCAGCCGCCAATCGCGATCATTTTGCGGTCCGGCTTGTAATTATTGCGAAAGTCATGCTGCTCAGGCTTTCGATCGACAACATCGAGAAAGAACTGCTTGAGCTCTTCATCACTCGCGCCGGCGCGAAGTGGTTTCATAATATCAAATTCGAGGTAACTGCCGAGACAAGGACGCAGTTTCCCGTCACACGTGAGGCGAAGCTTGTTACAGCTCTCGCAGAAATGAAGGTTCGTCATCGCGCCAATAAACCCGATGCGCTGCCGGCGGCCGGGGATCTGGCAATAGGTAGCCGGCCCATTCGTTCGAAACTCCGGCTCCGCGATCAAATTGCCATAATGCAATTCGATCATCCGTTTCGCCTCAAGGATCGCTATAAAATTTTCGTGGTTCAAAACTTCGCTCGTGCTGACAGGCATCATCTCGATAAAACGCAGTATCAAATTGCGCGCGGCGGCGAACTCTATCAGCGCAATTAATTGATCTTCATTTCGGCCGCGCATCAGGACTGTGTTTAATTTGATTTGATCGAACCCAGCGGCGATCGCCGCATCAATCCCCTCAAGCACTTGTGCATACAGATCGCGCCCGGTGATGTCTGAGTAAACCTGTCGATCCAATGTGTCGAGCGAGATGTTCACCGATCGGACGCCAGCGTCTCGTAAACTGCGCGCCATTGTCATGCCCGGCTCAACGTCACGCGCCAGAAGCGTCCCATTTGTCGAAAGACCGATGTCGTGAACTCCTCGGACTTTCGGAACTTCGCGAACGAGATTAAGCACTCCCCGACGGGTAAGCGGCTCGCCGCCCGTAATCCTCACCTTCGACACACCGAGTTCCGCCGCGATGCGAATAAGGCGCAGCGTCTCTTCGAAAGTCAGGATTTCCTCGCGTGGCAACCACTCCTGCAATTCGCGTGGCATGCAATATGTACAGCGCTCATTGCAACGGTCGGTGATCGAGACGCGCAGATAAGAAATCCGATGGCCGTAGCGATCCTGCATTTAACCGTAACGTTACCGGCAAGGTCGTGTTGAAGCAAGAAGTGCACGGTTTGACTCGCAACTCTATGACGCTATGATTCTTATTATATTATGAAGCGTCGATCCTTCCTTCGGGTGCTGACGTTCGGCGCCGCAGCCGGCGCCTTGATTTTCACCAGTTGTTCCACTACCGAGACGCGAATTTCTGGACATCCCGAAATTTACCAGAGCCTTTCTCCCAGCGACCAAGCGCTGGTAAGCCAGGGGCAAATTCGCACTGGAATGTCACCAAATGCAGTGTGGCTGGCATGGGGCTCGCCCGATCAGAAAATTGCCGGTAACATGCGCGGGCGTTCGACCGAAACTTGGATTTATATAAATTACACGACTTACCCGTATTCTTATCCTTACCCGTACTATGGTCCTGGCTTTGGCTATGGGTTCGGACTCACCAGCGTCGGCGTGGCAGGAGGGAGCCACCATCATCACGGCGGCCGTACTTTCGTTTTCTTTGGTAGTCCCTTTTACGATCCGTTCTATTATTCATACATCCCACCAAGCATCCCGTATCCTTACAAGACAGCTACTTTCGCCAATGGCAGGGCCGTATCCTTCCAGTACCTGGTGCCGCCGTATCGCTATTAAAAAATTCTGTCGCTTTCTGCCACGGAATTAATCAGAGTCGCGGCACGCCTCGCAAATGGCTTACCGCTCCTTTCGAAAGTTCCTCGACGCTCTTGAACAAGCGGGCGAGCTGAAACGCGTTGCTGTCCCGGTCGATACCGACCTGCTCATCGCAGAATGGGCAGATCGCGAGATGAAGTCGCCCGGCGGGGGGAAAGCGCTTTTTTTCGAGCAACCGATTATCGACGGGGAAAGATCGGAATTCCCTCTCGCAATCAACACAATGGGATCGCACCACCGGATGGCGCTTGCCTTGCAAGTCTCGGACATCGGAGACATCGCTCAGGAAATTCAACTCATCCTGAAAGCAAGACCGCCAACCGACCTTCGCGGGGGTTGGAGTTTGCTCAAGCAAGGAATTAATCTGCTCCACGCGCGTCCGAAACAGGTGAATGAAGGAGTTTGCCAGGGAATTGTGCACAAGATCGATAATGGAAATAATTTCACCTTGCACGATCTGCCGATTCTCAAATGTTGGCCGAAAGATGGCGGACGCTTTATCACCCTGGCGAATGTACACACCCGCGATCCGGAGACAGGCGCGCGAAATGTCGGTATTTATCGCATGCAAATTTACGACGAGCGCACGACCGGAATGCATTGGCAGATCCACAAGGTCGGTGCGCGCCACGGCAAGCGCTATTATGAGCGCGGCGAGCGCATGCCGGTCGCGGTGACTCTTGGCGGCGATCCTGTCTATACATTCGCGGCGACCGCGCCGCTGCCGGATGGTTTAGATGAACTCCTTTTTGCTGGTTTTCTGCGGAAGAAATCAATCGAGCTTGTTCGCTGCAAAACGATTGATGTCGATGTTCCGGCGGACGTCGACTTCGTTCTGGAAGGTTATGTTCAACCCGGTGAAATGCGCCAGGAGGGTCCCTTCGGCGATCACACCGGCTTTTACACCGCAGTCGAAGATTATCCCGTTTTCCATTTGACCGCGATCACCCATCGCCGTGACGCAGCTTATCCGACAACGATCGTAGGCATCCCGCCCATGGAAGATTACTATATCGGCGACGCCTGTGTGCGGATCTTTCTGCCGGTATTCAAAATGAATTTCCCAGAAATCGTGGAAATGACGCTGCCAGCGGAAGGCGTTTTTCACAATCTGGTCTTCGTCAGCATCCGGAAACAGTATCCTTATCAAGCCTTCAAGGTGATGCACGGCCTATGGGGCATGGGTCAGATGATGTTCAGCAAATATATTGTGGCAGTTGACGAAGATTGCGACGTTCACAATACGAGCGAGGTGCTTTTCCGATTGTGCGCGAATACCGATCCTGCTCGCGACACAACCATTATCAAGAATCCAAGTGACTCGCTGGACCATGCGCCGACCAATCAGAACGTAGGCTCCCACATGGGATTTGACGCCACGCGCAAATTGCCAGGCGAGAATTACCACCGCCCGTGGCCAGAACTGCTGAAAATGACTGAAGAAGCGCAGGCGCTCGTGGACGCACTCCAAGCACAAGCGCACTGATCAGTCGAACGCGATCTCGAACTAAATACGCTCGCCTACGGTTTTCGGAAAAGCCGGCCTGTGTCGACATCGCGAGTCAGCCCACCCGGGGGGACTCCGCGAAGATCGTAGACGCGCCCGGTATAAGGGCTGTGATAAAAACCAGGCGTTCCGGCCCAGCGCGCATATGGATAACCTCCGGGCGGCGGCGGACCATAACGTGCAGCTTGATCTTCTTGGATTGCTGCGCCCATTAAAGCGCCAGCCGCTGCGCCTGCGGCTGCGCCAATCGCCGCGCCCCGAACATGACCCGTCGCAGCGCCACCAATGATCGCACCCGTCGCAGCACCCCACCCGGCACCCTGACCAACCGGGGTTTCACACGAATTCAGAACGACCGAACAAAGTGCAACGACGAAGGTAACTGCAAAAATCTTCTCTTTCATACCTTTTACGGCAGCGGGATTGAACCACGTGCCTCCACGCAGGTTGCGCAGTTTCAAGAAATCGCTGGTATGTGAGATGCCGCTAAGGTCTCACGAATACCTTGTTTAGATGTGTATCGAGCACAAGCCCACCATGCGGGACTTTGGAACAGTCGAACTTCTGGTGCGGCGGATATGGGCTGCTAACGATACCGGAGGCTTGATGTGGATCTCTTTCCCCGGTCGGGTATCCTGAACTTGGTGGCGGATATTTTTTCTCAGCTTCTGTTTTGGTGATCTGCTTGGCTTCGATCACTTGGCCGCTTCCACCGCCTGCCGTGGAAGGACCAGTCTGGGCGCAAACAGTTGTGCCTAGGACAAAAAGCCCAAGCACTGTTACTGACATGACTTTCAGAGAACTTGTTTTCATATTTCGTTTCTAACACTTCGCAACAGAGGAGTCAGACGGATGCGTGCTGCAGGGAATTCAGAGATTTTTCAGTAGCTGCGCTGCGATCTGGCCGACTTTCTCCATTTTGCTAAGCCGGTATTCTTTTTCGAAAACGCGAAACTTGTCCAGCTCCATTTGACGAAGCAGACCGCGGTAAATGGAGCTCATGATCTGGGCGGGCACCATTGCTCGGCGGTCTTCAGACGGAAGGGCCGCCGCCGCGAGAGAGAAGAACTCCTGCGCGCGTGTCGCTTCGAATTCCATCAGACGAACGAAACGTTCGTTATATTGCCGATCTTGCAGCTCCGCTTCCGAATAATTTAAACGCGCCAAATCCTCCTGTGGCAGATAGATGCGGCCGTACCGCAAATCTCTCCCGACGTCACGAATAATATTCGTCATCTGCAAGGCCAACCCGAGCTCAAGCGCATACTCTTTACAGCGCGGATTGCGATATCCAAAAATCTCGATACTCACGAGGCCGACCGCACTGGCGACCCGATAGCAATAAACACGGAGCTCCTCGAAGGTGGCATATCGTGAGATGCTCAAGTCCATCTCGACTCCGGCGATAATTTCCTCGAGCATGGCGGTGGATAGCGAGTACTTGTCGATCAAACTCCGTACGTCATGAGCAAGCGGGACCTCATCCGCATCCGCAGTGCGGAGCATTTTGCGCCACGCCTCTAGCCGCACTCGCTTCTCCGCGACGCTGAGCTCCGAAGAATCGGCAATGTCGTCGATCACGCGGCAAAACGCGTAGAAAATAGTGATGTCGCGCTTACGCTCGCGTCCTAGTGAAATAAATGCCAGCGCCAGATTCGATTTGCTCTGGCGCGTAATTTTCGCCGCATTCACATGCGTCTTCACGGCGGCACTCAATAGCGGATCCATCTCTCCTGATTAACGCGGCCGGTTTCGCATTGGCGAAATAAACAGACCCATGAAGCCAGAAGCCAACCGGTGATAATCCCACGGAGACAAGCGAAGATGAATTTCCATAGGAAGAGTGCAGCCAACCGATCAGCGATTGCGCTCCGCACGATGGCGTCGCAAATCATGATGCAGAAAAAATGCATTCCGCAAATGATCAGAAACCACCCCAGAAGGCTGCCATTTTGTCGGACGAACTGGCTGTGCGCGTGAATGGCTTTGCCCAGGCTCTCATTATGCAACGCGAGCGAGATTTGGACCGAGCAGAAAGCGATGACTAAACCGCTCATGAGCGCGCGCTCCATCGGCAGGTAATCGAGCACACCGGGAATGTTGGTGAAGTAGGCAAGGAGGAGTGGCAGCCGGACGATCAACATGCTGACAAAGACGACGATGCCAGCCCACTTGAGAACATAACTGAAGCGGCGCATGGCGAAGCGAAAGAGTTCTCCTTCTTCAAAACTCACGCCCTTTATCCAGGCCAAACATACGGTGATCAGATACACCTGGATGTAAACTCCAAAGAGGTATTCGAAAATGAATGCGACCGCATCCACTGTGGCCGAAATTCGCAGCAGCCCGGCGGCCGGCACGAGACCACCCCACTCAGGTAATCGCCAGAATACAATCGGCTTCAAAAGCGACGCCAAGGCGCTCAGCAGCAGAATCAAGTAGATGAAATAACTCCACAAACGATATCGCTTCCGCAGGGCGCGAAGCAATGCGCCATGCAGCCCACGCCAGTTGGTAATCATGAGCACAGCAGCCACGACCGAGAGCGGATAGGTGGTAGTTGCGTTATCGAAAATTCCCGCGACCCCTTCCAGAGCCGGCAACGGCGTTTCCCTCCATATCTCTACAAATCGGGGCCAATGCCAGGTCGGTAGTGAAATGACCTGATTTAGATCGAGATCGCCGAAATTTCGGATAGGCGTGAAGGTGACAAATTGGAAAAGGAAGTAACCGAACCCAAGAAGGGCAAAAGTGAGCCAGATGCGTTTATAGCGGCCGATACAACGAAAACCGTCCCCGAGCGCTTGGTGCACCGGATTAAAAAGCATCACCAGCACATATCCGCTGCAGAGCCCAAGCAGAGGATATACTCGCGGGAGGCTCGATAGCATGCGGCAGAAATTATCCGTCTACCGAATCAAGCCCCAGTGCCGATTGAACGGCCAGTAAACAAACAAGCCACGCCCAACGAGGTTTTCTTCCGGCACCGGTCCCCAATAACGGCTGTCGTAGCTGTTGTAGCTGTTATCGCCCAGGGCAAAATAACCATGCCGTGGCACGGTGAACGAACGATTAGGTTGTGCGAGATAGTCACGGCCCAAGGCATAGCCACGATAGGGAGGCTTGGCCGCCATGACGCGCTTGAATCCAAAGCCTTCCGCTTTCTCTTCATTGATGTAAAGAAACGGTGGGTCGATGCGTAAACGATCTCCGGGCAGGCCGGCTAGCCGCTTAATGTAAAACGGCGACCCGGTTCCCGGATCCTCCCGAATGCCGAAGATATGATTCGTCCGGAAAACAAAAACGTCGCCGCGATGCGGTTTAACGAAGTTGTAGCTAAATTTGTCCACAAAGACCTGGTCGCCTGTGTCTATTGTGCCTCTCGCAATAATGTCGCCGCGGCGATAAGTCCGACCGGGGAAAACGTTGAAATCACGAGTGAGCGTCTCGGGTGGCGCGTAGACAAGAAAATTTTGGTGCTCGCAGACCAGCCGCGAAAACGTGAAGAAGAAGAGAAGTTTTTTTTGCTCGATTTCAAAAACTTGATCATCCTCACGCGAGACAACGTTGATGTAATTGCGACCGAGGATAATGAATTCGCTGATCTGTCTCAGGATGTTCGGCGCTGGCGCGCTGCTGGATTGCCCAATGATCCCATTTAGAGTCGGTTGCATCGAGCCGGTCGGAATTTTGAACGGCTGCAAGAAATAGGAGCGAATCCCCACTGCCACCACGATCGCCACCAAAATCACCTCACAATTTTCCCGCCAATGCGATTCCCAATTTACCGGCGTCAACCTGTGTAACGTTTTATCGAGCGCGTCGGCTGTGCTGTGCACCCTCTCGTGATCGCGCCGATGTAAGGCATCGCGGAGATTTTCTATTCCAGCGACGATCTCTTCGCGGTCCGAGCTACTAAGCAGATCATTCTTGTAGCGCAGATACTTGCGGGCATGCCGCAAAAGCAGTCTGCTGTGCTTGACGTGACGGGGCGTGAACATAATTCAGGATGCTAGATGATTCCTCGACTTCGCTCGGAATGACAAAAACAAATCATTGCGCCTTTAACACCTCGATAAACGCTTCCTGGGGAATGTTGATCTTCCCGATGCTCTTCATCCGTTTCTTTCCCTCTTTTTGCTTCTCAAGCAGTTTCCGCTTGCGCGTGATATCGCCGCCGTAGCATTTCGCGGTTACGTTTTTTCGCAATGCCGAAACACTCTCGCGCGCAATAATTTTCCCGCTAATGGCGGCCTGAATTGCCACCTGGTAAAGCTGTCGCGGGATTACTTCCTTCAATTTGGCTGCTAGCTGACGTCCCCTCGCCTCCGCGCGGTCTTTGTGCACGATCGTCGAAAACGCATCGACCGGCTCGCCATTTACGAGCAGGTCGAGTTTTACCAGTTTCGCCTGGCGATAACCGGCATGCTCGTAATCCATCGAGCCGTAGCCGCGCGTAATGCTTTTAATCTTGTCATTAAAATCGACGAGAATTTCGTTCAGTGGCAGTGCGCAATGCAACATCACACGACGCGTATCGAGGGACTCCGTATGTTCCATCTGGCCGCGCTTCTCGAGAATTAATTGCAGGATATCACCGATGTTTTCATTCGGACAAAGCACGTACGCCCTTACAACCGGCTCTCGAATTTCCTGGATCATGCTCGGATTCGGCAAGTGCGCGGGGTTATCGATCAAGAGTTTTCCCCCGCGCGTGGTCAACACTTCATAGACGACGCTCGGACTCGTCGCGATGATGTCCATGTTGTATTCGCGCCGGAGCCGTTCCTGGATGATTTCCATGTGAAGCAAACCCAGAAATCCGCAGCGAAATCCGAATCCGAGCGCGACGGAGCTTTCCGGTTGATAGACGAACGCAGCGTCGTTCAAGCGCAGTTTTCCGATGGCTACTTTCAAATGTTCGAAGTCGCCGGTGTTAATCGGATAAATCCCGCTGAATACCATCGGATGAATTTCCTGAAAACCTGGCAGCGGCTCACTCGCCGGATGACGCTGGTCCGTGATGGTGTCGCCGATCTTTATGTCGGCAGTCGTCTTGATGTTCGCGATGAAATAACCGACGTCCCCGGGATTTAGCTTCGGCCGTACGAGCATCTTCGGCGTAAACACGCCCACCTCCTTGATCTCGTAGCGCGCGTTGTTGTTCATCAATGTAATCGCGTGGTTCGCTTCCATTGTTCCGGAAACCACGCGCACGTAACCCACCACGCCGCGATAAACGTCAAATACGGAATCAAAAACCAGAGCGCGCAAAGTTTCATCCGCCGGTTTTTGCGGCGGCGGAATTCGCTTCACAATTGCCTCAAGAATTTCCTCAATACCGATCCCCGCCTTCGCGCTCGCCTCGATCGCTTCCTCCGAAGGGATTGCGAGGATTTCTTCCAGTTGTCGATGGACCGAGGCCACATCGGCGTTTGGCAGATCGATCTTGTTGATGATCGGGACTATCGTAAGCCCCTGTTTGTGTGCGAGATGAACGTTGGCCACCGTTTGCGCTTCAACGCCTTGCGCGGCGTCGACTACCAACAGCGAGCCTTCGCATGCGGCGAGACTACGCGAAACTTCATAGGCAAAATCGACATGCCCTGGGGTATCGAGCAGGTTCAGTTGATAAGTTTCGCCCGACTTGCTGGTGTAACGCATTGTCACCGGATGCGCTTTGATCGTGATGCCTCGCTCCCGCTCCAAGTCCATTGAGTCGAGAAGCTGGTCCTGCTTCTCTCGCTCGTGGATCGTGCCCGTGCACTCGAGCAATCGATCGGACAAAGTCGTCTTGCCGTGATCGATGTGCGCGATGATGCAAAAATTCCGCGTCAACTCAATCGCCATGGAAGCGCCACTATGCGAGCGCGGCCATGCGCGGTCAATTCAGCCCGCCTGTCATTTCGAGCGCAACGAAGCGAAGTCGAGAATGGAACGGTATAGCAAACCGCGACATAGACGGGCGGACCGTGAGGCCGGGTTGAGCGGGAAGCCAACGGCTCAAATCTGTTCCGATTAACAATGAGATATGTCTCGACTCCGCTCGACATGCCTCGATTCTACATTAGATCGACAATATGCCGAAGTTAGTCATCAGCGGGACTGCGTATGAGCTCGTCGAAGATCTGATCACGATCGGACGTGGCCCGGACAACACCATAATTATTAATGATCCATCGGTCTCGACTAATCACGCGCAGCTGCAGCTGACCGGCGAAACTTACCGGTTGAAGGATCTCGCTTCAACCAATGGCACACGCGTCAACGGTATTCCGGTCACGGAAACGGTGCTCCACCTTGATGACCGGATTCGCTTTGGCGCGACCGACGCCCGCTACGAACCGGACACGAGCGGGTCGCAATCATTGCCTCAGCTTGAGGAGATCAAATCCACACCGGCGGAATTGAGCTCGGTACCGGTCGATTTTGCCAATGCATCCCCGTTCTCGCGCCATAAAGACGAGCAGGACCCCATCCGCACAGCCTTTCTTGTCGGCCTGGCGATTGTGCTGCTCGTATTTCTTGGCAGTATGATCGCGGTGCTTATGATGCATGCGCCCAGCTTATAGCGGCGGTCTATGACCGTTGCTCGATTAATGTGACGCTCAGAGAGCGCCACTACAGGAGACATTCCGCAGTTGCCAGTCCGCGCAAAACGCGGGGCTGACTTGGCGAGATGTCTCTATCCCCACTCGACATGACAAAAGTGCAAAGGCGGCTCCTTCTTTTCGATATCGATGGCACGCTCATCCATTCCGGCGGCGCCGGCGTGCACGCGCTCAAATCCGCGTTTAGAGAGCGTTTCGGCATTGCCGATGACCTGCACGGCATCGAAATCGCGGGTATGACCGATTCGGGCATCGTCGTCAGCATATTAAACAAGCATAAAATTCCTGCGACGAACGAAAACATCAGTGCGTTTCTGGACAGCTATGTGCATTTTCTTTCGCTGGAATTGCCACGCCGCAGAGGCAAACTGCTTCCCGGCGTGCTCGAGTTGCTTCAGAGACTAAAGTCGCGGCGACATCTCGTGCTCGCGCTTCTCACTGGGAATGTCTCTCGCGGCGCGCAGCTCAAGCTTGAACACTATGGCGTCTGGCATTTTTTTGAGTTCGGCGCCTTTGCCGACGATCATCACGACCGCAACCGGCTCGGATCATTCGCGCGCGCGCGCGCAAAGGAAAAGCACGGCCGCGGATTTTCTGCATCCGAGATCGACGTGATCGGCGACACACCGCGCGATATTGCCTGTGGCAAAGCGCTTGGCGCACGCACGATTGCCGTTGCAACCGGCATATGGAGTCGCGACCAGCTTGCAAAATACCAGCCCGATTTCTTGATCGGTGATCTGTCGAATGTAAAAGGCATAATCGATACGCTCGGATGGTGATTCATCGACGATTGAAGATTTGAATGAAAAAATCCGCTTCGCCCGGCGTTCCAACGCCCCGTAAAGACTGGCCAAATGTGCTGCCGCTCGAAGGGGAAATCGATCTGCACGTTTCACCCACCGTCACGGCGTCCCTCAACAGAATGGTCGAGAAAAAACCGAAACAGTTGGTTGTCGATCTTTGCCGCGTAACTTACATCGACAGCGCGGGGCTGGCGGCACTTATCGAAGCAATGCAGAAGGTTGAAGCCTACGGCGGCAAATTCGCGCTGGCTGGTTTGCAAGAGACGGTTCGCTCGATCTTCGAAATCTCGCGGCTTGATCAGGTATTTCAGATTTTCCCGGATGTGGATGCCGCGTTAGCCACGGCCTGAAACGAAACCCGCCGGCGATTCGAATCAATGTCTTTCACAAAGACAAAGGAGACACACGGCATGTCACGCAAGTGTTTAGTTTCGACAGGGACCGCCTTAATAGCTTTACTCGTTAGTCGTGTAGGCTTGGAGCCAGGTCGACGTCAAAGTGACTCCGCTGATCCAGACGACAAAGACAGACGTTAGTCAGGATATTCGCTACCCGAGTGCTCACGCTCAAATTACCACGCTTCTCCTAGAGATTGCCCCGGGAGGACAAACAGGTCGCCATATGCATCCGGTCCCCAGCGCGAGCTATGTGTTGGAAGGAGAAGTAACCATAGAGCTTGACAACCACAGACAGCTGACGTACCGGGCGGGACAGGCGTTTGTTGGGGCTGTGCAGGCGTGGCGCAATGCCTTCAACCGAGGTACGATCTGGGCCAAAGTGCTCGTCATGTTTGTTGGGCGGGAGGGACAACCAAGGACCATCTTTCCGCAGGTGGTACATTTGGGCCGAGGACAAAGGGGCATTCCGCGCTCCGAAAGTCGCGAGCATACAGGCTACTAACGCCTGACCTCTGAGTCTGATCTCTCACCATATGAACCCTGTTTATCGCTCTGCAACGTAAGCGGCCTACGATGTACGCGGAGCCGCAACTTGAAGTAAAATCTTGAGCGTTTGGTCGACGCTTTTGGAAATGTCGAACTGCGCCGCCAGCTGGATGTTTGCCGATCTTGCAGCGGCGCTGCGCGAAGGATCAGACCAGAAGCGAATAGCGTCACGCAAACCAACTAGATCTCCTGCGTGATCGACGATCGATCCGTGTACGCCATCCTCAATTATCTCGCTGAAACCATTGTCACAAGTTGTGATCACCGGAAGTCCGCAAGCGAGAGCTTCCAGGCAGGCGTTAGAAAATGGATCATAAATCGTTGGCAGAATGAAAATGTCCGCCGTCGAGTAAATGCGCACAATATCCGCAAGTTCGCCAAGAAACTGGACGCGCTTTGATTTGTAAGACCGCTCGCTTCCCCGACCGGCGACAAGCAAACGCATTTGTCGATTGTGGCAGAGCGCCATCGCCGCGATCGCGAACCGCAAACCCTTGCGTTCCCAACCCGAGCCCGCGAAAAACAGCGCAATTTCGCCCGGCTTAACCTTCAACTCGTCACGGGATCTTTCCCGCAGCTTAGGGTCGAAGCGAAATTGCTCGAGCGGAACGCCATTGCGGACGATATCGATCTTCTCCGCGGGATAGCCATACAGATCGACAATCTCGCTTTTGATCATTTGCGAATTGACGATAACTCTGCGCGCGCCGCGATTTACGAAGAGAGCTTTTTCGAGTTGCAAAATGTCGCGATGCTTGTGATTCAGCCCTCGAACAAATCGCTCCAGCGGCATTTCGAATGTTCTTTTGCGAGCCAACCAGGCACGATGGACACCGTCGCCGGCACGGTAAACGTCACAACCCCAGAGGCGCTCGAGGCTCACCAAGAGATCGCAGCGAAGCTGCGGTCGCATTTGCTCGAACTCGTCGGCAAACCCGATTGCCGATGCGGACTGCATGCGGCGGATTGCACCGAATGGCCACTCGGTCCGCGGCCATTTGTTCGTCGTAATGAGTTGTACATCGTGTCCGGCTTCCACTATTCCGCGCGCGAGCCGTTTTAAGTACGATTCCGCGCCGCCGGTCTGCGAATAGCCGCGCCGAACAAAACCGATGCTGAGTTTTTTTGTCATATCGAGCGGACCTTTTAAATGCATCTTGTTATTTCAACCAGAGCGGAACGCAGCGGAAAATCTCTTTCTGTTTAGAAGAACCGCTGCGTCGCAAACTAAACGATGATCCCGCAGGAGCAGGAGCTCCGCTGGAGACGACACAGAACGACACTTTACTTGCTCCACGTTCGCCAGAATAGTTGTAACCGGATGCCTGGTGAAACTTTAAACGCTCCTCCACCAGTACGGTCTGCCTCATCCCCGACGCGTACGTTGCCGAAACATTTGCTCTACTCGATCTTCGCGCGCATCGGTGGGTCGGGTCTCGACACCGACGCATTTGAAACCCTGCGCGCGTCGTATCGGGGGGGGTTTCTGGCAAAAGCAATCGCTTACGACAACCGGCAGAAGGAAATTCCCGGGTCGCTGATCCATTCTCTACGCTGGCATCCGGTGCGTCTCATCTCGTTTTTCGATCGGCCTTACTATTACGGCGCGAAAAAGAAATATCTTGATTGGATCGCATCCCGGCACTTGGCGACCGGACGTTACGATTTATTTCACAGTTGGTCGGGTGACTGTTTGCGCTCGCTTCAAGTTGCCAAACAATGCCGCATCCCTTCAATCCTCGAGATTCCAACTTGGCATCGCGATGGTGGGAAAGCGAAAGTTGGTCGGCCAGAAATTGCTAAATCGACAAGCAGTGCTTCGGGGTTCCAAAAGTGGAAACAGGGATTGCTGCTCAATCGAAAGCGTTTCGTCGAAGAATACAAACTAGCCGATCTGCTGCTCGTTTTATCGGAGATAGCAGCTGACACGTTTCGAGCACGCGGGTTCCCGAAGGAAAAACTATTTTACCTCCCGCGCGGAGTGGATGGGGGGCGCTTCAAGCCGGGCCAGCGCCCAGCAAAATTCCGGGCGGTTTTTGCCGGCGCATTAATTAAACGCAAGGGCATTCACCATGTGCTCGAAGCATGGCATCGCCTGAATCTGCCAGACGCCCAGTTGTGGCTTGTCGGTTACGTCCACGATGAAGCGAAGCCGTATCTCAAGCAATTCTGGCGCGATGACATTCGCGTTGTGGGATTTGTGCACGATCCGGAAAATTATCTCAGCCAAAGCACGGTTCATGTTTTTCCGTCGCAATGGGAGGGTAGCGCCAAAGTCACATATGAAGCAGCCGCCTGCGGGTTGCCGCAAATCACCACGCGCGAGGCGGGCGATGTTGTGCGCGATGGCATGGATGGAATTATCGTCCAACCGGGAGATGTTGAGGCGATCGCCGCAGCGCTCAAGCATCTATATCGACATCCTGAAATCGTCGAGCGGATGGGCAGCGCAGCAAGGCGCCGCGTAGTTGAAAATTTCACTTGGGATCATTTTCGAACGCGATTGTTGGACGCTTACGAAATTGCGATGCAGAAAGCGACGTAAACCTCCGGTCTACCTCGCAACTACAGTCGCAGGCAGAACGCTTGTGCTAGTCTAGCAGCGCAATCTTATTCGTGAATATTCTGCTCCTTCAACTCAAACGGATCGGCGATCTGATCCTGACAATCCCAGCCATTGCGACTTTGCGCGAAAATTTTCCTGACGCGCGCGTGACGCTCGTCGTTTCCAATGAATGCGCTGCCTTGCTACCGGCCATCTCGAATGTGGACCGAGTCTTGCTAGCGCGGCGTAATTTGCACGACCTTGCCCTGTTTCTTGCCATCGCCCGTGAGAAATTTGATTGCTGCATCGATTTCACACGGAACGATCGCTCCGCGTTTCTTGCGTTTTTATCCGGCGCGCGAAAACGCATCGTGTCCTACCGGGTACGCGATCAGTCAAAAAGACGGGCCCATGTTTACAACAATTTTGTAGCCGTCCGCATGCGGGACATGCACACCGTCGAATATCATCTCGCTTTACTTGGGCCACTCGGCATCCGCGGGGCTTCCCGCGCGCTGCATCTGGAATTGCCACGGACAGCATGCGAAAAAGCGAATGCGCTTCGGCGCGATTCGAAGATCAATGAACCCTATGTCATTTTTCATCCAGGGTCTGCGCGCGTAGAGAAATTTTGGGAACCGCAACGTTGGGCGGATGCAATCGATCATGCTCAATCCAATTCGCGCATTAGCGCTGTGCTTACTGGAGGAGGTTCAAAACTCGAACAGGAACATCTTGGTGAAATCAAAAACAGATTACGGCAACCGGCTGTCGATCTTTCCGGAAAGACAGATTTACTCACTCTGGCTGCGCTGATCGCCCAGGCACGTCTTCTCGTCACGGTCGATTCCGCCTCGACGCATCTCGCGGCAGCAACGCAAACACCGCAAGTAATCCTTTTCGGCCCCACCAATCCGTTTCACTGGCGACCTCGCGGGAGCCCTGCACTGATTTTACAAGGAGAATCCAGGGCTCCACTGACCGAGTTTTCAGCCGTCCGACCACGTTTGCCAATGCGCCAAATCTCGACGGAAGCGGTAATCGATGCTATGGATTCGCTGCTGTCGGCTCATGCGGCGGCGCAAGGTTCATGAGCAAGCGCAAAACTACAAAGAAAAGGCTATCATTTTGGCAAACCCTTCAGGCGGCCTCGGGTCCGTACCGCCGCCTGTATGGCTACGTCAAACCGTACAAGGCGCGTTTTATCCTGGGCCTCTCATTGGGTCTCGCCTACGGCGGGGTCAGTTCGCTTTTCCCGCTAGCGATTGCCCGCGTGACAAGCACCATCTTTCACGGGGTCGCTCCCAACCCGATGGCCTTGCGCTCAAATCTGGAAGTTTTGGACACTGGCCCCAAAATCAATTCGATCGTTCTGATCTGCCTCGCCATTCCAGCGATCATGACTGTCCGCAGCCTTTGTTCCTACGGAAATACCTATTGCATGCAATGGGTGAGCAACAAGGTCGTCACCGATATTCGCACTCAGCTTTTTAGCAAAATGGTTCGGCATTCGATGGATTTTTTTAACAAGGCGCGTTCCGGCTTTTTGATGTCCCGCATCACGAACGATACCCGCATCATGCAGATGGCTTTGACCAGCGTCAGTAGCGATGTTTTCAAGCAACCGATCACCATTGTCGGCGCAATCAGTGTTCTCCTCCTCATGGATTGGAAATTTACCGTCGTAGCGCTGATTCTTTTCCCGACCTGCTTGCTACCGATTCGCATTTATAGCCGCCGCGCACGTAAAGCCGTGCAAAGCGAGCAGGCAGGCATGGGCGAAATGGTCGTTACCATGCAGGAAACCTTCGCAGGCATTCGCGTAGTCAAGTCGTTCGCCCGTGAGACACATCAGGAGAAGGCATTCAAGCGGAGCAACCAATTGCAGTTCTCAAACATGATGCGCCTGATCAGGTCGATGGAAGCGGTCGGCCCACTGGTCGAGACAATCGCTGCCATCGGCGTGGGTATGGCACTGGTTTACGTTTATGCCGCTAATCTAAGCGCCGGCCGATTTTTTGGACTGATCTCAGGAATTTTCATTCTCTACGATCCGGTCAAAACGCTTGGCAAGATCCACATCGTGATGCAGCGATCAATTGCTGCGACAACTGGGATCTTTTCGATCCTTGATTCCAAGCCGGCTGTGAGCGATGCGCCAAACGCCGTCGCGCTGACTTCGTCGTCGGGCCGGATCGATCTTGAAAACGTAACGTTCCGCTATGCGAACACAGTCACGAATGCCGTCAGCAATCTGACCTTGCGGATCCAACCGGGGAAAACCTACGCGCTAGTCGGCGCCAGCGGAGCCGGCAAAAGCACGATTCTCTCGCTGATCTTGCGCCTGTACGATCCTACATCTGGAGCCGTTAAGATTGATGGCCACGACCTGCGCTCGATCACCCAGAAATCATTGCGCGAACAGATCGGTCTTGTCACTCAGGAGACGTTTTTGTTTCACGATACGATCTTCAAGAATATCCAGTTCGGCCATCTCGAAGCCACGCCGGAAGAAATTTATGAAGCGGCGAGAGCCGCGTATGCGCACGATTTCATCATGGCCCAGCCAAAGGACTATCAAACGGTGATCGGTGACAAGGGCTGTCTTCTCTCCGGTGGCCAGCAGCAGCGCCTCGCGATTGCGCGCGCTGTCCTGAAAAGTGCGCCGATCCTTCTGCTCGACGAGGCGACATCATCGCTCGATTCCGAATCGGAAAAGCAAATTCAAAAGGCGCTCGAAAAACTCACTGCAGGACGCACGGTAATCGCAATTGCTCACCGGCTCTCCACAGTTTTATCGGCCGACCAAATCGTGGTGATGGATTGCGGCCGCATCAAAGAAATCGGCACACACTCCGAGCTGCTGGAGAAATCCGGTTAGCATCGCCGGCTGTACGACCACCAGTTCAATCGCATTCAGGCAGAAAGCACGGCCGAGCAACGTCTTCTCGTCGAAGAGCTGGTTTAACCGCATGCTGCGAATGCTTCTGCGCGCTGAATAATCTCATTAAATTCATTCCGGCGCCTCGCGTGTTCGGCGTTATCCAAAACCAGCTCGAAACGCAGTTCCCCTGCCGGTTCCGGCAATTTCACCCAGGATCGACAACCGCCGTACGATTTTTGATTTGGAAACGTCCAGGGCGGTACGACCCGAAAAACGCGAACAAAACCGACCTTTAGCCCCGACACCTTATCATATTCGAAGCGCTCTCGAACCACTTCTCGTTTCAAAATGTGCAGCGGCTCCAGGGCCTGCGCCGTTTCCCGAGAAGTGATCGTTTTTACAAGCTCGAGCTTAGCGAAAAAGCCGATGTCGATTTTGTCGTGCGATCCCGCTGGAAACTCAATGTCGGTCCCGCAACGGGACGAGTCCGTGCTACCGCGCCGACCGGCCGCGCGGACTTTCGCTGGTTGCTCGTGGAAGAACGTCGGGAATAGAAAAAATTCGTGTTGCCGAAAACTGAATCCGCCCCGGCCTTCAGCGATTCCGCCCTTGCGCAGAATGATACTTTGCCTGCCGCGTCCCAGCGCCTCGCAAACTATGCCCCATTCCTTGAAACCAACGCTTTCCATTTTGCGTCCTCCAAATTAGCCTCCTGACAATGCCGTTCAATATCGACCTGCACACGCATTCCTTTTTTTCCGGGGACGGTATTTCCAGTCCGGAAGACTTGATCGCCGCCGCGCGCGCCAAAGGGTTGCACGGGATCGCGATCACCGATCACAACACGTGTGACGCCATCAATTACCTCCTTCAGAAAGGCCTGATGCGGCTGGACGGTTTGCCAGTCGATGATTTCCTCGTTCTCCCCGGAGTCGAGGTAACGACCGCCGACGGTCACCTTCTTTGCATCGGCGCGGAGCTTCCGTATTTGAAAGGAAAACCGGCGCGCGAAGTCTGCGACATCATTCGCGAGCGCGGCGGGCTGGCGATTCCTCCGCATCCCTACGATTTATTTCGCGCAGGCATCCGTTTTTCTACTCTGGAGACTCTGCCGGTTGATGCCATTGAAGTTTTCAATGCTGCAACGACGTTGCGCCGCTACAACCGTTACGCGTTCAAGTACGCGCAAATTCGCGGCTTGCCGATGACCGCGGCGAGCGACGCACATCACGCCGCTGCCGTCGGGACTGCTTACACGATTGTGAACACTGACGATTTTTCCGTGAAAGGCATTCTCGCGCAGATCCTCAAGAGCAACGAACTAAACCAAAAATACCAGACGCCGCGCGATAGCCTCCGTAAAACCTGGAACAACTGGCTGCGACTCCGGCGGCGGAAAAGAATTCCCGAGCTAGCCGCGAAAGACCGTACTAGCAGAAACGGACGCTGATCTGTTACGTTTCAATTTTTCTTTCTTACTTCTCACTTCCTAAGATGTCTGCATATGTGATCGTTGAAATCGACATTCTGGATCCGGCCGGTTACGAGGAATACAAGAAACTCGCAGGCGCGACCGTCGAGAAGTACGGCGGCAAATACATCGTCCGCGGCGGTGCTACTGAAGTGCTTGAAGGCGATTGGGAACCGAAGCGCATCGTTGTGCTTGAGTTTGAATCCATGCAGCGCGCAAAGGAGTGGTTGAATTGCGAGGAGTACCGCGAACCGCGCAAAATGCGCCATCGCAGCGCAAAGACAAATATGATCGGCGTTGAAGGTGTGTAGCCGGTGGGGCTCGACTCTGTCGAGCCGACAAACAAAAACGAACCGCGACAATCCAGAGCGTTCTTGACGCTCCCAGCGGCGTCCATAATCTCAAATCCACGCGCCGTTCGCCAGGGCGTACAAATCCAGCGTGAACATTTTAGCGGCCTTTTATCGCTCCTCGGTTGGGAAAAAAATGATCGTTGCGATCACCGGAATCATTCTAATCATCTTTGTCATCGGACATCTGCTCGGTAATTTGCAAATTTTCCTAGGACCAGATTGGATTAATGGTTACTCGCAACACCTGCGCGATCTCGGCCCGTTGCTGTGGGCGATCCGCATTTTCTTGCTCCTGACTGTCATCATTCACATTTATGTAACGATCCAACTGGCGATCGAAAATCGTCGCGCCCGACCCGAGCCGTACATCGACAGGCAATACGCGAAAGCAACGTTCGCCTCTCGTCACATGGTGATGAGCGGGCTGATTGTGCTGGCATTTATCGCTTATCACCTCGCACATTTTACCGTGCGAATCACCGACGCACGCTTTGCGCTGCTTAAGCCTGATCCGCTCGGCCATTACGATGTCTATTCGATGATGGTTTACGGTTTCAAAAGTTATCTTGTGTCGGGCTTTTATGTTCTTGGGCTCTTTTTGCTCACCCTCCACTTGAGCCATGGATCCTCCAGCTTTTTTCAATCGCTCGGACTGAACGACAAGAAGCTCACGCCGCGTCTCGCGCTGGGTGGTCGAATTTTTGCTTGGCTCGTGTTCGTTGGCTACACGTCGATCCCGGTCGCCATCCTGCTTGGACTGGTCAAAGCGGCACAACAGTTATGATTGGATCGCTGGACGCCAAAATTCCCCACGGACCGCTGGACCAAAAATGGCGGAGCCATCGTGACCACTCACGACTGGTTAGTCCAAATAATCGGCGAAAGTTCGAAATCATCGTCGTTGGGAGCGGTCTGGCCGGAGGCTCGGCGGCGGCGACCCTGGGCGAACTGGGTTATCGAGTAAGATGCTTTTGCTTTCAAGACTCGCCGCGGCGCGCGCACTCGATTGCGGCCCAGGGCGGAATCAATGCGGCGAAAAATTATCAGAACGATGGTGACAGCCTTTACCGGTTGTTCCACGACACGATCAAGGGCGGCGATTTTCGTTCCCGCGAGGCGAATGTTTATCGGCTGGCTGAAGTCAGTAATCAGATCATCGATCAATGCGTCGAACAAGGGGTACCGTTCGCGCGTGAGTACGGCGGACTGCTCGCTAACCGCTCTTTCGGTGGCGCGCAAGTATCACGGACCTTTTACGCGCGTGGGCAGACTGGCCAACAGCTTTTGCTCGGCTGTTACCAGGCGCTCTGCCGTCAAATCGCCGCGGGCACAGTGCAGATGTTTCCGCACACGGAGATGCTTGATTTAGTGATTGTCGATGGAAACGCGAAAGGAATCATCACGCGCAGCCTGCGCTCAGGAAAGATTCACAAGCATACCGGCGACGCTGTCGTGCTCGCGACCGGCGGGTATGGGAATGTTTTTTATCTTTCGACTAACGCGCGCGGTTGCAATGTCACGGCCACTTATCGCGCTTACAAAAAAGGCGCGCTCTTTGCAAATCCCTCCTTCACGCAGATTCATCCGACGTGCATCCCGCAAAGCGGTGAGCATCAGTCGAAGCTGACTCTCATGTCTGAGTCGCTCCGCAATGACGGACGCGTGTGGGTTCCAAAACGAAAGGAAGATCGTAGCAAGCCGCCTGGCCAAATCTCAGAAACCGAACGCGATTACTACCTCGAGCGAAAATATCCGAGCTATGGCAATCTTGCTCCACGCGATATTTCATCACGTGCAGCGAAGGAAGTTTGCGACGAAGGCCGCGGCGTGGGTCCCGGCGGACGCGGTGTTTACCTCGATTTTGCGGATGCGATCAAACGGCTTGGGGAAAACGTAATTCGCGAGCGCTACGGCAATCTGTTCGAGGTTTACGAAAAAATAACCGGCGAAGATGCCTACAAAGTGCCAATGCGGATTTACCCAGCGGTGCACTACACCATGGGCGGGCTCTGGGTGGATTATAATTTGATGAGCAACGTGCCCGGTCTGTTTGTGATCGGGGAAGCAAATTTCTCGGATCATGGTGCCAACCGGCTCGGCGCGAGCGCCCTCATGCAAGGTCTGGCCGATGGTTATTTCATTTTGCCGTACACATTGCCGAATTATCTCGCCGGCCAGATGAACAAGCGTCCGTCAGCCGACTCTCCAGAATTTCAGAAGGCAGAGAGTGAAGTGCGCGCGCGGATTAAGAAAATGCTCGATATCGATGGCAAACGTTCGCTCGATTCCATCCATCGCGAACTTGGCCTTCTTCTTTGGGACAAATGTGGAATGTCTCGCCACGCCAAGGGACTCCGCGAAGCGCTCCAAAAACTCTCTGAGTTGCGAGAAGCATTCTGGCGCGAGGTGCGCGTCCCGGGGAACGATGAAGATTTTAATCAATCCCTCGAGCGCGCTGGACGAGTGGCTGATTTTCTCGAGTTTGCCGATCTGATGTGCACCGACGCGCTCGCGCGGAACGAATCTTGCGGGGCACATTTTCGCGAAGAACATCAAACCCCGGAAGGAGAAGCGCTGCGCGACGACGAAAAACATGCCGCGGTGTTCGCGTGGGAATTCCAAGGTGATGGGCAGCTCGCATCCCCGAAATTGCATCGCGAACCGCTTCATTTCGAAACCGTCCATTTAACGCAAAGGAGCTATAAGTGAAGTTGAGAGTTGTTAGTTGAGAGTTGAGAGATGAAAGACAAAACAAGAAGAAGAATATGTTTAACTTTGAAAAATTAGACGTCTGGCAAAAGGCGATTGAATTCGCCGAGCTCATTTATACCGATACTCGCAGCTTTCCGACCGAAGAGCGGTTCGGTCTAGCGACTCAACTGCGTCGTGCTGCGGTCTCAATTTCCTCGAACATTGCGGAGGAATCCTCACGAAGTTCCAAAGTTGACTTTGCGCGCTTTATCGAAATCGCGGGTGGCTCTGTCTTCGAAGTCGTTTCTGAATGTTCTGTCGCGCGTCGCCAGAATTTTCTCAGCGATGACAATTTCCGAAAAATCTACGCGGCAGCGGAGGAGGAGAGCCGAATGCTTAGCGGCTTACGGAGATCCCTCTTGGCCGCGAAGTAATTGCATGCGGAGTTTCCCTCTCTCAACACTCGACTCTCAACTATGAACTTTCTGTTGAGAGTCTGGCGGCAGCCGAACGCGAAAGCCCGCGGCAAACTTGTGGATTACGAAGCGCGCGACATTTCGCCGAATACCTCCTTTCTCGAAATGCTCGACATTCTAAACGACAATTTGCTCGGACGAGGCGAGGAGCCAATCGCATTCGATTCCGACTGCCGCGAAGGCATCTGCGGCACCTGTTCGCTCACCATCAACGGCGAAGCACACGGGCCCGATCATCCCGCTGCGGTCTGTGAACTTTACATGAGAAAGTTCCGCGACAGGGCAACGATCACAATCGAGCCCTTTCGGGTCAGATCGTTCCCGATCGTCAAAGATCTGGTAATCGATCGACGCGCGCTGGACCGCATTGTGCAGGCCGGCGGATTCATCTCCGCCCGCGCAGGCTCGGCACCGGAAGCAAACTCGATTCCGGTTCCCAAGCACGATGCGGATCTTGCAATGGAAGCGGCGGCCTGTATTGGCTGTGGCGCGTGCGCAGCGGCTTGTCCAAACGGGTCGGCCATGCTCTTCACCGCCGCGAAAGTCTCACATCTGTCGCTATTGCCCCAGGGAAATCCAGAACGGGTCACGCGCGTTCTGAAAATGGTGCAGGTAATGGATGCGGAAGGTTTTGGGAATTGCACGAACACATACGAATGCGAAGCGGTCTGTCCCGCGGAGATCAGCGCCAGTTTTATTGCAAAACTGAATCGCGAATATGCACGGGCGAGCCTGCGCCGCAGCGCAGGCGAATAGGTGGATCGCGATCTCCGAGCGCGATGTTAATCATTGCGCCGCAGAATAATTAGGTAGGGGCGATTGATCTCAATCGCCCAGGCGGTTCGGTGAACCGCCCCTACCTGAGCATCACATCGTTTCGCAAGCATAGGTCCACAATTCTGGGTCGAGCTGATCCCTCGCACGCATGGCGAGAAGGTCGATATCTACATTTGGACGCAGCACAGCAAACACTGTTGAACCGGAACCGGACATCAGGGCTGCGACTACTTCAGGCTGGTCCAGCAACCACATTTTGAGTCGGGCAAGAAAAACAAATTTCTGGAAAACCGGACGCTCGAGATCGTTCACGAAAGTTTGGCCGGCGAATTCCTGAGTCGCGTAATACACGCCCGGGATTTCGCGCGAATCCTGCCAACGTGAGTACGCCCACTCTGTTGACACACGAAAATCTGGTTTTAAGAGCAAAATCGATAATGGACGTTCCAAATTTATCGGAGTGACCAAGTCGCCGCGTCCTTTACAGATCGCGGCTGATTCGAAGATGAAGAGAGGAATGTCCGATCCAATTGTCGATCCAAGCTTGGCCAATTCATCACGCGTCAACTTCGTTTCAAAAATTTGATTGAGCGCGAGGAGCGTCGAAGCGGCGTCGCTGCTTCCTCCGCCCAGACCCGCACCATGCGGAATTTTCTTTTTGAGCTCGATTGAAACACCGTTCTTCAGTTTTGTTTCTTCGAAAAGAGCCTTCGTCGCGCGAACGACGAGATTGTCATCGCCGGTCGGAACCGAGGGATCATCACAGCGAAACTCGATCCTTTCCCTATCGCTCTTGTGGACTTCAATCTCGTCGCAAAGCGTAATTGGCGCGATAAGCGTCTCGATTTCGTGAAAGCCGTCGTCACGCCGACCTAAGATTTTCAGCGAAGGATTGATCTTCGCGGGAGAGAGGACTTGCATCCCTTGCAATTTGTCCAGCAAAACCGAAAGAGAACAGGATGAAATCGTTTGTTAAAAGGGGCACAGCCATCTTGGCTGCGGGGCCGACGGGCATCTTGCCTGTCGAATCAAAGACGGCAGGCGAGACGCCCGCCTGCCCCACAGGCTGGAAGCCTGTGCCACGATAATGACAACAATCGCTGACAAAATCATCCTGGCGCTGGACGTCCCGACGAAAAAGGAAGCGCTCGCTCTTGTCGATCAACTGCGGGAGCAAATTTCATTTTTCAAAATCGGTCTGCAACTTTACACGGCCGAAGGCCCTGAAATTGTGCGCGCGGTTTTGTCCAAGGACGCCAAAGTCTGGCTCGATCTCAAGCTGCACGATATTCCGAACACGGTCGCAAGAGCAGTCGAATCTGCGAGTAATCTTGGTGTGAATATGCTCACCATTCATTTGAGCGGCGGGAGCGAAATGATCCGCGCCGCGACTGCAGCTCGCACAAATAACATAACGATCTTGGGTGTGACTGTTTTAACAAGCGCGAATGAACAAACGCTGCGCGAAATTGGAATCGCCGATAGAGTTGCCGATCAGGTCTTGCGCTTGGCGAAATTAGGTGTCGAAGCAGAAATCGATGGAATTGTGGCAAGCCCGCGTGAAATCAAAAAGTTGCGTACGGAATTTGGGAACAAAATCAAAATTGCGGTTCAGGGAATTCGCCCGAGCTGGGCGGAGCCGGGCGATCAAAAACGATTCATGACGCCGCGTCAAGCAGCCGAAGCTGGCGCAGATTATCTCGGCATTGGTCGACCGATTACTACTCATCCGCGTCCGCGCGAAGCTCTCGCAAAAATTTTGGCGGAGGTTACCACCTGACAAGGCAAGTGTCGATTACGCCGCCATCGCGAACAGCAGTCCCGCAGCAGCGCGAGACTTCGCTCGAAACAAGAAGAGGGCTCTTCGCTGCCCTCGATATTTATTCGGATAACGCGCCGCGCTCGGCAGCGATGAACATGGCGGTCGATGAAGCTTTGCTCGAAACAGCCAGGGCTGTGTCGATTCGTTTCTATCGATGGCAGTCCCCTGCTCTGTCGTTTGGATATTTTGGAAGATTCGCCGATGTCGCTCATTATGCATTGCAGCGCGATTTGGTCCGGCGATGGACGGGCGGCGGAATCGTTTTTCACGGTGAAGATCTCACTTATTCGATTATTATTCCGGCAACTGAACCGGCCTTCGGCGAATCGCCGAAGTCGATCTACGAAAAAATTCACTGCGCTCTGCGCGATGCTTTGACTGCGAATGACGCACGCGTGGAATTGGCAGCGATGGGTAGGGACGCCGCGCTACGGCGTCCGCGGACAGCGCAGCGCGCTGTCCCTACCAATGTATGTTTCGCTAATCCTGTGTCGGCAGATGTAATGGTGAATGGCCAAAAAGTTGCCGGCGCGGCCCAGCGCCGCACGCGCAGCGGTTTGCTGCATCAGGGCAGCATTCAGCATGTCGATCTTGGGAATGGTTTCGCGGAACGATTTGCAAAAGAGTTGTCGAACAATTGCGAGACGGGGGCTTTGCCAGAGGCAGTTCACGATCGGGCGCAGGAAATCGCAGCGGAAAAGTACGCAACCAATGCGTGGTTGCGTAAGCGCTAACAACTGTAGGGCGGCTGTATCAGGCGCTGTCTCCTTTCGGCGCTTCGCAGAAACGCCCTACAATATTTGCCGACTCTTGTTATGTTGCTTTGACAACACACAAGCCGCCCCGCTATTCTCGGCTCGTGGAATTCTCCGCGCGCTCACGGCCGAAGCGGACTGCTCTTACGGCGATCGCTTCGCCTGCCAGTTCGCTCGCTCAAGTCGCGCGGCTGGTTCAGCCGCATCTTGAAGAGGTAGAGACGCGCATTGCACAACAGGCGGCGGCTTTTGATCCGGCGCTTGAAGGCTATGTTGTATATGCAGTCGGCAGTCGCGGCAAACGCCTTCGCCCGCTTCTGGCTCTTCTCGCAGGCGGCGCTACCGGCAAGATCAGCTCGAATCATGTCGATCTTGCCGTAATCGTGGAGCTCATCCACATCGCCACGCTCGTGCACGACGACGTGATGGATGAAGCGGAACGGCGGCGCGCTCAGCCCACCGCGAACGCGCGCTGGGGAAATTCGCTTAGCGTTTTGCTGGGCGACTGTCTGTTCGCACACGCGCTCACGTTATCGACGAATTTCCAAAACGCAGACATCGGTCGCGCCATCGCGCGCACGGCCGCGACGGTTTGCTCAGGCGAGATGATCCAGACGCAACGCCGGTTCGATCTCACTCTGACCGTCCAGGATTATTTGCGCATCGTTGAAATGAAAACTGGATCGCTTTTCTCCACTGCAGCGGAATTGGCCGCGCTCATTAGCGAGGCCGATCCCAACGTGATCGAAACATTCAAAAATTTCGGGTTTCAAATCGGGACGGCGTATCAGATTTACGATGATTGCGTCGATCTTGCCGGCAGCGAGAGCGCGACTGGCAAAACGCTCGGCACCGATTTGCGAAAGGGCAAATTTACGCTGCCGATTTTGATTTTCCTGCGTTCCGCCTCGGAGTTCGAGCGGGAACGCTGTTGCCAGCTTGTGCTTGAAGAACAGGTCGACGAAATGATTGAGCTCTTGAAGAATGGCGCGAACGACGGAGCGCTCAACGAATCCATCGACGCGGGTAGCGATCTGATTCGCGGAGCGCAAATCGCATTGGATGGAATCGAGTCCAATCCTTACGCCGATGCACTGTTCTCTCTCGGCGATGCATTGTGCGAACTGTTCGATCAACTTCGCGTCTGATGAAAATGTGGGAGGGACCCTGGTGTCCCGACTCTTAGCAACCTCCAATCACGGCACTGAGGCCGTTCCCACATTATGTCGCAGCTCAAAATCCGCGAGATGCCGCAGGATGAGCGGCCGCGAGAAAAGTTACTCGCACGAGGTCCCGATGCTCTGACCAACGCGGAATTGATCGCAATTCTACTGCGCACCGGCAGGCGTGGAATGAATGTGGTAGAGGTAGCGCGCGAGCTGCTCAACAAATACAAATCGTTTGCGGAGTTGAGCCGATGTTCGGTCAAGGAACTTCGCGAAATCAAGGGAATCGGTCCGGCTAAAGCGTTGGAACTAGTGGCGGCGTTTAATCTCGGAAAGCGTTTCGCCCAGGAGCCATTGTCCCAGCAAAAACTTGATTCGCCGGAATTGATCCACCAATTACTGGGCGGTGAAATGCGAATGCTGCGAACCGAATCGCTTCGCGTTGTGTTGCTCGACACTCGTTATCGTTTAATGCGCATCGAAGCTGTTTCGACTGGAAGTATGAATGAGAGCATCGCGCATCCGCGCGAAATTTTTCGGCCCGCCATTACTTACTCGGCTTATGCCGTGATCGTCGTTCACAATCACCCCTCTGGCGACGCCTCACCAAGTCAGACAGACCACAGTCTGACGAGACGTTTGGCTGAGGCCGCCGAATTATTGCAGATCAAATTGCTGGATCACATCATCATCGGCGCGCCCTCGGACGGGAATCCCGGTTACTTCAGCTTCAAGGAGGCAGGTGTGTTATGAATAGGCTCTGTGTTTCTCGTCTCTCCCCTTGCTCAAGGGTAGAGGGGTTTCATGCAGCGCATCCCAAATCAACCCTCACCCTCCCCTCTCCATTTCGTAGGGAGAGGGGACTGCATGCACGCGCACAGCTGCTTCATACTTCCTACGGTTAGTATGAGGGACGTAAAGATTCATCCGACGGCTCTTGTCGATCCAGGCGCGCGAATCGGCGCCGATGTCGAGGTCGGTCCGTTTTCGATGATCGGCCCACAGGCGGTAATCGGTAATAGCACGATCGTGCAATCGCACGTTGTCATTGAAGGCGATGTGACGATCGCCACAGGCAATTTTATCGGACACGGCGCGATTATCGGCGCGCGGCCCCAAGATCTTTCCTTTTCGCCGGACCGGAAAACGAAGGTCGTGATCGGCAACGACAATGTCATTCGCGAGTATTGCACGATCCATCGTGGGAGTCCCAACGGCAGCGTCACTAGAATTGGCAACAACAATTTTCTGATGGCGGGCGCGCACATCGGGCACAATTGCCTCATTGGAAACAATGTCATCATCGCGAACAATTGTTTATTGGCTGGACATGTGCGCGTGGACGACGGCGCGTTTCTCGGCGGCGGATCGACATTTCACCAGTTCATGCACATCGGGCGACTGGTGATGGTGCAGGGCAGCTCCGCCTTTGGTAAGGACCTGCCACCGTTCGTCATTGCGGCAGAACGCAATTCTGTCTTTGGAGTAAACGTGGTTGGGCTGCGGCGCGCTGGCTTCAGCGTACAAGATCGAGATGAACTTAAAGCCGCCTTCAAATTACTTTACATGAGCGGGCTGAATATCTCGCAGGCACTGGAGAAAGCCGCTGCGATGGAATTTGGCGCTGCCGCGCGAGAATTTTTCGCATTCGTCGCGCCAGCAAGGAAACGCGGAATCTGCCCTTACAAGAGCGGCGCGACCGAAGAGATGTAAATCTAGGTAGAGCTCGATCCCCGAGCGAATCGACGAGTTCGACTGACGGCTCGGAGAGCCATTCCTACGTGAGACCGAGCAAAGCGAGCATGCGACCGGTTTTTCCTTTCTCGGCCCGGTAGGAATAGTAGCGATCGACATCACATGCCGTGCAGAGACCGCTATCGTGAATTTGGGAAACGCCTTTAGATCGGCACTGGCGAATAATCTCGGCGGCGAAATCGGTCTCGTAATGCGGTGGACGAATACAGGGGCTGAGTTGCACGATCATGTCGGGCGGAGTCGATCCGAATCTTTTCTTCATTTGCTCAATCGCTTTAGCGACGATCGCAATCTCAGTTCCCTTTCTTCCAGAATGCACCAGGCCGATCGCGGGCGTTTTTGGATCGACGATATAAACCGCGCAGCAATCCGCGACGTGAATGCCAAGCAGCACTCCGCGTTGATTGGTGATGAGCGCATCGCATGCCGTGAAATGTCTGTCCGATTCAATCGGTTCATCCACGATTGCTATTTTATCGCCGTGAACTTGCTCGGCGATCAGCAGCGGCCAATCGCCGAATCCACTAGCATGACGAATCTGCCAGTGTGCCCTCTCAAGCCGCGCTAATGCTTTCGCTTTATTGTGCGAAACATCGATCCCAGCGATTCGCCGCGTAAAAACATGGCGACAATTCGGCAGCCGTGCCAATGCAGCGAAATGTTCAACAGGCAGCAGCTGCACTAAATCGATTAACTGGAATAGATGTCTCGACCCATTTGCCTTCGCTCAAGGCAAGCTCTTGCTCGAGAAGACAATGGATCTACCGCGATAAGCTGGACTTTGGCTTTCCCGTGGCATCGACATCGCTCCCCGTATAGTACGTTTTCGTTCGCGTCGCCCGCGGCGTGAGGTTGGCGAACGATTCGGTGTAGGTACTCTGCGCTCCGGTGGCCCGGTCAAAATCCGCGAGGGATGAATTGTATCCGACAAGCGCTTGCAAACGCGTCGATTGCGCAGTGAGCAACTGCACCTGTGCGTTGAGGACATCTAACTGCACGCCTGCGCCGGCGTCGAGCCGGGCTTTGGCCAGGCGTAGCGCTTCCTCGGCCTGCTCCACATTTTTTTCCTGGCTCTTAATAAGCTCGCGGTTCTGCTGCAAATTTGAATACGCGGTCTGCACTTCCAACTCAACCTGCCGAACATCATCGTCGTAAGTGATCTTGGTTTCCGAAAGAAGCGCGCGCTGTTGTTGGACCTGGCCATAAATTGCGCCGCTGTCCCAAATCGGCATGCTGCCCTGTACCTGTGCGATCCAACCCTTGGAAATATCGTGCCAGCTTGAGTTAGTTGGTGAACTGACCCATTCGCCGCCCCCGGTTGTGGTGATGGTTGGGAGAAGCTGGCCCGCTGTCGCACGCACTTGCTGGAGTTGGTTCAAGACGTTTGCACGCGCCTGTTTGAGAAACGGCCGTCTTTGCTTCCCGATCTCGATCGCGTCGGCCAGGTTGATGGTGCGCGGGATGTATGGCATTTCACCTACAACTTCCAAGGGCGGGTTTTCACCGCGTCGTGGCTGAAAATCGAGGCCGATAGTCTTGGCCAGAGTAAGGTTCGATATTCGATAGTTGTTTTGCGCGGTGATCAGCTGCGGAAGCTGATTGTAGAGTGCCACTTCCGCCTGTAGCACGTTAAACCGCGGAACTGTTCCCGCTTCAAAGCGGTTCTGCTGGTCCTTCAACTGAGTTTCCAGCAAGTGCACCGATTGCTCCTGAACTTTGATGAGCTCTCGATTGACCACTACCTGGTAGAACTGCGTCTTCACGGTCGCGAGGAGTTGGTCCAGAACATTGCGGAACGCGAAGTAGGCGCTGTCTCTTTGAAAAAACGTGCCGCGAATCGACGGCCAGGTTGTGCCGTTAAAAACCAGCTGCGTTCCAAGGACGGAAATGTTGTAGGATATATCGCTTAGTTCAGTGCTCTTGACGGTTGGCGTCGGTGATGGGTCGGCCGGGGGTTGGACATTGCTCACTTGCGATGGGGGCGAGTCAATAAGGGACGAGGATAGCGTCGTTCCCGTGGTCGTCGCAGCCGTGGCCGTCGCAGCCGTGGCCGTCGCACCCGTGATCGTCGCACCCGTGGTCGTCGGACCGGTGGTCGTCGTACCCGTACCTCCCAATATCCGGGCGCCAATCAGGTTCGGATCAGTCCATTCAAAAGTCCCGTTTACACTGATGTTCGGCAGCGCCTGCGCGCGGACTTGAATGATGACGCCTTTCGTTCGTTTGATCTCCTGTTCGGCGTTGAGGAGAGTCGGGTTGCGCTGCAGCGCCGTCAGGATCGCTTGATCAAGAGTAAAAGTGGGGACCTTGCGGGCCAAAGATGTTTCGCTGCTTGCCGATGTCGATCCCTCGCCTGTGCCGGCGCGCGCCGCTGAGCTTGCAGCAATCACCGCAGCGGCGAACCGGGATATTACAAGATATTTTCGCATAAAGAAGATTTAGCCCGAGAGATTAGCCGCGTAATCGTGAGCGCGTAGATTCAAGCTGCGCGCTTTTCACTGTGGTGTGATAACACTGCCGGCCAATAGATGAAAATCATTTCGATTGGCAGTAATCATAAATTTTACTGTAAATCTCCAACCATGCCTTTTGTTCGTCGGGGCTGAGGTGTTCCAAGATTTTTATCAGATTGCCAACCATTTCCTCGCGAATGCGGCGGACGAGAGCCGAACCCTTTGGCGTGATGCAGACCATTACCTTGCGACGGTCTTCGCGCGCGACCGAGCGCATGACGTAACCGAGATTTTCTAGCCGCGCGACCAGACCGCTCGCCGCCGCCGTGGTGTGCCCCATTTTCTGTGCGATCGCGGACATGGTGAGGACTTCTTTCTGGTCGAGAAAAGCGAGAAGAAAAAATTGCGGAAAGGAAACGTTGCCCGGCGCAAGCTCCTTGCACAGATGCAGCACGAAACAGCGCTGCATTTCCAAAACAATATGCGAAAGCCGTTCCGCATCCGCACGAATTTGATCGGTCGGACTTCGTGCAAACGCGGTGACGATTCCGGTATTCAAGGCGATTAAGCTAAAAATGGGCGCATAGCCTGTCAAACCCCTTAGCCGAAAGAATTGGCTAATCCCAAAGCTG
>QHNJ01000236.1 GCA_003218395.1 Verrucomicrobiota bacterium
CTCATCAGGCATAAACAGAAGTAGCAAGACTGTGGGTAGTAGTTTCCATGGTATGACATTCAAACTCTCTTCAATTGCCCCGCGAATTTAGACCGGGTGACCGCGTACTGGCCTCGCCAATCGACTAATGGAACTTTCATGCCGCTCGAACCTCCTCCTTGCCGATCTTGAGATAGCGTCGGTGGCACGAGCGACAGATTCCGTCCCTTTTATTGCCTTTAACTTCGATGCGGTTGCCACACGCGCACAGCCAGCCGATGATGCGCGCGGGATTACCGACCACGAGCGCGAAATCCGGCACGTCCCGTGTGACAACGGCGCCGGCGCCGACAAAGGCATATTGGCCGATCGTCGCCCCGCAGACTATGGTGCAATTGGCTCCCAGGGTTGCGCCACGCCGAACCAAAGTGGGCCTTAGCTCGTCCATGCGCCGAATCTCGCTACGGGGATTAAAAAGGATGGTGAAGACCATGGAAGGTCCACAGAATACCTCATCTTCAAGCGTCACGCCCTCATAAACCGATACGTTATTTTGGATCTTTACGCCGTTGCCGATTCTAACGTTAGGCCCGATCACAACGTTTTGCCCAATTCGGCAATCATTTCCCAAGCGGCAATTTCTCAATACATGAGAAAAATGCCAAATGGTTGTTCCATCACCGATCTCGACATTCTCATCAAGCACTGCTGACTCGTGGACAAAATACGGCTGTTGACCGTTCGCCGAATGCGATTTCGATGGCCACGGCGTAGCGACTAGAGCATCCTGGCATTGTTGAAGTACCGTCAGCACGCGAAGTCCTTCCAAGCCATCAGTCACCGGCAATTGACGTGTCTCTATACACTCCAAAAAATGGAGGCATTCCGCCTTTAGCGGCTCACCGCAATCCACCGGTACCGGGCGGGCGTCCGCACGGTTCGGAATCGGCTGATGGTTTTTCCACTTAATCGAGTGCGGATACAGCACCAGTTTGTTTTCTGTTTCGAGATCGTCAAACACGGCCATCTGTCGATCACCGACCACAATCAGCTTTTGCTCTTTATAGGGATGCAGCCAAGAGACAAAAATATGGGCCTTAACGCCACTCGGAAAAGACAAAAGACTTAAAGTAACGTCCGCGATCTTGTCGTGGAGATAATTGCCCCCTTGCGCCTTGACCGAATCGGGCAGCTCGCCTACCAGCCCGAGAATCACCGAGATATCATGGGGAGCAAACGACCAGAGAATGTTCTCTTCACGCCGAATTTTTCCGAGATTAAGGCGGTTCGAATAAATGTACTCAACCCGGCCAAGCTCTCCTTCTTCAACCAATTTTTTAAGCTGCAGCACGGCAGGATGGTACCAAAGAAGATGACCAACCATGAGCACACGGCGCCTCTCAAAGGCCAACGCCACTAGTTGTTTTCCCTCTTCGACAGATAAACAGAGGGGCTTTTCGACGAATACGTCCTTATCGGCTAAGAGTGCTTGCCGGACCAGTTCGCCGTGATTTGCCGCGGGCGTTGCAATGACAACACCGGCCGTATTGGGGTCACCGAAAACTCGGTTTGTGCTGTCCGTAAAGTCTGTGCTTGGATAGGTGGCCCTAAGCTCCGCCAGCCTCTCCGCATCGATTTCACAGACCCAGGAAAGAACGCCCAGATCGTATAAGTTCCGAATTAGATTTTTGCCCCAATATCCACCGCCGATGCATGCGATTTGAGTTGCATTTGATCTTGTCATCTTTTTCTCCACAAGTTTTTTTGTTGCTGTCAATCCTAGGTCACTGCGTCGGAGTTCTCTTAGTAAGTGAAAGATTCTAACTATCGGCGCCGGCTGGGGTTCGCGTCAATTTCGAATAACTACGAGAGGGGCGACGGCGCAAAACAACAAAATCCCATATGGCACGGAGGAATCCGAAACCATAACCGAAGTGATACATGGCAAATACTAGTGGAAGGAGAGGAAAAAGCGCCGGCCCGTTCCTGGCGGCCGTTGGAAGAGACGCTGCAACATTACAAAGCCAGTATGTCGTTACAAGCGCCAATAATACCCAAAAAGCCGGGGCCCATAAGAAAGATGCCAGTGATAGAATCAACAATGAGAAGACAAAGCACCCGGGAACCAAGTGACGCACGGAAGCGGGAAGCCTGTGCTTCTGGATAACGCGCACCTTCCAATAGCCGTACTGGACGTATTGCTGGAATAGGGCTCGGAGCGATCCTCGAGGCGTGTACCAACTTTTGATTCGCGGTGAGTGCCAAATCTTTCCACCGGCTCTTCTAAGGCGGAGATTGAACTCGTCGTCTTGGTTACGCACTAATTCCTCGTCCATCAAGCCAATCCGATCAAATACTTCCCGGCGATAAACACCACCAAATACTGTATCCGCTGGTCCCTCATAATTCATATT
>QHNJ01000237.1 GCA_003218395.1 Verrucomicrobiota bacterium
TTGAACCTAATTATTGGAGGTAACCAAGCATGGATACCCAAATGTGGATCGTTCTTGTTGCCGTGTTAGTCGGAATAATTATTTTCTTGGTCGCCTACCTTTATTTGGAAAGAAAACGCTCTCGCGATCTGCAGACGCGCTTCGGCCCGGAATACGACCGAACGCTTAACAAGTATCGGAATCAGCGCGCCGCAGAAGCAGAGCTCAAAGCGCGTGAAGAGCGCGTGAAGAAGCTCCATATCATCCCTTTATCGCCGGCGGACGGAGCAAGATTCTCTGAGGCTTGGCGCTCTTTGCAGAATTGTTTTGTCGATAGTCCGAGAGCGGCGGTCGAGGACGCCGATCGGACAGTCCGTGAGTTGATGGAGAAGAGAGGTTACCCTATGGGCGATTTCGAACGGCGGGCCGCTGATATATCGGTGGATCACCCGTCCGTTGTCGAAAATTATCGACGGGCTCATGAGATCGCGCTCCACAGTCAGGGCGGCACCGCAGATACTGAGGAGTTAAGGAAGGCCATCGTGTACTACCGCGCGCTCTTCGACGAGCTGCTGGAAGTACGAGCGCCCGAGCGAACAGCAAGGGGCACTGAGAACAGAGAAGGAGGACATAAGTATGGAGTCTAAGGAAAAACATCTTTCTACTGAAGATATAGCTTCGGGTTCCGAAAGTCAGAATATAAGCCGGAACGCGGAAATCAATTCGAGAAACGACGACGAAGGAAATGCCGTTCCGCCAGAAGGTGGGTCTGATCGAGCCGGGGCGAAAGATCTTGTGCCGTTATTTTCCAACGAAGCGGTGCAGGGCTACCGATCGCGGTGGAACTCTCTTCAAACCGGATTCGTGGATGAACCCAGACGGGCGGTGGAGGAAGCCGACGAACTCGTAGCTCAGGTCATCAAAGAGCTAGCCGAGACTTTTTCGGACGAGAGGAGAAAGCTGGAGGGACAGTGGGATCGAGGCGACAAAGTATCGACGGAAGATCTGCGGCTGGTCCTCCAACGGTACCGATCGTTTTTTGAGCGGTTCCTCTCAGTTTGAGAACTCAGCCCGGCTAACTAGTTCTCACTGAAAAATTCCCTGTTCGCCCTTCGACATCGCTCAGGACGAACGGAACCGGTCCTCGACCGAGTGCGCTCTCAAAAAGTTCGTAACGGCCTGAAAGTACGTTGTCGTAAAAGAACCAAAAAGGAGGATGGCACAATGAATTGGGATAAAGTTTCTGGACAATGGAAACAATTGAAAGGGAAGGTCAAAGAAAAGTGGGGAGACTTGACGGACGATGACCTTGATCAGGTCGAGGGCAAACGTGACCAATTGGTCGGCAGGATTCAACAGAGATACGGGATCGCAAAGGATGAAGCGGAAAGACGGGTCGATCAATGGGCGAATGAGTTAGATCAGAGATAAAAAAGCAGGTCTATAGCCTTTCACAAAAAGTGGCAGGCGTCTTCGCGCGGGCATTCGTCTCAACGTGGCCGCCGGAACATCGTTAGTCGCGAGGCGGGCGAAGGCGACCTTCACGAACAGTTGCAGATCGTAAAGGCCAGGGCCCTGTTGCCTATCCGGTTGCCCGACCAGGATTTGGGCGGCTTGGAAGGAGTTGCATTTCATTTATATTCCTTGAGGCGAGCCTAACATTCGATCGCCGGGCGATCTCAAAATTGGGCGAGTCACGCCGGTGCCCAGAATAGGGTGTTTGTCCTAGCAGCCGTCGCTCCGAGCCAAGTCGATGCAAAGCACGCTTGGCCGCCTTCGTTCCACGGATGTTAATGATCGCTGAACGTCGATCGAATCAAGCCGGCACCCTCGGCGGCCACAGCTCTGCCGGGCGACCGCATTTAGAGAAAAGTTCGCGACGGCTGATTAACAATACGTACGGTTGGAGTCTTAACTTCTGATTGATTCACACGGGAGGACGATACTGTGTACAATATTTTTTACATTATAGGCGTCATAGTAGTAGTACTGTTCATTCTTGGATACTTAGGCCTTCGTTAGCGAACTCCGATTCGGAGAGCTGCGGAACTGTTTGTACCGAGAGCGTCGGACGGCCCATGCCCCGCCTTTGGTGCGCGGTCAGAAGGGAGAGTCTGCGAACCTTCCCCTAAGTGGAAAAACACA
>QHNJ01000220.1 GCA_003218395.1 Verrucomicrobiota bacterium
TCATCCCCTTCTCTGATAGTCACCCTGACACCGACCGGTTGCATGATGCCTTGGTCCCAGTTGGGTGGTATTTTTCAGGTGTATATTAAATTCTTGCACTAACGGTTTAGCGCCTTTCCACTTGCTTTAACTCTCTACCATATCTACATTTACCAGCACAAAACCTGCTCAACCAATCGGCGCATGCGCTCCGAGGTTTCGCTCGTCACCATGTGCAGGAATTTCGTATACATCTCAGCAGCGCTCTGGCGCATCGATACCACCACATGCGAGGGGATGGTCATGCATATCGCGCTCAACCTGGACGTTGAGGTCCAAGACGGCACGCTCGTACTCACGGATCGTACCGGCCAAACCATCACCTTCTCCAAGGCACAGCGCGTCCAACAGAAAGTCAGCATGATCACCCTGGGGGACCTCTGTGGTCTCCCCAAACGTCAGCTCGCCGCTGGCTTCGGCTTCAAGACACGCAAATCCTATTACGATAGCCGTAAGGCTGTCCTCCAGGGGAGCCTCGCCGACCTTTTCCCCAAACGGAGGGGCCCCCGCAGCCCATCGATACGCACCAAGGAGATTGAAGCGCTCATCATCCGCACGCGTTTCGAAACCGATCACAATATGTATGAGATCGCTGACACCTTAACCCAGATGGACTACCCAGTCAGTGCCAGGCTCGTGGGGCAAGTCCTGGCCGACTATGGGCTCTCCAAAAAAAACGGCTGACACCTCAGCCCCTTTCAGCGCGACTGCTCGCCCAAGAGGAGATCGAAATCCTCGACGGTGCTTGCCAGCCACGTCCACGCGTCATCACCCGGCACGACATCGACCATGACGTCACGGCTCTGCTCAAACGTGGCCTCACGACCACGAGCGCGGGTGGTTGGTTCTTCATTCCCTACCTCCTGCAACTGGGAGCCTCTGACCTCGTGGCGTCGTTAGGCCCGCCCAAGTCCACAGGGCTGCCGAAGGAGCGTCTGGCGTTAGGGTGCGTCTTTGAGTCGATCTTTGGCTATACTGCTGGCATTCGCACCCTCGATACGGTCAGTCGTGCCGACTTTGGCCTTCTCGCTGGACTGCCTTTTCTCCCATCACCTTCCACCCAGTACCGGTTCCTTCAGTCTGTTTCCGTCAAAAGCGCCTTGGATTTCCAGACTGCGCTGGGCGCACGTCTGATCACGCTCGGTCACGTCACGCCAGGGCACCCTGTCAACGTCGATGGCCATAACATTAAGACCTATTCTCGCAAGGCGATGAAACAGTCCTTCATCACCCACGAGGACCGCTACGGGAAAGCGGTGCGCACCTTCTATACCCAGGACCAAGCCTCCAAGAAGCCGCTCATGGCCCTGGCTGCCTACTCCGGGACGACGGTTTCCCAGGTGACTCACCACTTGGCCGCTCTGACGCGCGCTATCCTCGGTCGAGACTTCCTCATGGTCGCAGATAAAGAGTGGTACTGCGGACAACTGATCCAGGACCTCCACGCCCAGTATGGGATCGAGGTCTTGACGCCTGTGAAGTCGTCGCCCAAACGCCAGGTGGAGTTTGACGCAGTCCCCCTGGAGCAGTATGACCAGACCGTCTGGGGCAAGGTCGCGGCCGTCTACACGACCATGACCAACGTCGACGGCCCATTGCGGATGCTGCTGAAGAAGCGGCCCAATGACACGTACTTCGCGCTCATCACGCCCGCCTGCGCCATGACCGCGGACACCGCCATGCCGACCTATACCAAACGGTGGCGCATTGAGAACTTCTTTGCGGAAAACGCCTTCCTGGGGGTAAACCATCTGCCTTCCCTCAATCTCAATGCGATCCAGACGATGCTCTCACTGCGTCTGCTGGCGTTCCACGTGGTCGACAACTTCCGGCATGACCTCGGAGCTGCCTATCAGAAGAAGACGCCAGAGCTGATCCATCGCGAGTTCGTCGACGGGGTCCAGGGGCGGGTGCAGTTACGCGGCAACCTCATCGAGGTCAGCATCTATGGATTTGAACATGAGACAGCTGCCGCAGCGATCCTGACCCATCTCGATACGAAACTCGAAAAGGCGGGTGTTGACCCGTGCATCCCATGGCTCGGCAACCGACGTTTGCGGTTCAC
>QHNJ01000221.1 GCA_003218395.1 Verrucomicrobiota bacterium
AAATTTGCGGTTAGCTCCTAGATTTTCACGCGCCCTTCCGCATCGGTTGTCCATACACCGTGTAAATCGATGGTCAACGTTCCCTCGTAGCCCAGACGGGTACGCCATGATCCCAATTGAGGATCTGATAATAGGTCATCAGGGTGCCGCCAACGTCAGCAATCGAATCGCAAATGGTGATATGAGTGGCTGGCAGCCAGAAAATAGACGTCATTTCATCTCTCGGTACCACTTGATAAACGGTTTCTGAGTCCATAATAAGAATATCTCTATTCACCTGTTTCAAAGAATCTTCCCAACAATCAGCTTCTGCTACAGTGCTCATCATTATCACAAGCAGAATGATTGCGAGAAGAAGATAACTAGCAGGTTTGCCGTCCACCCGTCGCTCGCAGGGTTGAAACATTGTCGTCTTCATAACCATAGCTCGGCTGTCCTACCAAAAACCAGGTCCCCACGGTCCCCACGTGTACCCCGTGTCCCAGTCCGCACGGCTTTGCTCGCGACGCTCCGCCTCGATATAAGTTTGCTGCATATAATCTAGGACCTGATCGGCTACGCCCAGATCGTGTAGCTCTGCCAATTGCGCTGCGGTGAAGCGGTATACAGCTCCCGAGTCGCGCATTTTCTTGACGATGGTCTCGGGTGGCACGTCCTCGTTGCTCATCTGGATCACCTGACTTACTGTGACCGGCTCGGGCGTTTTCAATCCAAACGTTGCACACCCACTCAACAGCGTAACGCAGGTCAGAAACGTCAACGCGAGCCCTTGGCTCTGCGATAATTTTTTTTGGGTCTTAATCATTTTTTTCACCTTGAAAAGCATATGGAAAAACAGTTGGCTCGGTCAAAAAGATCGCTCATTCATTTCGGCTCTGGCTCGAATTCAAAGCGAAATTCATGCCACAGAAAACATCGGAGATTGAAGGTAGCAACGAAACGCGTGCCGTTGTCTATTCAGGGAGCACTTATTTTCTAATTGCGGTCGGGATTGGCTTTGCTTGGCTGAGAGTCAGGTTGTTTCTCGTTTGAAGCCGGAATACCGACACCGTGCCGGAATAGCGACGGCAGCTCCCATTGATGGTACGAAGTCGGCTGCTATCTTCTGGTCCAAGACATATGTCGTGAATATGTCTAACCCGATGGCACAGAGCCGACTATTACGGAAAAAGATCCCGGATAGCGGGCTCTTGCCGAATGGCACAGTGGTTGCGCCTCTCCTCGAATAAAACGAGCTTGGTTTTGCAGAAGTCGATTTAAGAAGGTGCTCGCGTTGAAACATTTGATGCGGTTTAACTTAGTATTAGGGCTCTGGCTCATGGCATCGCCCGCGCTGATCTGAATTCTCATTTGTTTTTTCAGCATCACTTCTATCGAATGCGGAGAAGTGAGCGAGAAAAGTGAATGTTAGGGAACTCCGCAAATGCAACATTCCTCGTGTCTCCGACAACGACCATTAAGCGCCCGGCTCCCAATCCAACTCGCGCTTTTCCATATCACTTTCTATATCGGTGCGTGTAAAGTGGACAACTATCATGATCGTATAGTCATCATATTGGGTCTCGCCGACCGCCGGAGCGCTCTTGTCAATGAATTTTCCGGTCCCTTCGTCGATCGTGTAGATCTCAACCTCGGCATGGCCGCTGTGCCGCACATTCTTAAACAGTGCGATTTCCGGCATAACAAAACCTAGGATCGGCACCGTAAAGGAGGGAGAACCCACAAACGACTGCCCTTGGTCAACCGCGAGAACGGGAGCGAAGACCTTCAGGTGCAGCTGTGCTTGCTTCGGATCCGTAGCAATCTGCACCTGGTGTTCTTGTAGCCAAGCTATTAAAAATTCCTTCGTGAAATCCTTGTCACCGGTAAGGCCATAGAAATCAACGGAAGCGGTTTTTCCTTTGAATTCCTGAGTATCCAGCGTGGCTAAAGCGCGCTCAAAGGAGCGGACCAGTAGCCGCTGTTCTATACTAGAGCGCGGACTGTTACTGATCTGGGTTGAAACCGCGCAGCCTGTAAGCAACACGAAGAGGCACAAGATCAGAATTCGAGACAGGGTTTTCAGCATGCTAACATTCCAATCACAGCATGATCCCCCTTAAGTTCGAAGATTACCGGTCTGGCTTCGGATCATGCCAATTTTTCTCTTTGCAGCATTATTTCTGTTGCATCTGCGCACTGGGCCGCGGCGTTTTCACCTACGCTTATTCAGTAAACGGCGCTGTCATACGTTTAGTCGACTCTTGCCCATGTCTTATCCGGATTGTACTCACGAAGCGTCTTGGCTAACTCAGCGGTCTTTGGACCGAGGTCCTTTTGATAGACGATTCCATCTTGACCGACAATGAAGCTCATGACTCCGGAGGCAGCATATTCCACAGGATAGGCCAAGAAGGCAAAGCCGCCGCTCATCTTGCCG
>QHNJ01000222.1 GCA_003218395.1 Verrucomicrobiota bacterium
AGAGTCATCACCGGACTTTGTAATACAAGTAGCGCGTGGGGCCGAACCTTTGGCATATCGGCAAATGCCTTTTCTATTTCAGCCAAAGTCCGAACCTTGTAGGAAAGAAGCTGTACGCCGAGAGTTTTCGTCGCTTTTTCTGCCTGATCATAAGATGGATTGCCGCTCGTCGTGCCCGCCGCCGAATAAGATACGGCAAGGGGGTTCCAAAGATACGCCAGGCGCGTCATTTTCGGAAACGTTTCTTTCAGAATCTCCAGCCGTTTCCCGCTTAAATCTTCCTCGATAATACTGAGTCCCGTAACATTGCGCCCGGGTCTCGCCAAGCTCTCGGCGAGACCTGATTTTACCGGGTCTGCTCCGGTTGTTATTACAATGGGTATCGTCTTTGTAGCTTCTGTAGCCGCCCGGGCGCTATTTCCGGAAGTCGTAACAATGACGTCCACCTTCAGCTGAACCAATTCAGCCGCAAGCGAAGGAAGGCGATCCACATTGCCCTCCGCATAGCGGTAATCCAGAACAATGTTTTTGCCTTCAGTGTATCCACGCTCTCGAAGTCCTTGCTTAAATGCTTGGACGTGTGGTTGATCGCGCCCGCCGATGAAGAGAATCCCGACCCGAGGAATTTTGGCCGCTTGCTGCGCTTCAGCAGACAAGCAAAACGCAAAGAGCAAAGCGCAAAGTGTAAGGCAGAAGATTTTCTTGCGCTCGGATCTTCCAATCGAAAATCCAAAATCTAAAATCACTGCTGTCCGGTTAATTTTGGAATAAAAACAGTTGGTTGTCAGAGTTGAGCGTTTTTTCTGTTTCATTGGAGTTCTCAAATAGAGAGTGAATAGAGTTTTTCTCGAACAGAGTCAGGCTGAGAACCTGAAGAATTGTGTAGAGATTTTGCTGTAGGCCAAGCTTCTTTTTGATGATCGCAATGAGCACATAGACGGCTACGGCAATCCAGATTTGACTTTTGACACTGTTGGGTGAGGTGCCAAAGAAGCGTTTGATTCGTAGGTGTTGCTTGATCCATTTGAAGAACAGTTCAATTTGCCAGCGATAACGATAAAGGGCCGCTACGGTCAACGGATCGATGGAGAAGTTGTTGGTTAAAAAGACCAGGAATTGATCGGTTTGTTCTGAGTAATAACTGACTCTTCGAAGCGGAATGGGATAGAGCTTTCGACTGAGTGGTCCTGTGAGTGAAACGGTTTGGTCGCTTCTTAGACCGCTTGAGCGGTCTATCGTTTGGGAAGCGCGACGGCGGAACTGAAAGTTTTGTTTGGCGCGTACGACAAAGAAAGCCAGCGCCTGGTGAAGGGCATACAGACGAGCAAAATCGATGTAAGCCCGATCCATCACCAGAAAAGAGCCGGGCTCCGGAACAATCACATCGAGCAAATGAATGTCGTGGACTTTGGCGTGAGTGATATCGATAAAAACCGGAATGGAGCTGTGAACTTCCATCAGCGTGTGAAGCTTGATGGCTCCCTTGGCTCGCTTGTAGGTGGCCCAGGGGAAAACACTCAGACACAGATCGATGGTGGTAGCGTCCAGAGCGTAAACGGTAGCCTCCAGATCCAATCCAAGATCGGTGTCGGCGTACAGAGGCCGAGCGATGTCGATCAGAGTACGGGCAAAGTCGGCGTAGATTCTCCAATCGCGACGCTCGTTGGCGTCGGCCAGAGTGGAGCGTCGGATGGGGGCTTTGAAGCCGCAGTGATAGAGCTTGGAACGCTGTGCTCTCAAACAGACTTCGATGTCGCGAAGGCTGTGGCGATAGGTCAGTTGAGCAAAGGCCATCGCCAGAAACTGGTTCCAGCACGACAGTCGGCGCACACTTCGATTGCCGTCGTATCTCTGAACGCACCGGCGAAATTCGTCGTGAGAGATGAACTCCATGATTTGGGCAAAAATGGTTTGTCCTTGATTCACACTGGCTCTCCTCGAACTGGGTTCTGAGGAGAATAGGTGATGAAAATGCGGGAACAAAATTCAAATCGTAGAAATCCATTTGCGTCTATTTATGACTTGTTTTTCTAAACTTACACGACACTCACAAATGTCGAACCGGACAGTAGTGGTCGGAAACATGAAAACTGCGCCCGTGTCGCCAACGCCGCGGAGATTCACCATCGTCATGACCAGCAAGATTGTCAGGCACAGCGATAGCGTATGCGGCTGCATGGACGGAACCGCTGATACGAGCGCGCCGACACCAGCCGAGATTC
>QHNJ01000228.1 GCA_003218395.1 Verrucomicrobiota bacterium
TCCTGCCACAGCGTGAAGGCCGGTGGCTTTCGATAGATAGGCGAGCTGATCGGACGGCGGTGGACCCGCTGATCGAGAATCGACCTCCTGCAAGCCAATCAAGTCGACTTCGAGACTCATAATGACCCGGGAGATGCGCTCGGGATCACGTCGACCGTCCACGCCGACGCACTCATGGATATTATAGGAGCCCGCGACAAACACGATTTATTTCCTTGAGTGGCTGATTGCCAATGCCTTCCTCAAAGCAATTCTTCGATTCGATCCAGATCGTGTAGGAGCGCGTGCTCCGTATCGATCGGGAGATGATGCTCCTGGGGAATTTCGGACAACGGATGAAAATCTCTCCGCATGCGCTGGTAGATCTCCCAGGTTCCGTCCGAGGCTTCTCTGACGCTCTTGGCTCTCTCCTCAAGCCGGCGTCTGATGCTATTTTCATCGGCTCGACATTCGAGGAAAATCACCGGGATTTTCAAACTGCCGGCGCGGTTTAGGAATAGGCGGCGGTGTTTCCGATCGCCAAACGTCGCATCGACAATGACGCCTTTGCCGCTAGCCAGCTGTTTTTCCGCTGAGATCAAGAGGGCCTCGTAGGTAAGCTGCGTGAATTCCGCGCTATAAATTCCACGCTGATATTCTTCTCCGGCGCGCGCCGTCGCCGGAATGCTGGCGAGTTTCTTTCGAATTCGATCTTAATCGACCACCGGAAAACCGGTTAGAGCCGCAAGCAGCCATGCTAATGTAGATTTCCCTGTTGCTATCATGCCGCATACGACGAGAAGCAATGGCCTGTTCTCACGTTTTGTGTAGCGGGAAGAAAGGCAAAAATAGCGCAGAGCTTGCAAAGAGGCCTTCCGTCGTCCCTCATCGGCAATCTCTCGCTCCTCGCTTTTGAGGCTTTCGACTTTTCCGCGCACGTAAGCGCGGTAACATTTGTAAAATGGCAGCAATGCCGCCAGGGCCGGATCCCGGGCCGCCGATGCATAGGCGACCTCAAGTTCGGCGGCTGGATCGGCGGCTCCCAGGAAGTCCAGATCCATCGAAAGAAAGCCTATCTCGGAAGCGACGTCGCCATATCGTAGCCCTTCGTCGAATTCGACACAGTCGAAGATGACGATGTCGTCCACAAGGCAGATGTGCTCTGCGCGCAAATCGCCGTGTCCCTCGCGCACGCGACCCTCGCTGATGCGGCGCGCAAAGAGATCGGCGTTCTCGCGAAAAAACGTTTCGTTATACTCCCGAATCCGCTCGAACAATTTCAAACTGATCGTGCGGTCAATGAATCTCCGAGTTTCTTCAAAGTTCCCTCGGATATTAGCAGCAATCGCGTCCAGCGACCCGTAGAGGCGCGAGTTTTCGACCGAAGCCATTTCATGAAAAGACGCAAGCTTTTTTGCGATGGCAAGCATGAGGCTTGGTACCGCAACCTCTTGGCGAACTAGGAAGCTTAACATGCGATCTTCCGGCAAGCGCTTCATTTTGACCGCATATTCGATGACGCGGTCGTCGGCCGGGAGATTTTCTGTCAGGGCAAAGCCCGTATTCGATCTACAAACACCAATTACGTCCAAATAGGTTTCCGGCGCAAGCCGGCGGTTCAGGCGAACCTCTTCTCTGCAAAAGTGTTGACGCTTCTGTAGCGTTGAATAATCCAGAAAAGGAAACCGTACGGGCTTTTTTATTTTATAGACATATGGCCCGGCAAGAAAAACGTACGAAATGTGACTCTGCCGAACTTCCACCTCGGCAGGCCGGTGGGGATAGAATTCCTTCCGCGACATGGCATCCACGAGTGGAGAAAGGTTTTGTTTCATTGAATGAGCCAGGAAGAGTTTTGGATTTTAATAGCCGTCCACGGCAGCAACCAAGTCCTAATAACACAACTTATATGCCAGTCGCGCTAAGCTACCCAAAAGGCGGCGGGATTTAACTTTTTGTTTCAATATTGGGACGCCTATGATGTGGGATATTTGTGACACCGGTCAAGCTTTTTGGCAAAAAAAGCGCCGGAAATCAGCGACGTTCTTTATAGGTGTGGCTTCCGAGAGGAGACAGCCACGAGGTTGGCGGGTTTTGGGAAATGCTTGCCTGATTTAATTCGCCAATGTTTGCGATTTTTAGAGGTCGTTTTTGATGAGAGATCGACGGTCGGGTCGGGCAATCCCCAAACCC
>QHNJ01000229.1 GCA_003218395.1 Verrucomicrobiota bacterium
CCAGAACGCACCGTGGCCTTAATGGAGACCATCTGGTTACGGGTATAGCTCGGCTGATCGGTCGAGACCGTCAAGTTCGCTGCCCCGCCCGATCCGAAGCTCACGGTCACCGATGCTCCGGTCCCGCTGACCCAGTCGGTTGTCATGGTTAAGCCTGCGTCAGAGTCCACAAAACTTTGGCCCCCTGCTAACGCAGCATCGTACCACCAATAGTAAACCGGAGTCGCAGGAGTCATGTCGAGCAGGTAGCTGCTGTTACCGTTCCCCTCGGTCCCGGTATGAACAAGGACACCGTTTAAAACGTTTTGGCTTGGATCGATGACGAGAAAACCGTCGAAGCCAATCGCCTGGCGGGACTCGAGATAGTAATAAGTTTTCTGCCCAGTGCTCGGGTCGATCGATTTCAGAATCTTCAACGCTTTCGGGCCAGAGCCGAGTGACTCGTATGTTCCTAGAGTATACGTCCCGCTCGATGTGACGGTCGTGATCGGTGGCGATACGCCAGCGTTAAGCCAACCCAGGCGCTCTTTCTGAAAAGCGTTGTAGTGCGCGGAGTGCGAGGCACCCATCATGTCCACGATATCGCCGTACTCATTCGTCGCGCAGCTTGAGCCGATTACGGCGCTGGCCCCGCAATCCAAGGAGTGCGAGTGCCAGAGTCCCAAGCCGTGACCCAGCTCATGGGCGGTGACACCCAATTCCAGACTACCAGTAATCCACGATCGGGATGGCGTACCACCGACTGATGAAAGTCCCCACCAGCCGCATCCGGTTTGAGGAAACGCATAAACTTTGTGGCTGTAGTTGGACAAAACCACTCCCGCACTAGAGGCGGCTTGATCGGCAAGGCTGGAGATCAGCGAATAGTCGCACGTCGAGGCGTTTACTGGGCTGTCCATGTCTATCGTATACCATCCATTGACGACTCCGCTGAGATAGGTCTGCTGATAAGAGTTCTCCAAAAAGAAACTGCTCGTCGTTCCGAAAAAGACGTTATTTGCAAAGTCGACGGCGTAAGGCTGCGAGGTGTCGTTGCGGAAATTTACCAGGATAACTAACGTGCGTTGCTCCCCCAAAGTGTTCGGCAAGGCTGATGAAAGGACCTGCACACTGTCTCCGCCAGACTGTAAGGCCAACACGTCGTTCGTGCGTATGCCACGCACACGAACTTTTGCGCCGCTGGTGAGATATGTTGGCTCATCTTTAGCAAAGTTTAGTAACAACCGCCTACCGGCCGCTTTCAAGAAATAGAGATAGCGGCTCCCCACGTCGCGATCCTCATGCAGGATTTCCAGTTCCCCTTCGACCTCCTCGACTAATCCGGGTCGAACGCTCTGCGCGAAAACGTTTTCGGCCCACGAACTAATAGCCAGAATCAAGAGGAAGATAGTAACCTTTAGGGAAGGTGAGGAAACAGTCGAGAAGATCGAATTAGCGCGTGATACAGTTACATGATGCGGGATCATAGAAGACCACCTTTCGTAGGTTATGTGATCTCAATCCCGCTAGACATCGTCCTCGTTCGGCAACCCGGCTATCCCGAATAGTTCAGGACCCGTGGCTTTGCGTCCTCCGATTTCTCGGAGTTTGCCTTTGTCGGGAGGAGATCTTCTTATACTAGGTTCCTGTGGCTCAAGGCCTTGCGACCCACCGACGCAAGTTTTGTACCGGTGAAAATAAGGGCAGGAAAGATGCGCAAATTATGGCGTAGAGCTCCAAAATTTTAGCGGGGAGTGAGAGACACCTTAGCTGGCGTGGGATGCCGAAGCCCCGTACTCCAGAGTAAGCCCTACAAAAAAGTCGGTTTCATTACACATTTGTCTTGCAAAAAGGAGCGGTCAGAGCGTTAAAAAAAATGCCGATCCTCTCAATTCGAAACTCGGAACTCAAAACTCGAAAACTGGCGCGCTGAACAGGGCGCGTGTTAGCTCTTGCCAAGGCGTAGGGGCTCAAATAAGATTTGCTCGTTCTTCACGCCTGATCGAAAACTCTTTTTGAGAGGAGGACGCATCGGGGCAGACAAAGCCATCGAGGTACTTTTAGACGAAAAAAGGAATTTTCCGCGGCGCAGGTGAAATCGGGACGCGACCGCTGGTGACATGAGCTGATGGCCGATTCTCGTCGGACGGTTTGAGGTTTGCGATGATTCAACAAAATAATCCGTTATTTCGAAGTGGCACGGAATTAGTTGAAGCTCGCGTCGGTGCCGCTCCTAGAAAGTCCGTTTTTGGCTTTGTGCTTGCGTTCGTTGTGTTTGTGAGTGCGCACGCAGGCAACACCCAAACAGCGAAAGAAAAGGTCCGTGTCGCTCTCGGTTCGATTTCCGTCAATTCCAGTATCATTCCCATCGGCCAGGAGGCCGGTCTATTTTCGAAGCATGGTCT
>QHNJ01000230.1 GCA_003218395.1 Verrucomicrobiota bacterium
GCAATCGCGACGGCGTGAATGTGCGGTTTGGGTGCGTGGTCATAGACTTGCTCGTGTATCCGATGTCCGCGAGCGCGCAAGAAAATTCTTCCAAAATTCTTGAAGAAATATTCCGGCGCGTGATCCAGCAGGCGGCGTCGGTTCAGCAGGCGAATGGGAAAGAAGGAAACAAACAAGAAACTTGACCGCGAATGGCGCGAATGACGCATATGAGATTGAATCTGGTAATCGCCAAACCAATCACCAATCCGAGAGTCTAGAATCTTTCTAGCTTTCCTGAAAAGCCTTCGTCATCTTCGTTTTCCTAGTTGCCTTCTGTTGACGTTCCTTGACGCGCGCCGAAATCAACGGAAGAAAACAAAGGTATCCAAGGAACAAAAAGCATTTGGTCCCGAATCACCGGGATGAGAGTGGAGGGAGCTTGCAGTCTGCGATGACCGTGCAACAAGCGCACGTTAAGCAGGCGTCCCCCGCGCCACCTTCGATGCCAAAATGGTGCGCCTTCGGCGCCACTCTTAACATCGTAAATCGATCGCTAGCGGACAGCGGGTCGCCGATCGGAAGGACGGGCGCTGTGCCTTAAACCGCGAATGGCTGCTTGCGGCGAAGACACCGAAAACTTTGGCGAACAGGCACGCCCTGCAGTCTCAGGCGGCACGCTTTTCCCGTTTCCCGTCGTACCAGAGATGCAGTTTCACGCGCGAACAGGCGACACTACGCCCGCCGACAATGACACCAAAGACGTTGCCAAGAATCTGTCTCGCCGAATACATGCGCAGTTTCCGCCCTGAAGTCAGAATCGGTTCCCGCAGCACTTTGAAGCGACCAAGTTTCCTCAGGGCCAGACTAAAATAAACTTCTTCACCGATAAAATACTGCTCGTCGAAGCCGCCAATCACATCAAAGTTGCGTCGCGTTGTGAAAAGAAATGCGCCCGCGCCGAGATTGAGCCCGAAGTAAATGGTGCAAAACGCGCGCACGAAAATACGGCTCCACAGCGGAATGAAACCATTCGTGACGACACGCGCGCTGCCGCCGGCGTAACCGGCTTCGAGAGCGGCGATAGGTTCGGCGATATGCGTCCGCTTAATCCGCGTATCGGCATCGACGAAAAACAAGTATTCACCCCGCGCGGCGCGCGCGCCGGCGTTACGTGACGCCGCGATTTGCCGTCGATTGATCGATATGACGCGGGCGCCTGCCATCACGGCGATTCGGGCGGTCGCGTCTGCCGATGCATCATCGACCACAATGATTTCGTACGGCTGAGTCACGCCAGATGCGGCAGCCCGAATCGCGGCGATGGTCGATGAAAGCTCCAGCTCTTCGTTGTACGCGGGAACGATAAAGGAAATCATTTCTTCTTCGGCTTGGGATCGACTGGCGTTGGCGACTCGAACGCGATCTCAACTTCGTAACCGTCTGGATCTTTGAAAAACAAATACGGTTCGCCGGGACAAAACTCACCCTTGTCCAAGATTTTCCCGCCCGCTTCTTTCACAGCTCTTACCGTAACATCGATTTCTTTGGAATTGACCAGGCGAAAACCGAAATGCGCAATGCCGCCCGGTTTCCCGATCCGCGGCGCGCTTTCATCGAACACAATGATGTCGCGCGCGCCGGGCGTTTGCACCTGGATCCACCCGTTCTGATCGTACACTTTGATCACACCGAAGATTTTCCGGTAAAACTCGAACGATCGTTTCGCGCTCTTCACCGCCAGGGCGATGTGAGTAAGGCCATATGTCTTGATCATTGAATTGTCTATCTGTTTATCCGTTTCGCTGTCATCGCGCAATCGGAGTCACGCCGAACAGACTGGCCGCGGCCTGTTTCTTGTAACCACCCGTGGCGGCTGCGCGCATCTGGGCGAAATGACAAAGCAACGAAACGGGGGTCAGCGACAAAGGGCACACCACTTGACTTCGGCGGTGAAAGATAGACATAGCGAAATGCTGCTGCGGATCCTTGCGCTCTTATGGCGTTGTTGTCCGCCGCGCTTCTCGCGGGTTGTGCAAATCAAAAACAGGCTCAGCAATCCGGCCCCTCGTCGATCATTCAAGAGCCGGGAAATTCCCATGAAATTCACGGGGAAGTCGGCGGCAGCGCGCACTAACGACTGTAGAGAGTCTGCTGGCCTCCCATGGGAAGCGAACCGCTTCCTCTACAGAATCAAATTCAAATCGCCGAACTCGTGCCAGAGATATTTTCTCGCAATCGCTTCTTCGTAGGCCGCGCGAATCTTTTCGGCGGACAAGAATGCGCTCAGTAAATCGAGATGACTCGCTTCCGGTTCGTGCAAACCAGTGAGCAATCCATCGACCGCTTTCAAACGATGTTGACTGTTGATTGTTAATCGCGTGTAGCCCTGCTTTTCATTTACGCAGCCATCCGAATCGGCAACTGATTCCAGTGCACGGACGACAGTCGTGCCGACTGCGATAACGCGGCCGCCATTCTCGCGTGCCGAATTGACCTTCTGAGCGGTAATTTGACTGACGAAATATGCT
>QHNJ01000175.1 GCA_003218395.1 Verrucomicrobiota bacterium
GCCGCCTTGAAGATCAATGATCGACTCCCCGAAGGCTACATTTCCCGGGCGATCTTGTTTGGCGATTTCGAGTGGAACTGGAACGCAGCGGAAGCAGACTACAAACGAGCGATCGAGCTGAATCCCAACAACGCGACCGCCTACCATTGGTACGCGCTGCAACTGGCGCAGTTGGGGCGAATCGACGAAGCGCTCCAAGAGATCATCGCTGCCCAGAAACACGATCCGCTGTCGCCGATCATTCGCGCCGCGCGAGCGAGAATCCTGCTTGTGGGTCGACGATTTCGGGATGCGGTTGTGCAATGCCAAAAGGCGCTCGATCTCGAAGCAAACTTTGCCCCGGCCTATTCAGTTCTTGCCCAGGCATATGCCTTCCAGCAGCGATATCCAGAGGCAATCGAAGCAGCGAAAAAATACGTCGAGCTCTCCGGCGGAGGCGATCAGGAGCGACTTGAATTGGTGTATGTCCAGGCGCTTGCCGGGCAACGCGACGGAGCGCGGAAAGCTGTTGATGAGGTTCGAGACAGAGGTGAAACTTTCTCGCCTTATGATATGGCGGCTATTTCCGTCGCCCTTGATGATCGCCCAGAAGCATTGCGGTGGCTCGAAAAGGCGATCAAACAACACTCAATCGACGTCGAATGGGTCGCAGTCGATCCAAGAATGGACGGCATCCGACGCGAACCAACGATTAATTTTCCTAAGCACCCATTTTCGTTTGGGGAGCTGGTTCACGTGCTTAGCAAAGATGTCTATTACGCGCGTGCTCTTCATGAGCTCGTCAAATATGGGCATCAGAAGGCGAACGAACAACCCCCTGATACGGGGGAGGTAGACTGGGTCAAAACGGAATTAAGCAAACACGTGAAAAGGCTAAGTAAGGCCGAATTAGCTGAGCTAGGCTTCAAACATGATCCAGATGACGACAAGTGTTCAAATAACACCAAATTCTACATGTTGAATTTTTCTAGGTATATTTAGCGACGGTCGTACGCATCGCTTACGGCAGAGTTTTGCACATCGCCCTGAAACTAGAGCGTCGCTGGCGTGAGCAGACGAAGAGTCTGACTCTGCGAGACAGAGTCTGGCGGTATTCGCGCGCTGCGCGGCAAGGTGATCCCAGCCAGGGCTGGAAGATTCACCTATCCGCTACCTTGCTCACTGCGAACGAAATCTTTGGCCGTGCTCTTCCGGTGCTTCGCCAGCACGACGCGTTATTCAAAGTGCCCGTGGATCTCGCGCTGCTTGGACATTTGAATTCCGGTAATTCGGGTTTCTCACAAGTCGGAAAGTTCATCACCGCTTATGCTCGCTCTGACGCCGATGCTATCGCGCTCGCGCGCGATCTGCACGCCGTCACCCGGGGCTTTGCCGCGCCGAAGATTCCTTTTGACGCTCGTTATCGGCGAAACAGTCTGGTCTACTATCGTTATGGCGCCTACGCCGGAGGTCGTAATGGAGACCCCGCTTACGTCCTGGATACAAAGGGCAAGCGGCATCGAGACAGGCGTGCGCCTCGATCCGCAGTGCCGAAATGGCTGGAAGATCCATTTCGTGGAAAGACCCGTCCTGTTCGGCGGAAAGTAACTGGTCCTATCGGACTTGATTACCTCGTCGGTAAAGCCCTCGCGCAGCGTGGAAAGGGAGGTGTCTTTGAGGCGCTCGATCTCGCCGCTTATCCGGTTCGATTAGTCGTGATCAAGCAGGGGCGGCAGCACGGCGATACCGATTGGAACGGCGATGACGGCTTTGCACGCGTGAAGCGAGAGAGCCGAACATTGCGGCGGTTGCGGATCGCGGGTATTCCCGTGCCGGAAGCGTTTCGAGAATTCAAAGACGGAGGCGATCAATTCCTGGTACTCGAAAAGGTACCAGGCCGAGCATTGCTACCCCGTCTACGTCAGCAGCCGCAAAGACCGTCCTGTCGAGCGGCTCGGAGAATCCTCGATGAACTCGGCCCGCTGCTTTCAAAGTTGCATGCGGCCGGCTGGGTTTGGCGTGACTGCAAGCCTGCGCACATTTTTCTGCATCGTGGCGCAATCAGGTTGATCGATTTCGAGGGCGCCTGCCGGATTGACGAAACCGATGTGCTGCCGTGGGGTTCGCGGAATTATGTCCCGCCGATCTACCACGGAAAATTCTCTCGGCGCCCGGGAACAATGGAAGATGATTACGCTTTGGGGGTGATTGCTTTCCAGTTCGCGACAGGTGAATTTCCACCGCTCGGTTCGCGTCGTCGCCACGCACTGTTCCACCGTAGCGGTTGCCCAGACCTCTTGCGAGTTCAGATCGAGAGCCTGCTGCGGTACTAAAGAAGCCAGGACTCCCCAACCCCTTCTTACAGCGAGCGTAAAATGGCGAATCCGGGGAACGTCGAAACTGCTCACCAAACGTGCGCGCAAGGTCACTGCCATCGACCACTGGCCAAAGATCGTAGAGTTGGGGTCGAAGCTGGCAAAAAGCATGACGTGAAGACATCGTGCGCGAACGAGCCCGCGAACTCTATGCCGACCACTGGCTTGGCTTTAGCGAAGTGAAGGTTGCATCACCTCCTGGAAAAAGGCGGTTTCCGACATATCGAGGTCAGCGTTGTCTCCCGGGAAAAGCAGAGCCCGCACTTTCAAACCGTGTTCGCCACGGGAGTGAAGTGAACGCGGCAGGCATTTTTTTGTCTAATCTACGCCTTTGCAGTATCGTCCCATGCAAACCCAATCTCTTCTTATGAGCGGTTTCTTGGAGGAGGTGAAACGGCGAAAGGTTTATCGGGTCGCGGTAGCTTATGTCATCGCGGCTGGCGGCATTATACAGCTCGCCTCCGCCGCATTTCCCGCGTGGGAATTGCCAAATTGGGCATTGCGCTTGGTAATTGTACTGTTGTTGCTCGGGTTTCCAATCGCGCTCATTCTTGCCTGGGCGTATGACATTACCGCGCAAGGCGTTCGGGCAACTCCGACGGTTGCGGGACCGCGATCGCATCGTCGCCGTAACGTAATCATGCTTGTCGCGAGTGGGGTGATCATTTCCGCTGCCGCCGGGTTCTTTCTATTGCCGCGGGTCTCGGCGCACAAGATCGAAAAGTCGATTGCGGTGCTGCCATTTGAAAGTCTCAGCGACGAAAAAGAGAACGCTTATTTTGCAGACGGCATTCAGGATGACGTCCTTACCAATTTGTCGAAGATAGGCGATCTAAAGGTGATCTCCCGCACGTCGGTTATGCCATATCGGGGGAAAACGTCGAACGTTCGTGAAATCGGAAAGGCTCTGGGTGTCGCTACGATTCTGGAAGGGAGCGTTCGCCGCGTCGGCAATCGGGTGCGCGTGAATGTGCAATTGATTAACGCTGACACGGATGAGCACCTCTGGGCGGAAGATTACGACCGGGATTTGACCGACGTTTTCGCCATCCAAACTGATCTGGCACAGAAAATCGCGAATGAATTGCAAGCGAAGCTATCACCCACGGAAAAGGCGCAGATCGAGCGTAGGCCCACAGAAAACAGCGAAGCCTATCTAGCCTTTATGCAGGGGAACGAGATGTGTCACCGGCCTGACAGATTCCGCAGTAATACCGAAAAGGCGGAGCAGCTTTTTGAAAAGGCTACGAAACTCGACCCAAACTTTGCGGGTGCGTTTGCCGGATTGGCGTGGATTGAAGATTGGATTTATCACGACTTTGATCCAACTCCCGCGCGCAAGGGAAAAGCGCGCGCCGCGGCAGAGACAGCGATTCGATTGCAGCCGGATTTGCCCGAAGCGCATCTCGCGCTCGGATTTTATCACTACTACTGTGAGCGCAATTATCAGGCAGCGCTCGACGAATTCGCCATTGCGAGGCAGAGTTTGCCAAACTCCGCGGAAGTTTACTTGGCCATTGGCGCGATCGAACGCCGCCAAGGCAAATGGGCAGAGTCCACAGCTAATTTGGAGAAAGCGGCGTCGCTTAGTCCGAAGGACGCCTGGGTTCTGGAAAATCTTGCCGACAATTATTACGCCAACAGAAATTTTGAAGCCGCGGATAAGATTTTCGACCGTGCGATCGAAGCCGCGCCCAAGTCGTTTAGTCCGCGTGCGGAGAAGGCCAAGCTTGCGGTTGATTGGAAGGGAGATCTCAGCGTAATGGAGAAGGAGTTGACGCAAGTGCCGCCAGGCGTCGATCCAGACGGTGTTGTCGCGTTCGCACGTGTGGAGCTGTTGCTGTTGCAACGAAAATTCCCGGACGCTCTCGCGCTTCTAAAGCAGTCGGCTCAAGGTGTCTCTCACTACGATAAGCCAAGAGAACTTTTTGCGGGCGCGATTTATGCTTTTTTGAATGACAAGCAAAAGGCGCTCTCCGCCTTTGAACGCGCGCGACCCATTGCAGAAAAGGCCTTGCGGGAAAGCCCGGATGACGCGTCACGTCACGTAACCCTCGGTTTGATTCTAGCTGGGCTCGGTGAGAAAGACGCGGCTATAGCCCAAGGCAAACGCGCCGTCGAGCTTTTGCCCGAATCTCAGGATGCCTTCGATGGACCAAAGACAACCGTTGCACTCGCACAAATCTACGCTTGGACAGGCGAAACCGATCAGGCCCTTCAACTTCTTGACCGTTCGCTGAGCACGCCAAACGGGGTGACAGTTCCTTTCCTGAGACTTGATCCGATTTGGGATCCGCTGCGCGGCGATCCGCGCTTTCAAGCTTTGATCGACAGGTACGGAGCGGAAACTTAGTGTCGGCTTCTATTTTTCATCCTCGAAGGCAGGCCGCCCGCGGCTAGTGACACGAGAATTCGCGAAGCGAACGAGGAGCTGCGTGAAGTGAACAGCTCCTTCATTTTCATGTCTAAACTTCCCCGTTGACCTACAGTCCTGGCGAATCCAAATCTATTGCTATGAACGGCTTCTTCGAGGAAGTGAAACGGCGAAAGGTTTACCGGGTGGCGGCAGCCTACATCATCGCTGCCGGCGGCATAATTCAACTGGCCTCGGCCGCGTTTCCGGCATGGGAATTGCCGAACTGGGCGCTGCGTTTGGTGATTGTGCTGCTACTGGTCGGTTTTCCAATCGCCTTGATCCTCGCCTGGGCGTTTGATGTCACACCGCAAGGCATTCGAGCCACACCCAGCGTGGCTGCGCCTAGAACACACCGCCGTCGCAACGTAATTATGCTTGTTGTGACCGGCGTGATCGTCTCCGCAATCGCGGGGTTTTTCCTTCTCCCCCGTATTTCTTCCGCGCGCAAGATCGACAAGTCGATCGCCGTGCTTCCTTTTGAAAACCTGAGCGACGAAAAGGAGAACGCCTATTTCGCCGATGGCATTCAGGACGACGTGCTCACGAATCTGTCGAAGATCGGCGATCTGAAGGTGATCTCCCGCACTTCGGTGATGCAATACAAGGGCGCGGCAAAGAATGTTCGCGAAATTGGAAAGGCGCTTGGCGTTTCAAATATTCTCGAAGGCAGCGTTCGGCGTTCCGGAAACAAGGTGCGGGTCAACGTGCAGTTGATCGACGCAACCAGCGACAAGCACACTTGGGCGAACGATTACGACCGCGATCTGACCGATGTCTTTGCTATCCAAAGCGATCTCGCGCACGAAATCGCAAACGCGCTCCAAGCGAAACTGTCCGACACGGAAAAAGCGCTCATGGAACGCAAACCTACAGAGAATGGCGAAGCCTATTTGGCCTTTGTCCAGGCACATGATCTCCAGTGTGCCGTTGAAGATCTCGGGAAACTCAAACAAAGCGAGCAGCTTTATGCCCGCGCCATCGAGCTGGACCCGAAATTTGCGCTCGCTCTTGCGCGCTACTCGCAGTTGGAAAGTTGGTTCTCTCACACTGTCGATCCCACTCGGGAACGGCGCCAAAAAGCGCGCGCTCTCGCCGAGCAGGCCCTGCAATTACAGCCTGACCTGCCAGAGGCGCACTTAGCCATGGGGTTCTCTTATTATTACGGCGACAACAATTACGACGCGGCGCAGAAAGAATTCGAGATCGCTCAGCGCGGATTGCCTAACGAATCCGAAGTTTATCTGGCTCTCGGCGCGATCCAGCGACGCCAGGGTAAATGGGCGGAATCGACCGCGAACTTTGAAAAGGCCGCCAGTTTGAATCCGAAAGAGACCTGGCCCCTGCAAAATCTCGCTCTCAATTACCAGATGCTGCGGAACTTCGATGCGGCTAACAAAACGATCGACCGCGGACTTAAAGTAGATCCAGACGGCATCGGACTTTGGGAGATCAAGTCCAAGCTGGCGATCGCCGAAAAAGGCGATCTGAGCGTTTCGGAGGAAGCATTTCAGGCCGCGAAATCGATGCCGATGAACGACGAGAACAAACTTAGAATCGCCAGCTCGCGCGCGGACGTCTTTCTTTTGGAGCGGAAATACCAGGAAGGATTGCGCGAAGCGGAAAGCCTGCCGGACGATCTTTTCCACACCGCCTTCCCGCAGCACTTGAGTGGGAAATATTTTCTCATCGGCTTTGCGCGAAGGGCGCTTCAGGACGAAGCCGGCGCGCGAGCCGCCTTCCTGAAAGCAAAAGACCTCCTTGAAGCGCAGCTGAAAGAAAGTCCCGATTCACCGGACATGTGTATTCTGCTCGCGAAGGTTCTCGCCTGTCTCGCAGAAAAAGATGCCGCATCAGCTGAAGCGCGGCGCGCCACTGAATTGCTTCCGGAAAGCAAAGACGCCTTTGGCGGCCCGGAAATTACGGCTGGCGTGGCAGAAGTTTACGCCACTCTTGGCGACAACGATCGCGCGATTGAAATCCTGGACCGGTTGTTAAGCCGGCCCAGTGCCGTAACGGTGCAAGGCCTGAAAGTAAATCCGATTTGGGATCCGTTGCGAAGCGATCCGCGTTTTCAGGCGCTACTGCAGAAATACGGTGGTAAAGCGTAAGGCCGCGCTCCTTTTTCTCGCTGTCGCGGCCACTGCGCATGCGGAGTGGACAATTCTTTCGACGGATTCGGAGCCGGGACGTACCAGTGTCGTACATCGGCATCTTGTCTTGGAAGACTCTCAATCGAATGAGAGTGCGACGATTGATCTCGCATTGTTTTCCATGAAGTCCTGCACATTGCGGGTGATCGATCAGCCCGTGTCGCCGCGCAGCGATCTCGCGCGCGCGATGACGCAAGAAAAGTGTTTGACTGGTGTAAACGGCGGCTATTTCGATCCGAGCTTCGGTCCGATCGGCCTGCGCATTATCAATGGCAAAACGCTCGCGCCCCTTGTTCGCGCCCGATTGATTACCGGTGTGTTGCTCGCGTCGCCGCACGGAGTGCAGATCGTTCGCATCGGTGAATTTTCGCGAAAACAGAAAACGACCGCCGCGATTCAGTGCGGGCCATTCCTTGTCGATGGTGGCCAGCGGGTGCGCGGGTTGGATGATTCGCGCCCGGCGCGGCGGACTTTTGCGGCGATTGGGACTGAAAGCCATGCCGTACTCGGAGTTTGCTCGGAAGTTTCGTTGGCGGAGCTGGCGAATATTCTCGCCACAACGCAATTGGCCGAAGATTTGAAAATTCAGCGCGCGATCAATCTTGACGGCGGCTCATCGAGTGCATTTTGGTTCGCGCATGAAAGTGGTGGCGCGTTTTCGATCTCCGAGCAAAAAAACGTGCGCGATTTCGTGGGCATAGTAGCCAAATAAACCGCCTGCTGTTGCCGGGCAGGTGTTCCGCCTGCCGGGTTTTTCATTCGGCAAATGGAGCGGTTGCCCTACAATTTCTCGCATGCGTACCTTTGGCGGATTTCGATCAGGCGATAAGTTTTTCTATGGCGAAGTCGTGGGCGACGAAGTGCATGCGCTGGCACTGCCGTTTTGGATCGATGTCGAACCGACGGGCGAAATTTCCAAGCTCGCACATGTAGATGTCGATCTTCCGGTGTCGCCATCAAAATTAATCGCGGTCGGTCTCAATTACGCCAATCACATTCGCGAGATGGCGCGAACGCCATTGGGCACCCCGTTGATCTGGTTCAAAGCGCCAAGCTCGCTTCTCCCGCACAATGGCAGGATCGAGATAGCCTACCCGGCGCACCAAACCGATTTCGAGATCGAGCTGGCAATTGTCATCGGTAAGCCGGCAAAAAACGTGAACCCGCAGCAGGCGCCGGAGTTCGTTTTCGGCTACAGTCTCGCACTCGACATCAGCGATCGCGATTTGCAGAAGACCGAAAAACAATTTGGCCGGTGTAAATCGTTCGATACCTACACGCCATTCGGGCCGTTTGTGTATGCCAATGTCAATGTCAGCGATCTCTCGATTGAACTTCGGCAAAACGGACAATTACGACAGCAGGCACGCACGAGCGAGATGATCTATTCAGTCGCGCAAATCGTTTCGTTCGCCAATCAGTCGATGACATTGGCGCCAGGCGACGTGATTCTGACCGGAACGCCGCCTGGTGTCGGCCCGATTCACGCAGGCGACGAATTGGAAGCAGTAATCGACAATTGGCTGCCCTTGCGGAACAGCGTTGCGAACGCGCCGAATACCTCGCCGGTTGAGAAAACGAAAGCTAATGAAATTTCGGTAGAGCGAATTTGATAGACTTGCCTTACATCCCAGCAGTAGAGATATTGCGAATTAAAGATGCGACCCTTGACAACGGGGGTCGCCTGAAAAAAGTGAAAAGTTTTACTCGACTCGCAATTAAGTCGTTTGCGATAACGGGAAACTTGTACGCCACCAAGCCGATCACGCAATCCCTGCTTAAACTATGAAAACACTACTTACTACCTGCCTCATCTCACTCGCGTTTGCACTAAATTCATTCGCGCAATCTCCGGCGCCGCCACGAACATCTCCGCCAGGAGCTCCCCCGGTTGCAAGCCCGGGAGCGCCTGCAGCTGCGAGCCCTGGCGCTCCAGCAGCTATGAGTCCGGGCGCTCCGGGAGCAGTGAACCCCGCCGCACCGGCGCAGCTGCCAGCGCAAAGCGTGCCTCCAGGGGGACCCGTCGCGCCAGGCGCGACGATCACCGCCACATTAAGCCCTGCGCCAGCCGCCGCTGGAAGTCCCGCGCCGGCTGCCGAACAGAAACCCAGCGGCGGCCTGGTCGGCACTAATTGGTTAATCGACAATTTTCGCAAGGGTGGCCCGATCATGTGGCCGATTCTCATCGTATCGATCATTGGACTCACGGTTGTGATCGAGCGAATCTTTTGGTGGACTGGCCGCTGGTTTCGAAGGGATCCGAAACGGATCGAGAAAGTATTCACTGCGATTGAACACGGCGATATCGCCGAGGCCTCCAGGCTTTCCCGCGGATCGCGTGATCCGGTTTTGCGCATGATGTGGAACGGCCTCAATCACCAGCACGCCTCGCTGCAAGGTGCATTGCAAGTCGCTGCCGGCATCGAAATCAAACGCGCCGGCCGGTTTCTCGTGGTGATGGACACGCTCGTAACGCTGGCACCCTTGCTGGGTCTATTGGGCACGATCACCGGTCTAATTCGATCGTTCAGCTTTCTCGGTAACGAAGAGCTGGCGGTGCAAGCGGTTACCGGCGGTATCGCCGAGGCGCTCATTGCCACGGCGTGCGGTCTCGGTATCGCCATCTTCTCGCTCATACCCTTGGAGCAGCCCCAGCCTCTGGGAAAGGCGCGTCGATCTAAAGGTATCCAATGCACGTAACCTCGCCGATTCCGCACAAAAGAGCGCGTATCGAGATCATTCCGTTGATCGACATCATGTTCTTTCTTCTAGCCAGCTTCATGATGGTGAGCTTGAGCCAGGTGCATATGAAGGGCATTAAGGTGAACCTGCCCACAGGCAGCTCGGGTGAGACGCAGTCGAAGCGCGATTACATCAGTGTCTCCGTCGATAAAGACGGTCATTACTTCTTCGACAAAGACGAGGTCACCGACACCGATCTGCAGGCGCGCTTGTTAAAGGTACATCAATCAGATCCCGAAGCGAAAGTGTTCGTCCGTGGCGATCGCGACACGGTTCACGGAAACGTTGTTCATTTGCTTGATATGCTGCGTTCGGCGGGATTCTACAAAATCTCGTTTGAGATTAAGAGCGAGGCGCTGAGAGGAGTTCCCGGGCCCGGTACGTGATTTTTTTGCTATGGCCACAACGCCAAAACCGTTACTCTACCGACCGCCTCCGCGATGGCAGTGGTGGGCAGCTTTCGGTGGCGCAGTGGCGATTCATCTCACCGCGGTTGCACTTGCCCAAAAGCATGAGGCGCCGGCGGAGATTCCTCCTGACATACCGACGGCCGTCATCGAGGCGACATTGCAGGCAACTGAGGAGCCGACTCCTCCGCCGGAAGATATTCCGTTGCCCGAGCCTCCACCACCGCCCGAGATTAAGCCGGAGTATGTCGAAGAAACGACACCCCCACCCAAGCGACCGACGGCGCAAAAGTTCGCGCCAATTAAGGCGCCGCAAGCTGCAGGTCGCCCCGGTGCGATGTCGATCTCTTCAGCAAAAGCCCTTGCGACCTATGCGCCGCGTCCTCAGTACCCGTATGAGGCGCGTTCACGTCACGTTACTGGCAGTGGAGTTTGCGTCGTTGACGTTGATCCGGGAAGCGGCAGCGTAACCAGCGCTTCCATGGCGCAAAGCATTGGAAGCCCGATATTAGACAACGCCGCCACCAGCGCGTTTCGGCAGTGGCGATTTAAACCTGGAACAGTTTCCAAGGTTAAGATTCCTATTACCTTCACGATGACCGGCGCGTCGTACTGAATCTTGCCTAACAAATATGTAAAATATGAGATTATCTTCGCCTATTCCGCATAAACGAGCCCGCATCGAGATCATTCCATTGATCGACATCATGTTCTTTCTGCTTGCCAGTTTTATGATGGTGAGTCTGAGCCAGACCCACATGAAGGGTATTCGGGTCAATTTGCCGGCTGCGGTTGCGCCTCCGCCAAGCCAAGTTAAGGATTATGTTTCCATCAAGGTGCGTGAAGGCAACGTGGTTACCTTTGACAACCAGATTGTGACAGATGATCAGGTGCTGCCGCGCTTGTATGAGCTGCACCGGGCAAATCCGGAAATTAAAGTCTCGATCAGCGCGGACTTGATGGCCATGCATGGTGATGTGATTGCTGTTCTCGACAAAGTGCGCTCTGCCGGAATCAACAAGGTCGGCTACCAGATCAGAGCGGCGGGTGCTCAGGGCGCTCAGCCCCCAGGCGCGCCGCCTCCACCTCCGAAACCCTAATCGGTCGCAGCGGCACGAAGTTCGGCAGAAAGCGCGCGACACGCGCGTGCTCGATGGCTGATGTTGTTTTTCACTTCGGCTGGCAACTCAGCAAATGTCTTTTCAAATCCGTCTGGGATAAAAATCGGGTCGTACCCGAATCCGTGCGGACCGCGCGGTCGGTCAGCGATTCGTCCCGCGACAATTCCTTCAAATACTCCGAGAACCTGGCCGTTACGCGCGAGTGCCAGCACGCAGCGAAATCGAGCGCGACGCGCATCCTTCTTTGCGCCAGCTCGCACAAGCTCCTCCATTAACTTGTCGATCTTTTCTATGTTCGTTGAGTTCGTGCTCGCATAGCGCGCTGAATAAATTCCCGGTGCGCCACCGAGAGCCTCGATCTCTAGTCCCGAATCATCTGCAATCACCAGACCCGGCCGTTTTCTGGATACCGCGATCGCCTTGAGCGTCGCGTTCTCTTCAAAAGACCCTCCACTTTCCGTCATCTCGGAAATTTCGGGATATGCGCAGAGATCGCATACGGCGAACTCTGATCCTAGAATTTGCTGGATCTCGCGCGTCTTATGCGCATTGCGGGTGGCGACAATCAAATGCTGCACGTTTGACAGGATTCAGAGGATTAACCACTAATCAACACGAATGGACACGAATAGCGGAAAGTTGTTGGTCAACGAGTGAGTTGTTTTGTGAATTCGCCTTCATTCCTGTCCATTCGTGGTTAACGTCAGGGGTTTTTCATGAGCGAGCGCCGCAAGCCGTATCCGTTCGATCAGATCGAGCCAAAATGGCAGACGATCTGGGAGGAGCGGCAGCTTTTTCATGCGCTCAATCCGGGCGAGAAAAATTTCGACCCCTCAAAACCAAAATTTTATATTCTCGACATGTTTCCCTACCCAAGCGGAGCCGGTTTACACGTCGGACACCCCGAAGGCTATACCGCGACCGATATCGTTGCGCGTTACAAACGCATGCGCGGCTTCAACGTGTTGCATCCGATGGGTTGGGACGCGTTTGGTCTGCCGGCGGAGCAATACGCGATCAAAACCGGAGAGCACCCTGCGACCACGACGCGTGCGAATGTTGCAAAATTTAAAGCGCAGCTGAAGCGCATTGGCTTTTCTTATGATTGGCAGCGGGAAATCAATACGACCGACCCGCGCTACTATAAGTGGACCCAGTGGATTTTCCTTCAGATTTACAATTCCTGGTTCAACGCCAAGGCGAATAAGGCCGAGCCGATTTCGACTTATCGTGGCCCGGCTCCTGACCGCGTTCGCCTCGCTTATGTCGCTGATGTCCCGGTTAACTGGTGCGCAGAGCTGGGTACCGTTTTGGCAAACGAAGAAGTCGTCGATGGAAAAAGCGAGATTGGCGGTTTCCCGGTCGTTCGGCGGCCGATGCGACAATGGATGCTGCGCATCACGGCCTACGCGGAGCGACTGCTGAATGAACTCGACGGACTCGATTGGCCCGAAGGCATCAAATTGCTCCAGCGTAACTGGATTGGACGCAGCGAAGGCGCGGAAGTCGATTTCTCTGTAGCCGGAATCGACGATCGAGGCTACAAAATTCGCGTCTTCACGACCCGACCGGACACGCTTTATGGCGCGACTTACATGGTGCTTGCGCCCGAGCATTCACTTGTCGATTTAATCGTAACCGAAGAACAATGGCCAGCTGTGCGCGAGTATCGCGAGCGGGCGGCGCGCAAGAGCGACTTGGAACGAACGGAACTGGCGAAGGAAAAAACGGGCGTTTTCAGCGGCGCGTACGCAGTCAATCCAGTAAATAGCGAGCGAATTCCAATCTGGGTTGCCGATTACGTGCTGCTTGGTTATGGAACAGGCGCCATCATGGGCGTGCCCGCCCATGACGAACGCGACCTCGTGTTTGCGCGAAAATTCCATCTGCCCATTCGCGAAGTGGTACGTCCATTTGGTGGCGAAGATCCGATTGGATTCGTCGGCGAAGGAATCGCAATTAATTCGCCCGTTATTGATGGTCTGCCATCGCGGGAAGCGATCCGGAAAATCACGGCGTGGTTAGAAGAACTCGGTCTCGGCAAGGGCGCGATCAATTACAAACTGCGCGACTGGCTGTTTTCGCGTCAGCGTTATTGGGGCGAGCCGTTCCCGATTGTTTGGGAGAACGAAAAGCATCGCGCAATCGATCAAAACGAGCTTCCAGTGGTTCCGCCGCCGCTGGATGACTACAAACCGATCGGCACGGGCGAGCCACCGTTGACGAGGGCAAGAGAGTGGGTCCGCTATTCAGACAATGCGTTGCGCGAGACAAACACGATGCCGCAGTGGGCGGGCTCGTGCTGGTACTACCTGCGGTTCTGCGACCCGCAGAACGACAAACGTTTCGTTGGCGAAGAAGCGGAGCGTTATTGGATGGGCGGCGACAAGCCGGGCGGTGTCGATCTTTACGTCGGCGGTACCGAACATGCCGTGCTGCATCTGCTTTACGCGCGTTTCTGGCACAAGGTGCTGTTTGACCTTGGTTATCTGTCGAAGCCGGAGCCGTTTCAGCGGTTAGTGAATCAGGGAATCGTTCTCGGCGAAGACAACCAGAAAATGTCGAAATCGCGCGGAAATATCGTCAATCCCGACGACGTGATCGACCAGTACGGCGCCGACGCGTTTCGCTGCTACGAGATGTTTATGGGGCCGCTCGAGCAAATGAAACCGTGGAGCATGCGCGGCGTCGAAGGCATTTCTCGTTTTCTCGCGCGCGTCTGGCGTTTGCTCATGACTGAGAACCAAGCGGGTGAGTGGGAATTATCCACAAGGCTTAAAGAGGCCGATCCAACCAGCGCGCAAACAAAAATCACCCACGCGACGATCAAAAAAGTGACTGAAGACATCGAGTCGCTCTCGTTCAACACCGCGATTTCCCAAATGATGATTTTCGTGAACGCATTTACCAATGCTGAAACGCTCCCACTGTCGGCGATGCGAATATTTCTCGTCTTGCTCAACCCATTCGCGCCGCATCTCACTTCCGAGCTTTGCCAAAAGTTAAATTCAAAGTTTGGAGATAATGTCAGCGATACGACCGAGCAGAAATGGCCGGATTACGACGAACGATTCCTGGCCGAAGACGAAGTTGAAATGGTCATCCAAGTGAACGGAAAAGTGCGCGACCGAATGAAGGTGTCGATCCTGGCGACCGAAGATGAAGTGAAATCGATTGCTCTCGCGAATGCAAGGATTCAACGACTCGTCAACGGAAAAACCGTTCGCAAAATCGTGGTCGTCCCGAAAAAACTTGTCAACGTAGTCGCAAATGAATAACGGTTTTTCATTGTGCTGAAAGAATTCAAAGAATTCGCGATCAAAGGAAACGCGGTCGATCTCGCTGTCGGCGTGATTATCGGCGCGGCGTTCGGCGGAATTGTTAACTCGCTGGTGAAAGACATCCTGATGCCACCGGTCGGATTACTAATAGGCGGTCTCGATTTCTCGAACAAGTTCCTGACCCTTAAGGGCGCGCCGGGTGGCGGCACGTTTAACACTCCGGGCGAGGCAGCTAAAGCCGGCGCGGTGACCTGGAATTACGGAAACTTCGTCACCTTGGTGATCAATTTTGTTATCGTCGCCTTCTGTATTTTTCTGGTGGTGAAGGCGTTGAACAAGTTGAAGAGACCGTCGCCGACCGCGGCTCCCGTTTCGAAAGATTGCCCGGCGTGTGCGATGGCGATTCCAATGAAGGCAACGCGCTGTCCCCATTGCACGACGGAATTTTCGAGCGCTAACCCCTGAGCTTGACCCAGAAGCCACTGTTTGATAGTATGCTTTTATGGAAGCGACAGCTGAAGCGCAGATCGAGGGCAAACTTCTCGAAACACTCAAGAATGCCCAAGGGTATGTGACGATACCTTATCTGTCTAAAAAAACAGATTCTCCGGTAGAATCTATTCAAGAGTACCTAATTGAGCACCCGGAAAAAATCCGAAAATCAAAGATGCAAACTGACAGCGGAGAGAGTCTGTATACGCTGAACACGCCTTTGAGCGGAATTGCTGATGCTTGGCATGCCTATCGCTTAGCGAACGCCAAAAAATTCTAACCGTGCAAGAAGCTTTCTGGTACGGCATTCTCGGAGGATTTCTTGCAGAGCTATTCGGTTTGTGGAAACTTCGTCACGAACTGGGTTCCAATCTCCCACCCTATCTTCGTTCGTGGTTTTATTGGTTCATGACGCTCTTAATGATCGGAAGCGGCGGTCTGGTTGCTTTCGTCTACGTAAAAAGTGGCATTTCGCTCTCGCCTTTACTCGCAGTTAATGTCGGCGCGAGTGCGCCGCTTATTATCGGCAGCCTCACCGCTGCGCCTCCCAAGGTTAATCCCTAATCTAGTTGTCGGGCCGATAAACTAATTCGTTGGGCAGCAAATTATCGCTTGCATCTGGCCGCTTGAGTGGCTATTGAGGCCGCCACACTGCAAATGCCAAAGTGCCTTAACCTTACACTCGCAGGAATTGTGTCTTGCCTGGTCGCTGGCTGTGCTACGCAGTCGAATACGAATCTGGCCGGCGCCCGTCACATGCAAAACGTGCGCACCACCGCCTATACTCATACCGAAAGAGGCGGAGCCCACAACGCGCTCGGCAGATATCTTTCCGGCCGCCACGTATTGAGCGCCGCGTCTGATTGGTCGCGTTTCCCGCTCGGGACGCGATTTCGAATCGCTGATACCAGTCAAGAATATATGATCGACGATTACGGAATGGCGCTGATTGGC
>QHNJ01000231.1 GCA_003218395.1 Verrucomicrobiota bacterium
TCCCAACATGGAGAGAAACGAGGCGCTGGTGTTCAAGACCTACGATTGCGGGAAAGACGGCCGAGCGCGGTGGACCGCGCATGCGGCCTTCGATGATCCCATGAGCCCGCCGGATGCACCGGCCCGGGAAAGCATCGAAGTGCGCACCCTCGCTTTTTTTGCGCCTGAAAAGACGGCGGGGAGTTCCTAGTTTCAAGTTTCTCGTTTCTGATCAACTAGAAACTAAAAACCAGAAACTGTGAATACTAATCTATTTTCCTTCTACGAACTGTAATGGACAACCTTCTTCAACAAACGCTCAATTTGATCGGCAAGGGCACCGTCGAGCAGCGCTGCGCCGCGATGATCGTTCTAGCGGCTCTCAAGTTGGATAACGCCAGCGTTACCAAATCGGTCGGAGCGGTGTTGGATCATGCCAATCCGGTGCTCAAAGATTACGCTTTGCGTTACTTCGAAGAAGTACAACCCGCAAATGGCACGACGCTGGTGCTAAAATTTCTCGAGGACCCGGACAAGGCTGTTCAAGAGCGGGTGGTTCACTGCCTCACCCGAGTCGGCCAGGGAGTTGTCCAGCTCCTGGTTCTGCGATTGCCCGATGCCTCGCGGCTATGGCAGTGGAACGCGGCTCGGGTTTTATGCGCGACACGGGGCAAGGCAGCTGTAAAAGCGCTTTTGCAGATCCTTCGCGCCGGAACGGACGAGTTTAACAGAGCCGTATGTGATCTGATGACCCCAATGATCCGGGAGATGGACGCCAAAGAACGGGACACACTCTACGATGAACTCGAGGTCTTCGCGCCGTCGCTTGACGTAAAGCAGCAGAGGCCGGCGGTGATCTCGGCGATCCGGCTATTCGGACAGCTCGGCCGCCCTCAAGCGCGACGTTGGCTCTGGAAATTCCTGGGGGCTGAGCAGCACCCCAGTCTCCGCGCGCATGCGCTGGTGGCTTTGCTCCGTTGCCTTCGCGAGCAGGAGTTACGCAAGGACGAATACGGAAAGCTTTTTCCCTTGCTGGAAGAGGCCGAGTTTTCGGAGGTTACGCGGCTGGCGCTCGAATTACTCGACGCCCATGAGTTGCCGGCGGATTCCCGGCCGCTGCTGTCCCGCTTACTGGAAAGTCCCCATGCCGACGTGCAGAAGTTTGCGCTGCGCAAGATGGGCGATGTCGGTTCGCCGGCTTCCGTCCGCACCCTGGTGGAACAGTTGGGCGATTCGGATTATCGGCGCCGGGACGTGGCGGCCCGCGCTCTGCGCAAGATTCCCGAAGCGCGCAGCGCGCTCATTAAAGAGTTTTTAGCGTGTGACGACGCGAGCAAAGCGTGGAGTATCGCCGAGCTGTTGCCTTCCTTCGACGGCAAGTGGCGGCGGGACGTTCTGGAATCACTTTGGAAGCGGTTGCAGGCGGCTGTCGGAGCCGAAGATCGAATTCAGAATGCCTTCCTGAGCGTGCTCAAACAAGCGGACGGAGATTATGCGTACGAGCAGCTGGCCGCGCAGGGCGCGCGGCTCATCAAAGCCAAAAAGTACAAGGAGGCCGTCGATTTTCTGATGCCACTCAAAGAATTTTCAGAGTTGAAGCCCGAGCATAGATTTCACCTCGCTTTGGCCCAGCTGAAACTCCACTCTCCTACGGTCGCGAGTCACCGGCAGCATCCCGCCGTGGAATTGCTCAGCGATCTATGCCGGAACTCGGCCTACCCGCTCTTCGAAGCGCTCAAGAAGGAAAAAAGCCTCGCCCCCGAAGACCTGTTTTCTCTCGGCTTCAGCCTGGTGGAACGATCCGGGGAGGAGCGTAGCCTGGGAAGGGATCTACTGGAACATCTGGCGTCTCGATTCCCGCGGAACAAAGTCGGCAAGAGCGCCAAGAACAAGTTGAAGCTCGTTGCCGCCTAGCATCTCGCCCTCGCAAACTTCCCCGGGGGCAAATGTAAATAGGTAAAGCCTCCCAGTTCCAGACTCTTGCTAGATTTCGTGTTTAAACTTGGGTTAAATTCTTTTTATACTTCTCGAGCAGGAACTGGAGAAAGTAGATGAGTCCTCTGAAAATCGCCACCTGGA
>QHNJ01000232.1 GCA_003218395.1 Verrucomicrobiota bacterium
CGCGGGAGACGCCGATAGGTCAGGTGACTGGCCCTCCGATCGTGAGTGCCGGCCTCAAGGGCGCCGATGCGGTGATGATCGCCGGGGGAAACGTGGTCTCGGAGTATTGGCTCATGAGCCGGCCTGAGATCAAAACCGCCGAGCAGCTCAAAGGCGGCTCGGTTGCTATCGCCACTTTTGGCGGGCAGGCCGATTTTATCTCGCGCATCGCCCTACAGAGGCTTGGACTGACTCCAGGGAAGGACGTCACCATCGTGCAGATCGGCACGATCCCGGAGCGCCTGAGCGCCTTGGCGACAGGAAAGGTTCAGGCCGCCATGCTCAACTCGCCCGACAACTTCAGAGCCGAGAAGGGAGGTTATTATACTCTCGTGAGCGTGCGCCTGCCCTATCAAGGTGTCGGGGTAGCTACCACCCGCGCGTTCATTCGGGAAAATCCTGACATCGTCAGGAGGTATATCAGATCGCAGGTCGAGGCCGTCCACCGCATCAAGACTGACCGTGAGACGGGGATAAGAGTACTGGCGAAATACCTGTCTCTGCAGGACAAGGAGATCCTTGAAAGGTCCTATGATGACGCCAGCACCGACGACAAACTGCCCCAAAAACAATATCCAAGCCTGGAGGGGATCAAGAAGATTCTCGAACCGCTCGCGGAGACGGACTCCAAGGCAAAGGCGTCGAAGCCTGAGGACTTTGCCGATATGCGCTTCATCAAAGAGCTCGACGAAAGCGGTTTCATCGATGATCTATACAAGGGTCGAAAGCGTTAGTGCGCCGCTGAATTTTCGATTTTCGATTGCCGATTTTAGATTCGGGAGAAAAACAAATACTTGAGAGAATCGGGATGCGATCTTCGAGTTCTCGCTCCCACAATCTAAAATCTAAAATCCAAAATCTAAAATTGGCTGGGTTTCTTGCTGTCTTCCTTGTAGTGGGTGTGGGGTTGGCTCAGGCGCAGCAGCCGAAGAAACTCTCTCGGATAGGTATTTTATTTGGTTCCACTCCTTCGGCTAACTCGCGCCGCATCGAGGCTTTCCGTCAGGGTATGCGCGAGCTTGGATACGTGGAGGGGAAAAACATCGTCATTGAGTCTCGATATGCCGAAGGAAAATTCGATCGGCTGCCCGACCTTGCGGCCGAGCTAGTGCGTCTCAAGGTAGACGTCATCGTCACATGTGGTCCAGTAGCAACCCGTTCCGCCAAGGAGGCAACTGCTACGATTCCCATTGTGATGGCGTTTGATAGCGATCCTGTTGGAAACGGATTCGTCGCGAGCCTTGCGCGTCCCGGCGGGAACATTACTGGCTTGTCCACGCTTGCCCCGGAGCTAAGCGGAAAACAACTGGAGTTTCTGAAGGAGATTGTTCCCAAGCTCTCCCGCGTGGCCGTCCTGGGGACTTCGACCTGGCCGGGCAACGCACAATTGGTAAAAGAGACAGAACTCGCTGCAGGGGCGTTCGGGGTGAAGCTTCAATACCTGGACATACTAGATCCCAAGGATATTGAGACTGCATTCCGAGCCGCAACCAAGGCGCGTGCTGACGCACTCCTCGTGCTGGTATCCGGCGTCCTTGCTGATCACCGTACACAGATTGCAAACCTAGCGCTAAAGAGCCGGCTGCCTGTGACGTACTACCGGCGAGAATATGTGGAAGACGGCGGGCTTATGAGTTACAGCGTGAGCTATACCGACTTGGACCGGCGCGCCGCTACATATGTGGACAAGATTCTGAAAGGCGCCAAGCCTGGCGATCTCCCGGTGGAGCAGCCAACGAAGTTTGAGTTGGTGATCAATCTGAAGACGGCGAAGCAGATCGGCCTCACGATTCCGCAGTCAGTTCTGTATCGGGCCGATAAGATCATCAG
>QHNJ01000233.1 GCA_003218395.1 Verrucomicrobiota bacterium
TGAAAACGCCGAACAGGCGTTTCGCCTCGCGTGAAGTGAAGATCAAGCCGGCAAACGTCCAAAATTGGGCTACGGCGAGAACACCGACGATTGCGGACCAGATGTAAAAGGCGTATATCGCCCAGGCAAAATTAAAAACGACGATAAGAAACCAGAACATGAGCACATTGGAGATAATGAACGCATTCGAACCTAGCATGAGCCGATACAGTGGCAGCCTTACAGTATAGCGCGTGTAAACAGCTATAAGGACTCCCGCAAGAAGCGCGGCCAAAAGGTAAACGTAGGGCAGATGGCTGATGGGAAAGCGGCTGAGAAAGAGAGAGTCTCTTACAACTTTGATGACGTTATTGGCGGCGAGCAGGAAAAAAAGAAGGGAGGCCATCATGCCGACACGCCGGGCCTCGCCGGATCGGATGTCAAGAAAGCGTGACAAAATATTGGCCAGAGAAAGGTGATTCACGAAATTAATTGGATCGCTATTTTAAAGACGAAGCATTTTCTGCGACCGCTTTCTCACGATCGCGACGAGCCTCATATGCCTTCAGATGCCTATAGGCCAGTTGCAGCAGAGAGCGGTCAGCGTTTGGCACATGGCTGCCACGGCGAAGGAGGTCGCCGAGTATGTGATCCGCTTCGATCCGAGCGCGGCGCTCCATATCACGTAGCATTGATGCGGTAAGGGGTGATCCCGCCGCGGTCACGGTCCTGCGCGTTCGTTCAAGAAATTCGGGTCGCGGGGTAAAACCCTCCCCGGCAGCAATAGACCGGCACTCCTCGAGAAGCTCGAGTGCCAGAGGGGCTCCGCCAGACGCCACAACGTCTCCAATCGCGGCACGCATGAGGCAGGTGCTGCCAGCCAGAGTGGCGAGGAACACCCACTTCTCCCACATTTCGAGGAGGATCTCGGTGCTCGCTTTGACGTCGAATCGCACTTGCTGCATCAGCCTCGCGATGGCTCTGACCCGATCAGACATTGTGCCATCCCGCTCGCCAAATGACAGCTCGTGCGTGTCGTTGTGGTGAACGATCTCATGTTTCTCGTTGAGGCTCACGGAGATGAGGCATTGGCCACCGAGCAAGCGAGCCGCCCCAAACCGTTCATCCAAGATGTTCAGGTGCCGCATGCCGTTGAGAAGCGGCAGGATTACCGTGTCCGGCCCAACTGCCGGCCCGAAGGACGTAATCGCGCCTTCCAGGTCATAGGCCTTGCAGCTGAGCAGCACCAGATCGAAGGTCTCACGGAGGTTTTCAGCCAGAATGGTCGGTGGCTTGGAAAGAGTCGCAGCGCCGAAGCGGCTACGAATGGTTAGACCCGAGCTGGCCAATTCGGCGGCGCGCCGAGGGCGAACAAGGAAGGTCACATCCCGATTTGCCTCCAGTAATCTGCCGCCAAAATAGCCGCCGATCGCGCCGGCGCCGACGACGAGAATTCTCATTACTGTTCCCCTCCCTTGGCCTCTTTGTCATCAAAGCTTACCACGCGCATTTATGGATCGCTCTCGACCAAACCACGCTCCTGATATGATCGCCGCCGTGAGCGCGACGCCATAGACGATCAGGCCGAAGGCGAGCGCCGCGAACAGCCAGTTGAGCGAACCGGTCAGGCGGAGCGCAAGCCAGCCACCACCGATCGCAACGATGACGCGGAGGAATCCGGTCAACAGGGGCCATAAAAGTCGCGCGGCGCCCTGGGATGCAAAATAGAGCGCCATGCCCAGGCCAAAGAATCCATACGTCGGTCCGACGATCCGCAGGTAAGCGCTGCCCGTCTCGATCACGCCCGGATCGGGACTGAATAGCGCGAGCCACGCCTGCGGCCAGAGTGCTGCGATCAGCCCGAGCGTCTCGCTGATGGCAAAGGCGATGGCGCCGCCGATGAGCGCGATGCGCAGCGCTCTTTGTTTTTGGCCGGCGCCG
>QHNJ01000241.1 GCA_003218395.1 Verrucomicrobiota bacterium
GTGCCTGCCAGCGATTGGCAGCGTACTTGCGGGAGAGGCCTTGGTTCATCACCAGGTAGGTGGCCGGGGTGGCGCCCACATTGAAATGCTGGTGCAGCCAGAGTCCCTCCCCGGCGCCGGAAAGATAGAGACTGCCTTCTTGCCAATCGCAACGGATGCGAGGTTCGTTGCCCCGCTGGGTCAGCACGTAGCCTTCACCCTGAGTGATGTAGAGGTGCGCTCCAGGGCCGTGCCGATGCGCCTTCTTGTAGTGGCCCGATTCGAAGCGGGAGACATGGGACTCCATCATGCCGGCGCCCATGACCATGAACGCGTTCGTACCACCGCCTCCTCGGCTTTTCCATTCGTAGAGCGGCAGCTTTTTAATATCCGGGATAAAGTTGGTCTCCCAGACCCGGCCGCGGTAAAGCTTAGCCTCGGCGCTGAAATAGTCAGGCTCACCGGCGTAGCGGTCCTTGAAGTTGTAGGGGTTATTGAAGACGAAATCCTCGCTGGCCCATTGCCGCAGCAACTGCGGAAGATCGGTCACGGAAAACCAGCGCGCCGGCTGCGACAGGCTGGCGTTGAAAAACTGATGCCACGCGTTGGTGGGCAGCACGAAGTAACTGCCGGGGCCCCATTCAAAAGTCTGTTTCGCATGCTCGTCGCGCCAGACGGAAGTGGAGCCATGTCCCGAGACGACGTAGAGAGCTTCGGTATACATGTGTCTCAGGGGCGCGGTGTAGCTGCCCGGCGACAGTTCGACGATGTGCTCGTCGGCCTCGTCATCTCCGTCCAGGTAGCACAGAGCCCCTTTGACGCCATCGCCCTTGCGCGGCCAGGGGCCCAACTCGACCGCTTTCATCTCCTTGATGTACACGCCTCCCACCAGCGGCACGCCCTCTCGCTTGCGCCACTCTTCATACATGTCGATTCGTACAAGAGCAGGTTGTTTTTCCGGATCGAGGTTGTTGCTTGTCGTATTCATAATGGCTCCTCTTATTTAGCTCATTGAAAATGGACCCTGAATTCAAACTCAGAGCATAGCTCACCGGCCAAGCTTTCTCTGCTAGCAATATTCAATAACGGAGTGTTATGTCAATCCAGAAGGGGCAATCGGCTCGTCGCCCCAGCCAACAAACCAAAAATGGCCTCTTCTCTCTTCAGACTTCAATCTCGATTGCTTTCACGCGTGAAAATTTCATGAACCGTCTTGCCACGCTGCGGTCTTCCAGCTACAGTCGAGGCTAGAAAAAACCAAAAAGGAGGGAACAGAATGATCAGAGGAAAATGGCTTCGGTTGGGGGTGACCTTGGCGCCGTTATGCGCGACGCCGGTTTGG
>QHNJ01000242.1 GCA_003218395.1 Verrucomicrobiota bacterium
TTCAACTGTTCCTGAAGCTGCTTGTCCGTCGTGGTGATGAAATGGTCAGCGGTTCCCAACACTGCATCCGCGCCTTTGGTGAGATTATCGAGATTCGTGACCACGTTTTGTAAATTGTCCACGTCTATCTTTAGAGAATCGGCAAGTGGCCCGAGCTTCGGCATGAATTGGTCGAGATTTCCTTTCAACCCCGTGACGGTTACATTGAGATTATCGAGCAACTTGTTTGCGTTCTCGAACAACGGACCAGCCGCCGCGGTAATCTGTTCGAGACCATAAGCCGGATGGCCCTCGATCGCCGCATTGTTTGCCAGGGTGTTGCCGCCTGGCGTGCCCGCAGAGAGCGCGACAAACTTGGGAGCGAGCATGGTATCGGAACTGAGTGTCGCGGTTACGTCGGTAGGCACTGCTGGAATCCCATCATCAAGGCTGATCGTCACCCGCACGGCGTCTTTTTTGTTTGGAGACGCTTCTCGCTCCTTCGCAGTCAGGTGGCGCATCGCGATGACGCGCCCGGCTGGGGCACCGGCATAACGGACCTCGGAGTTCACTTTAATGCCAGTCACATCTTCATAATTGATTTGCAAAGTGCGTTTCGGTTTTTTCAAACGATAGCCTGAAAGCGCGAAAGTGAGCGCTGCGAGCAGGACCAAACTGCATAGGATGACCGAGATCGCCACGATGTAATCGGAGAGATTTCGTTTCATGGAGTCTTGTGATGGAAGCGGTGCCGCGCGCCAAAGAGCGGGCGGGGCTTTACGTGTCGATGATGCTGGTGCTCTTCCTGCGAAAGATTCAAAGGCACAGGGCCGTCGGCTTCGCCATTGATAAATTGTTGCACCTCCGGATTGGAACTTGTGCGGATTTCATCCGGCGTACCCTGCGCGACAATGTTGCCGTGTCCAAGCATAATCATCCGTGTCGCAATGCGAAAAGCGCTCGTCATGTCATGCGACACCACCACCGCTGTCATGTGGGTGCCATGGGTCAATTTCAGTGTGAGTTGGTCCACAACTGCAGTCATGATGGGGTCGAGTCCAGAGGTCGGCTCGTCGCTGAAAAGCAACTCGGGATCGAGCGCGAGCGCGCGCGCTAGCCCCACGCGTTTTTTCATTCCGCCGCTGATTTCGTCCGGTTTGAGATTTTCAAAACCAGTCAGGCCGACCATCTGAAGTTTTTGCTTCACAATCTCTTCAACTTCGTCAACTGACTTATCAGTGTGCTGCAAAAGCGGCAGCGCAACATTCTCGCCAACGGTTAGCGAGGCGAGCAGGGCGCCGGATTGAAATAGCATCCCGAATCGTTGCCGGACACGTATGATTTCATGTTCCTTCATCGTTGTGATTTCTTCACCAAAAAGTTTTACTGAACCTGAAGTCGGTTGCATGGACCCAATCATGTGCCGAAGCAATGTGCTCTTCCCGCAGCCGCTGCCGCCCATGATAACGAGCGTCTCGCCTCGATGAACGTTAAAGGAAATATCGTCGAGCACCGCGCGATCCCCGAATGTCCGGACAAGATCGGTTACTTCGATGATGGGCTCTTCGTTCGCCTTCATGCACCAAAGAAAAAGATTCCGGTCAGAACGGCGTTCATGACCAACATCGACAGCAGCGCTTGCACGACCGAAGCCGTGGTTGCCTGGCCGACACCCTCCGCGCCACCTTGGACATTTAGCCCAGCATTGCACGCTATTGTGATAGCGATCCACGCAAAAACAACGCTCTTGATCATTCCCGAATACAAATCCCACGTATCTGCGCTTTGCAACGCGCGGAGCACGTAACCAGCGGTATTAAAATCAAGCGAGAAAGTGCATACGGCCCAGCCTCCTAAGATGCCGATGTAATTTCCAATGATCGTGAGCGCCGGTAGCATCACCAGCATCGCCAGAAAGCGCGGCACAACCAGATATTGAACCGGATTAATCGCCATTACTTCGAGCGCTTCGATCTCCTCGGACACTTTCATCGTTCCCAGCTCGGCTGCGACGGCTGAACCGCTACGACCAATCACGATCACTGCGATCAAGACCGGTCCCATCTCGCGCAAGAGTGTCAGCATCACCAGATCGGGAATGTACATTTCGGCACCGAGGCTCTGGAGAGAATGAGCGGCTTGCATGGCCAGCGTTACACCCACGCTGAAGGCCGTCAGTGCGACCATCGGCGCAGCGCGCACTCCAATGAAGACCATCTGTCGGAAGATCGGCGCGATCTTGAAAAACTGTCCGGTGAACGGCGCGATCAA
>QHNJ01000243.1 GCA_003218395.1 Verrucomicrobiota bacterium
GGCCAGCTCAGTACCGTGAATCCGCTCCAGATGAGCGAACTACCGAATAGAACGAAAGTAAAGAGGAGCGTCATCTCAGCGGTGGTTTCGCCGTACTCAAGAAAACAATCGCAAAGCTCGACGTCCAGGGCGGCAATCGTTATCCCGGCGGCGAAAGCGGCGAGGAATCCGCTGCCGTGAACGGCCTCGGCCGCGGCAAAAGCCGCGAAGGCCACGCCCAAAGAGTAGAGGGATTCATAATCCCGGCGCACTCCGGTCTTGCGCCGGATCATTTCCAACGCGGCGATCGCAAGCAGCCCCACGGCGATCCCGGCGCCCGGTCCAAGAAGAACAAGATCGAGACCCAGGCGCGCCCATTCGGTTTGACTCGGGAACCCGCCATGACCGAGAAACGGCATCGCCAGCAGGACGACGGGTAACAGGACGGCATCGTTGAGACCGCTTTCCAGCCGCAGAGCCAGCTGCACGGGCTCGGGAAGACCCGGACGCCGCAGCAGACCGCGCAGCATCACCGGGTCCGTCGAGGCGAGCGCCGCGCCAAGAATGGCTGCGCCCGCAAGCGGGAGCCCTAGCATCAGCCATCCCGCGAGAGCGATAAGCCCGGCGGAGAGCAAGGTGCCGGGGCCCAAAACCCGAAAAGCCAGCGCGCCATGACGGCGCACTTCCGCAATGCTGAGGCCAACGGCGTCTGTGAACAGCACCAGAACCAGACTCAAAGGGGCCACGATGCGAAGGATCGGCGACTCGAGAGTGATATCGAGCAATCCCAACCCCGCCGGGCCGAGCATCGCGCCGAGCGCCAAAAAGACGCCGATCTGGGGCAGGTCGCTGCGGTCGATGAGCCCGGAGAGCAGCGCCGCGATGATGATGACCACACCCACCAGCCCCAAGGTCAGCACGAAAAAATGCGGATTGAAAAATTCCATGAAGACTTTTCTTAAACGCTATGAACGGTCTCTAGTCGGCTCCGATGTTAAATAAAGATGCGTTTACTCAACATAACAGTTCGGACTCTGGGACACTACGTGGCTTCCGCGCTCCATTGAGCGTTTGAATCTGTTAAAACCGTTGGAACGACGACTTGAACGGCTGGAACGGATGAAATTATCCTGATCGCGGTTCGCCGACTCGACAAGAAGCCACTTTCATCGAGTTTCTTGCACAGGCTCGTGTCGGCGATGTCTTCGGTTTTGATCTGTGAAGCTTTGGGATTGAGCCCATTGTTGAACGAGCAATTTTAGAACGGACACCACTCCCGGAATGCTTCCGTGATTCCCGGGCTCGCGGCTGGGAAGTTTGAGCTGCCTCTGTCCCGAAAAGACACGTCCCTTCCGCGCCGGCGACCATATACCAAGCAATGCGCATTTATTGTTTATAGAGGTCCTTGATGAAACCCGATTTTTCCAGCTCGGCGACAAAGGAGTTGTCTATAAACTGCTCGGGCTTGGCCGTTTTGCCCGCCGGGTTGATGGAAAAGTTGAGCAAGGTCTGCATGGCCGCCGCGGAAACGTAAGGCACTTGCTCCCACGCTTTCGCATAGGTGTTGTAGGTTTCGTCCAGATCTTCCCGGTTTTCCGTCTTGGTGTATTTCCCAATGATCTGCTTGGTTGTTTCGGGATCGGTGCGCGCGATTTTGTTGCTTTCAATATACGCCTGCACATAGCGGCGCACCTTGTCGGGATTGGTTTTGATGAAGTCGCGCGTCGTCGCCAAGCCGGCGTGAATCATCGGAATATTTTTCGCCGTAATATCGACTAGCTCTTTGAGACCCGCCTGGCGCGCTTTCAATGTCGTCGGCGCCGATATAATCGCCGCGTCGATCCGGCCTTG
>QHNJ01000244.1 GCA_003218395.1 Verrucomicrobiota bacterium
TTGAACGTCTTGGGCGACGATTGCCGCGATACCGACGGTCGTGCTGCCGATATAAACCAGGTCCACGTCCAAACCATGCTTTTTGAAGAAACCAGCGTCGTAAGCAACCGTCCAGATTTGGTTGATGGTGTCCGTCGAGCTGTAGGCGATCCGAATTTTCTCCTGAGCGCACACAGTTGAAACGACGATGAGCAAGAAGATGACGGCAGAAAAAAAACTTGCGCAACTGCGACTCCTGTCATTCATAAAACCCCTCCCGTAGAAAGACTGTTCTATTGGAGTACTGGAGTGATGGAGTAATGGATTCTTCCTAACACTCCAATAACCCAATCCTATTTCGCCAGCGACCGGAATATCTTTTCCGCGCTGATCGGCAGATCGAAGATTCGCACGCCGCAAGCGTCGTGCACCGCGTTGGCGATGGCGGCCGGCGGGCTGACGTTCGCCATCTCGCCGATCCCTTTTGCCTCGTAGGGGCCGGGACCTCCTGGGGAATGGACCAGAATCGTCTTGAACCTGGGAATGTCCGCAATATTGGGAATCTTATATTCGCCTAGGTTCGTTGTCGTGATCCTGCCGTTGTCGTCAATCAACTCTTCCATCAATGAAGATCCGATCGCCATCATCGCGCCGCCGTCGATCTGGCCCTGGTGGGCGATGGGGTTGATGATGGTGCCCACGTCGTGGGCCGTGACAAAGCGGCGCAGTTTGACTTGACCCGTTTCGGAATCGACTTCCACATCCGCTACCTGGGCAACGAAGGAAGTGGAAGATCCTTTTCGCGGAACCTCCAGTTCTATGCTCACGGTGACCGGTCCGCCCGCCGCTGTAACCACTTCGCGCAGCGATACGGTCCCGCGGCGCTCGTTGCGGTTTGAGAATTTGCCCGCTTTGTAATCGACCTGATTGTCCGTGCATCCCAACATAGGCGCAGCCTGCGCCGCCAATTTAGTTCTGAGCTCGCTGCATGCTTTGATCACGGCGTGACCGCCGATATTGGTCGAGCGGCTGCCGCCGAAGCCGATATCGACGCTGTAAGGGACCTCTGAGGTGTTGCCGTTACGACACCGCACCTGATCGACCGGCACCTCCATCTCCGAGGCCACAGCCTGACACATGATCGTGCGGAGCCCGGTTCCCTGATCGCCGCTCACCGTAAAGATCGTGAAGCTTCCATCGAGTTCGGCAGACACAACAATCCAGCCTTTACCGGCTCCGGTCCCGCGCTCGTACATCGCAACGCCGCGACCATAGTTCCGCCCTGGCCTGGGTTTCTTCCATCCCGCCGCATCGAGCGCCGCCTTGAGCGTTTCGCGCGCTTTGACGCCGGTCATTTTTCTGCCTAACGCGTTTTCCTCGCCTTCGCCGATCAGGTTCTTCATGCGAAACTCCGCCGGATCCATGCCCAGCTCTCTAGCGATGAGATCCATGTGCGACTCCACGGCGAACATGCCCTGGAGCGCGCCGGGCGCGCGCCAGAATCCGCAGGGGACCGTGTTGGTGTAAACTTGGAGAGCCTCCATATAGCAATGGTCGATGCGATAAGGACCGGCCGTCCCGGCGCCGCCGATGCTCGCCTGTCCGGGTTTCATTCCCGCGTAAGCGCCGCTGCCGTGCACCGCCCGCACGTAACGGGCCACGAGCCGGCCGTCGCGCTTGACTCCCGTGCGCACGGTGATCACCGAATAGTGGTCCGGGTTGCTAAAAGTCAGCTCTTCACTATTGGTCGCCACGATTCTCACCGGTTGCTTCGCTTGTTTTGCAAGAAAATAGGCGATCGGCAAATCGCCAGGGCCGCCCTTGCCGCCGAAGTCTCCGCCGACGGTGACCGCGTGAACGCGAACTTTGGCAGGAGGCAGGCCGATGGCTTTGGCCAATTGCGA
>QHNJ01000245.1 GCA_003218395.1 Verrucomicrobiota bacterium
GAAATCCGCCGCCGAATAGACCAACATCTCGCCCGCGCCGTTCATCCGGTAGAAATCGTCGCCCGCTCCGGGCTTTGTCACCTGTGTCCATTGGCGGAAATCCGCCAACTCCTCCTTCGGCTTTTGCGTGAATAGGTTGTAAGCCAACCGCAAGGTCATCTCGCCGCGTTTGTGCAGCTCATTGATGACTTCGTAGTCGTCCGGATAATTTTGAAATCCGCCGCCGGCGTCGATCGCGCTGGTGACGCCGAAGCGATTGAGCTCGCGCATGAAGTGGCGCGTCGAATTCAGCTGGTCTTCACGCGACAGCTTCGGTCCCTTGGCCAGCGTGGAATAAAGGATGCTCGCATTCGGTCTGGCGATGAGTAATCCGGTGGGATTGCCCTGCTTGTCACGTTGAATTTCGCCACCAATCGGCGCGGGCGTGTCTTTGTTATAGCCGACAGCGCGCAATGCTGCGCCATTGAGCAACGCGCGGTCGTAGAGATGCAGCACGAACACCGGCGTGTCGGGCGCGGCGCGGTTGATCTCCTCCAGGGTCGGCATTCGGCGCTCGACAAATTGGAACTCGGTCCAACCGCCAACCACCCGTACCCACTGCGGCGGCGGCGTGCGCTGCGCCTGCTCGCGCTGCATGCGCAGCGCGTCCGCGAGCGACGGCACGCCGTCCCAACGCAGCTCCATGTTATAGTTGAGTCCGCCGCGGATCGGATGCATGTGCGAGTCATTAAGGCCTGGAATCACCGTCCGGCCGCCGAGATCGATCACTTCGGTCTTCGCGCCGCGCAGACGCATGATTTCTTCATCGGAGCCAACGGCGAAGAAACGACCGTCTTGAATGGCAACGGCTTGGGCGAAGGAACGCGAACCACCGAGCAGCGTCGCAATGCGCGCATTTCTTAGTATCAATTCGGGTTGGATCTCTTTCGCAGCCATGCTGCATCCGCCGAACAGGTAAGAAACGCCCAACATCGTTCCCAATTTCAGAATATCTCTTCTCGTGTGTTTCATTGTGGTAAGCGGATCCTGCCGAGCAACTACTTGTGCGTAACGGCGGCAGCCGGTACGACGTATTCGGGATACTTTGTCGCCGGAGCGCCATGCACCATCGTGTAGGCGTACTCCACGCCCACGCCATATGCGCCAAAATGGGTTTTTACGATGTCCATAATGGCATCATAAGTGTCGCGCTCCGCCCAATCGCGCTGCCACTCCAGCATCACCGAGAGCGCTGTAACCGGCTTGGCACCCGCCTGGATCACGCGCTTCATCGCGTTGTCGTGTGATAACTGGCTCACGTCGCCGCAGCAGTCCTCGACGACATAAACTTCGTAGTTGTCGTTAATCGCTTGCACCGTCGGCAGCGCGACACAGGTTTCCGTCCATAGACCGGACAGAACGATTTTTTTCTTGCCGCTTCTTTCGATCGCAGCCACGAAATTCTTGTCGTCCCAAGAATTCATCGAAGATCGTTCGATGGGCGTCTGGTTCGGAAAGATCGCCTGGATCTGCGGCCACA
>QHNJ01000176.1:0-8282 GCA_003218395.1 Verrucomicrobiota bacterium
CGGGAATGATGGCCGGTTATTTACTTGCGCGGGCTGGCGTGCCTGTGGCCATCCTGGAGAAGCACGTCGATTTCAACCGCGATTTCCGCGGCGATACCATTCATCCATCCACGCTGGAACTAATGCACGAGCTCGGTTTGCTCGATGAGTTCTTGAAGCAACCCCATCAGGAAGTGCGAGAGCTACGCGCTGTCGTCAACGGGCAGGCCGTTCCAGTCGCTGATTTCACGCAGCTGCCCACGCGTTGCAAATTCATCGCCTTCATGCCGCAATGGGATTTTCTCAATTTCCTTTCCAGTCACGCCAAACGCTTCCCTGCGTTCCAACTGCACATGGAAACCGAGGTCATCGATTTGTTAATCGAGAATGAGCGCGTAATCGGCGTGCGCGCAAAAACTCCGCAGGGCGAACTGGAAATGCACGCCGATCTCGTGATTGGCGCGGATGGCCGGCACTCGACTACTCAGACGCGAGCTCGTCTTGAGCAGCGTGAGTTCGGCGTGCCGATCGACGTCCTCTGGATGCGCATCTCCAAGAAACAGAATGATCCGCAACAAACGTTCGGTTTCTTTCAACACGGAAAGCTGCTCGTACTGCTCGATCGCGACGACTCCTGGCAGTGCGGATTTGTCATTCCCAAAGGCGGCTTCGACGAAATCAAAACACGCGGGCTAGCGGAATTTCAAAACGATATTGTCAGCTTCGCGGGTTTTTTACGCGGCCGCGTGGCCGAACTGGACGACTGGTCGAAGATCAAATTGCTCACCGTGCAAGTGAATCGTCTGCGCGATTGGTGCTGCGAAGGATTGCTTTGCATCGGTGATTCTGCGCATGCCATGTCACCGGCTGGCGGCGTCGGAATCAATCTCGCTATTCAGGATGCAGTCGCGACGGCAAACTTGCTCGCGGAAAAGCTCCAGCGCGGTCCCGTTCACGTTGGCGATTTACGAAAAGTGCAGGCGCGCCGCGAATGGCCAACCCGCCTGATCCAAGGAATGCAGGTCTTCATTCATCGCCGAGTTGTCACGGGCCGAACCTCCGTTGAGAAGGGGACTTCACTCCCGTTCGTGCTTCGTTTGCTAAAATGGTTTCCAGTTCTGCGACAACTGCCCGCGCGTTTCATCGGCATGGGACCGCGCCCCGAGCATTTTCACAGCCCGACGGTGAGTTAAGAGCAGAACGCTTTGAATTTTCGAATCCATTCGAGGTGCATGGCGCATCAGACACGAAAAGCCAGCAACGCAATTATCTTTCCTCGTGTCCTCGGCCCAAATTCCATTTCCTTCTGGCAATCCTCTGGCTTCACGCGTTCTGAGCGCGTTCGAGCTATTGCTCTGCGCTTTCATCGTGATCGGCCACGATGTCTTTCACATCGTGCCGAACGAAGTAATCGTTCTGTCTGTGCTCGGTTTGGTGTCGATCCGGATGCGCGATGGCCGCTGGGCCGTGATGGGTTTGAAACGGCCTTCATCATGGCGTCGTATTTTCGTAATTGCGTTGGCAGCGGCAACATTGCGAATCACGTTGGGCCAATTTGTAGTTGAACCCATTACCGGTCACTTTTCGCCAGCGCCGACTGCCCCCGCATTAGCGAATGAGATTGCCGGAAATATGAAAGTCGCGATGCTTGCTTTGTTACTTGTGTGGACGTTTGCGGCGTTCGGTGAAGAAATCGCATATAGAGGATATCTCCTTACCCGCGCAGCCGATATCGGGCAGAGATCGACAACGGCGTACTGGCTTGGGATTGTGCTCGTGTCGATCTTGTTCGGTTACGGACATTACTATAAAGGCCCGTCGGGAATCGTTGATTCGGGAATTGCGGGATTGATTCTGGGAACGGCCTATATGGTCGCTGGCCGGAATTTGTGGGCCAGCATCTTGACTCACGGATTTATTGACACATTCGGGGTCATCGACGCTTTTTTTGGACGGTCAAAGAAGTAGCTATGTCACTCGATCTCGCAGCTATCCGCGGGGCGCATGAGCGGATTCGTCCGTACATCCATCGGACGCCGGTGTTGACCAGTTCGCGGCTGGATGCGGCGAGAGGGGCGTCGCTGTTTTTTAAGTGCGAAAATCTTCAGAAGATTGGTGCGTTCAAGGCGCGAGGGGCAACAAACGCCGTGTTTGCTCTGGATGATGCAACTGCGCGTCGTGGCGTGGCCGCAGATTCGTCCGGCAATCATGGGGCGGCGCTTGCGCGCGCGGCGAAACTTCGCGGCATTCCAGCGTACGTTGTCATGCCATCGAACTCAGCCAAGGTAAAGATTCGCGCCGTGAAGAGCTATGGCGCGGAGATAATGTTTTGTGAACCTACGGAAGCGGCGCGCGAATCCGCATGCGCGGACGTTATCGCAAAAACTGGCGCGACGTTGATTCATTCGTTCGAAAACGAAGATGTGATTGCGGGGCAGGGGACGGCAGCGGTGGAATTGCTCGAAGACATTCCCGAGGTCGATCTTGTGATGTGTCCGATCGGCGGCGGCGGGTTACTCTGCGGCACGGCGATCGCGGCGAAATCGATGCGGCCAAGAATCAAGGTGATCGCAGCCGAACCGATCAATGCCGATGATGCCGCACAATCGTTTCGCGCAGGCCGTTTGATTCACACCCCAAAAAAATTCACCATCGCCGACGGCCTGCGGACAAATATTGGTGAACCAAACTTTGCGATCATTCAGCGTTACGTGGACGACATCGTAACGGTAAGCGAAGAAGCGATCGTCTCGGCTATGCGCACGATTTGGGAGGCGATGAAAATCATCGTCGAACCATCAGCCGCTGTTCCTTACGCTGCGGTTGCGAAAGGCAAGATCGACATCGGCGGAAAACGCGCCGGAATCATTCTCACCGGCGGCAACGTCGATCTCGACGCGCTGCCGTGGATGTAGTGGCAGCCGTGCCGGCTGCGGGAAATCGATCCTGTGCAGGCGACACGCCTGCCTCTACAGGAGAAGTCACTGCCGGAGGATCCTAAATTTTCCACAGGAATATGGGAACCATTCGGGGGATCGAAATCGAACCTTCTAATATGAAAACGTTAAGCTTAATCATCGCGGCATTCTTCCTCGTCTTCGGCGGGGTTGTTTCGAACGGAGCAGTCGTGACCAGAATTTCCGATGAGACTGGCGTTCCCGTGGATACGCTACAAGCGCAGAGGGCATCGACGGGGCTTGGCTGGGGTGAATTGGAGAACGCACACTTGCTGGCTAATGCATCTGGGCAGAGCTTCAACGACATCGTAGCAATGCACACTGGTGGCGAAGGCTGGGGAAAGATTGCACACGACAACGGACTAAACCTTGGCAGGATCGTTAGCGACGCGCATCGGTCAACTCAGGCATCGTCGCATGCTCAGAATACAGCGACCGTCCATGGCAAAAGCAGTAGCATCCATGGCAAGAGCGCCAGTGTTCACGGCAAAAGCAGCAGCGTGCACGGCAAGAGCGGCACTAGCATTGGCAAGGGCCACACGAGCACGATGAAAGGGATTGGCCGTGGGACCACTGCTAAATCCGGCAGAGGATCCGTTCATGGCATGGGCGGTATGAGTCACGGCCATGGCGGCCATTAAAACAGCCAAGGGAAAAGAGCACCTCTGAAGACGTGATTACTTAAGCGTAATCTCGCACATGGTTTTTGTGGCGATGATTTCGCGGATGTCGAGCCGCTTCACCGCAGTGGCGCGGCGTTGATCTTCGGTGCCGATGACCTTCTCGACGACAGGATCCCATCTTGTCGCGCAAATTATCGAACGCAGCTCAGTTTGGACATTTCAACCAGTATGAGAATGAAGCCAAAATGAATTTCGCAACCATTCGGAATCTGATTTATTAGGTGCTCCTATGAAAATAAAATTCTGTCTTGCGATTGTCGTGACGGCGCTTGGGCTCACGCTAACTGGGCAGACGGGAAATCCTCCCGGCGATGTGGCTTCAAATAAGCCAGAGTTCAAAAATCTGTCAGACCTGAAATGGGACAAGATTCTTCCCGATCTGGGGGCAGATTCTCCGGAAATATGCTTTCTACATGTTGATCCAATGACGCATGCGACCAGCTTGCTGATTCGAACGGCTAAGGCAATTCACGTTCGCAAGCATTGGCACACCGAGAACGAGTCACACACGATGATCACTGGCACAGCCACGCTCGCGTGCGACGGTAAGAAGTTTGAGCTCAGCCCGGGCGGGTTCAATTTCATGCCTGCGAAGATGATTCACGAAGCATGGCTCCCCGCAAACTCGCTCACATTCATCACGGTTGACGGTGCTTGGGACGTTAATTGGGTGGAAAGTCCGCCGACTGAGACGGATCTCATTAGTAACCGCGATCGCTAGCCGCTACAGCTTCGAAAAGAATTTCAGACGTTGGTTCCTCCTAGACATCCGTCATCGTCCAGAATTTGCGGAACGCGCTCGGCCAGCTGCGGTCGATGACACTCTTCCGGGCGCGGTTGCCCATGCGTTCCCGCAGGGCGGGATCGGTGACCAGAGTGCGAATGGCGCTCGTGAAATCATTGACATCGTGCGACCTGGTTATCAAACCATTGGCTTTGTCTTCCACCAACTCTTTAGGCCCACCGGAATCGGAAACGACTACCGGCACCCCGGAAGCCTGCGCTTCGATGATCACGTTGCCGAACGTGTCGGTGGTGCTGGGAAAAACAAAAATGTCGGCTGATGCGTACGCCGTGGCCAACTCTTTGCCGGTGAGATAGCCGGTGAAAAACGCCTCGGGCAACGATTCGGCAAATGCCTCGGCGTACGGGCCGTGACCGACGACGAAGAGTTGCACGGGAAGATCTTCAGCGCGTAATCGCCGGTAGGCATCTGCCAGAACGTCGAGATCTTTTTCTCGCGATATCCGGCCGACGTAAAGCAGCCGCACCTGGCCGTTACTCGCGCCAAATTTTTCCCAAAAGGCCGGCTCACGTCGCGCTGGAGTGAACAGCTCGGTATCGAGACCACGCGGGAAAATTTTCAGCTTCGCGGGATCGAAGCCACGCTTAACCCAGCTTTGCCGATATTCGTCCGAGTTGACAAAGACGGGGTCGAGTTGGCCATAAAACCAGTGCATGTAGCGCCACGCAACGCTTTCGAGGAAGCTGTCCTCGGTGAGAATGCGGATGTACTGCGGAAAATCGGTGTGATAAATGCCGCTCGTTTGGAGGTTAAGCATCTTGGCCGCTAGCAGCCCAGTTAATCCGACCGGCCCGGGTGTGCTGATAATAATCTCGGTAAATTTTTCGCGCTGAATGTAATCAAGGATTCGAAGGATCGGCGGGAAGCTAAGCTTCTGCAGCTCGTATTCGGGCAACTCGAATTCGCCGATCGGCTTGAAATTCTTGATTGGGATGTTGTTGATGTTCAGCTCGCCGCGCGAAACGACCACGACTATTTCCCTTCCAGCGGCAGCGCCGGCCGCGGTCATTTTGCGAATCGTAGTCGCCACGCCGTTTACATCGTCCAGTGTGTCAGTGAACCACGCGCGTTTGCAATTTTGCAGCGCGACGGGAGTTTCACCGGTCAACTCTTTGAAAATGCCGCGGAGCCATTTTCGGGAAGGCGCTTGGCTGTGAAAACCGTAGATGTACGGCGTGAGAATCACCAGGATCGGCGCAATTGCGCTGACAGCCTGCATGCTCTCGACCATGTTGCCGCTGCTGATTTGTTGAACGAACTTTTGGAAAAATCGAAAGGCAAGTCGCTCGGCCACCATGTTGGCCATGAGAAATGTGCGGCGCTCAGGTTCACTGACTGCATCCAATTGCTCGGCGAGTTTCGCCTTTACTTCAGGTCGTGCGAAATAACCGGAAAGCTCTTTCCAGAGCGACACGTTGGCCGGCTTGAGTAGTTCGAAAATTTTTCCGGATAAGACAGCTTGTCCAGCCAGGCTCGCTTTTTCCGCGAGCGTGAATTCCGTCGGATCGCGTCCTTCCATAAAACGCGAAAACATTTTTTCCAACAGCGCGGCGCCTGGCCCGAGTTTTTCCTGGAAATGGTCCTCGATGAAACGGACGACTGTATTGTAGAAGCCGTGCGACAGGGCGAGGGGAGTCCCACCGTAACCTCGCGCGCTGCAATTGCCGTTGCGGATGTATTCGAGGAATTTTGTCACGGACTCTGCCGCTGGCGTTTCCGTGTAAGCTGAAGCGGCAAATTGTCCGCCGTGATCATCTGAGCCGCCGACGAAAATCTTTTTCCACGGCTCGGCGTGCGTGGGCGCCAGATTATGGCGGTTTGCGAACACATCAATCTTGTCCGGTGTCAGTTGCTTGAAAAGAGTTTGGGCAAGATCGCTTAGAAGGGCGTCACGCAGACCGTTGATTCCCTCGAAATGCTTGAAAAGAAGGATGAGCCGTTCGAGATGACTCGCGTCCAGTTGGCCGTTAACGCTGTAAAGGGGATGCGCAACCGCGTGAGCGATTTGGGCCGTTTGGAGATAGTGTTGCAGCTCAAGAATATTATCCCGGACACCTTCGATCTCGCCGTGCTGCTCTTGTGAAATCCCCCAAACGAGTATGTGCAGCTTGCACGGATCGTGCGGAAAATAAGTCGTAACTTGTTCGCTAATAAAACTATGAGGCAGATCTATAATTTGCAGACAGCCAGCGATTGTATCGTGATCGGTGATCGTCACATAATCCATGCCGCGTTCCAGCAACTGCCGGTGCAGCTCCTTCGGAGCAGAGTAGCTGTCGGGAAAATCAAAACGACGAAACAGCCATTCCTCCGAGCGCGCGCTGTAGCGCGAGTGAATGTGAAGGTCGCACTTACTCATGTCTAGACTCCGCGTCTTAGTCTTTGTTCGGCGATCCAGTCCTGGTAGGTTGTCGCTGTCCGCGACCCGCTCGTCGCGTCGATAAGATCGACAATCTGTCGCCAAATGGCCGGATGAGAATGGTCGGGCGGATGAATGCTTATCCGCAAGAGCGGATTGCCCTTTAAAAGCCGGAAGAGCGTCGCGTTCCACGCACGGCTGATTGCGCGTCGCCATCTGCTTCGAACGCTGTAACCAATTGATCTAACAGGAAATTCCTCGCCTGAGCGAAGGTCGTGCAAAGTTCGTAGCCGAGTTGTATATTCCAACTCCGCATCCCGCGCGGCGCGCTCGGCTTCCGCGCCGAGCAACCAGGCTGGCGCAACAAAACCTCGCGGCTTCAAACCGCTGGCGCGAAATTCATCGCGCGCCGCTGTGATTCGGCGGAGCGCCTCGTCGTAATCGAGATCGTAAAACTCGCCCTCGTCTGCGGTGTAGAGGCGAGTAAAAAACTTGTCGCGTATCGTTTCGTTCGCGTGGCGTGGCCGTTCATGAAAATAGCCGTGGATGACAATTTCATAACCGGCCGATTGCAAATCTCGCAACCAGGAAACGAATTGTCGATCTTTAGTGGCCAGGCCCTGATGGCGATAATCGGGCACAACGAGAAGAGAACAGGTGGACACGCCGCGATGAGCCAGTTCTATTATTATCTTTTCCGTGACGTCTCGGCTGTGGGGGGCAACATCGTGCACGGAGAAAACGATCGAATCCGTCGTGGCATCCGCCGCTGCGACCAGCGGCAGGAATTGATTGGCAACCACCGAAGTCATGTCCGCAAATTTTCAATCGCGCTCGTCATATGAACAAGCGCAAAGCGCTAGCGCCTGCGCTATCTTCCCATCAAGACAATCGCACGAAAATCGGTGGCGGCCATTGGCATAACGGAGAGCCGCGATTGCCGCACGAGCTGAATCCGTTTGAAGCGCGGATCGCTTTTGATTTGGCGCAGCGTCACTGGCCGGCGCAGAGATTTGATTGGCGCAAGGTTGACGGCGCTCCAATCACCCTCGGTTGCCGTCGGATCGGGGTAGGCTGGACCCGTAACCTTGGCCATGCCGACTACCGCTTTTTCCTCACCGCTGTGATAGAAAAGAACCTCATCGCCTTTGCGCATTTTGCGGAGATTATTTCGCGCGGTGTAGTTGCGGACGCCCGTCCAGCTCGTCTGGCCCTCCGCGACAAAATCCGACCACGAATAAGAGGAGGGCTCCTGTTTCACCAGCCAGAAATTTTTCATGCCCCATAGTAGCATAGGCTTCCCAGCCTGTGCGGCCAGCGGGCATCCTGCCTGCTAAATCCACGGCTGGCAGGCGAGACGCCCGCCGCCCCACAGCCAAGATGGCTGTGCCACGCTCGTATTCGACATTTGAGCTGCTTTATTTCACAATCGAGCTGATGCAGCGGCTGCCATTCATCACATTCGAAGGATCGGAAGGATGCGGAAAATCCACGCAAGT
>QHNJ01000176.1:8291-8834 GCA_003218395.1 Verrucomicrobiota bacterium
ATCGGCGAAACCATTCGTGAGCTTCTACAATTTGCGCCGCACAACTTCGGTATGACACCGGAGACCGAGCTGCTCTTGTTTGAGGCGAGCCGAAGTCAGCTCGTGCGCGAGACAATCAAACCGGCGCTCGAACGCGGTGTTTGCGTGATCGCGGATCGTTTCTTTGATTCGACCACTGTTTACCAAGGGGCGGCGCGAAGATTAGACCGACAAATTGTCGAACGGCTAAACACATTCGCGGTCGGCGATTGCGTCCCGGATATTACTTTCGTGCTTGATATCGACGCAGGGACCGCCCGTTCAAGAATGCAAGAACCGCGTAGAACGGATCGGATGGAACGACAACCTGCCGAGTTCTATGAGCGAGTTCGCGAAGCGTACCGAGAACTGGCCGCGCGCGAATCAAATCGCGTTGTGCTGCTTGACGGCTCGCGCGATGCGGATGAGATCGAGAAGGAAATTTGGGAAACAGTTTCTTCGCGTTTCCCTGGATTTGCTTCAATGGCAAAATCGAAAATTTGAAATGGCTTTTCCCCGCACAGC
>QHNJ01000246.1 GCA_003218395.1 Verrucomicrobiota bacterium
CTAGCGAGAGGGCAATTTTTTCAAGCTTCTTCAATGAATAATCGAGACCGAGGAGTCGGTTCAAACCGACGAGAACCGCCGCCGCGTCGCTGCTACCCCCTCCCAAGCCGGCACCCACCGGAATTCGTTTGCTAATATGGATATGAACATATTCCCGAATTTTTTTGTGTTTCAGAAGCATGCTAGCTGCTTGATACGCGAGATTCTTCTCGCCTCCCGGGACCAATGGATGATCGCAAGTCACTTCCAGGTGCTTTGAGTTCATCTCACCGGCGCCATGCGTTCTTTTTTTGGTGATGTCGATTTCGTCGTAAAGCGATACCGGCACCACGATTGTATCGATGAGATGGTAGCCGTCCTTTCGCTTTCCGACCACGCGCAATCGAAGGTTGATCTTGGCGGCAGCTCGAATCTTCACGCGCCATTAGGTAACATAGCCGTCACCGAATTGCGAAGGACGATGTGATATGGCGTATGAGATCGCGAAATTTCTCGGCGCGGCGTGGGAAGCCGCAGACGCGGCCGGAACACTGATTCGCGAGAGCTGGCAGCAACCCAAGGAGATCGGTTACAAAGGCGCCATCGATCTAGTGACTTCCGTGGACCGTGAATCCGAGCGTCGCATTGTCGATATATTACAGCGAAACTTTCCGGATCATTCGATATTGGCGGAAGAGGAAACGAACCTCATCGGCGCCAAGCGCAATTACCGCTGGATCATCGATCCATTGGACGGCACGACGAACTTCGCCCACGGCTATCCTCAGTTCTGCATTTCGATCGCCTTGGAGTACGACGGCAAAATCGTTTTGGGATTGGTTTATGATCCCATGCGAAGAGAGTGCTTTAGGGCCGTCAAAGGCCAAGGAGCCACACTCAACGGCAGCGCGATTCAAACCTCTGACATCAAAGAATTGGACAAAGCGCTTCTCGCCACCGGTTTTCCTTATGACCGGCGCGAGAAGGCGGACTTGTATCTTACTTTCTTCAAAGAGTTCATGACTCGATCTCAGGGGATTCGTCGCGCGGGATCCGCGGCTCTCGATCTCTGCTATGTCGCTTGTGGGCGACTAGACGGCTTCTGGGAATTCAAGCTTCGTCCGTGGGACACCGCCGCCGCCGGCTTGATTGTCGAAGAAGCGGGCGGGAAACTCACGGACTTCTCCGGTCATCCGTTCTCTATCTGGGAAAACGAGACCTTGGCCTCGAATGGCACCATCCATGATGAGATGGTCGGTGTTATGAAACAAATCCATGTTTGACTTGGAGAATTGAGGATAGAGGATCGATGATCGATCTTCTATTCTCTATCCTCGATCTTCGGCTCCCACGTTGACTGCATGTACACCTGATGTTAAAAAGCTAACGGCGCCCGTAGTGAAAGGGATATCACGAGGGTCTCCGGAACCCTAAGTCCGAGTTCGATTCTCGGCGGGCGCACCATACTGATTCTAAAGCGAAATCCCCAATTTTGCCTTGAGCTCCGCTGCTTCGTAAGAAGCGTAGTCGGGATGGATTAGTCTTCACGCTAAAGCGCGCGGCCGAGCACGCGAGGATTTTGCCATTTATCGCCTGACTCCCGTTGTTTTAAAGATTGGCTCTTCAGGCTTCCGTGTGTGAAGCCGGACTCGGAGATTGCACCGCGGAGACGCCGAGGGCACGGAGTAAAGAGTTTTTGATTAAAAAATACTCTTGAACTCTGCGCACTCTGTGCCTCTGTGGTGAATACTCCTTCACAATCAACCCTTAAGAGCCTAAAGATTTAAGATTCCCGCCCACTTTTCCCTGATCTGTTTTTTGAACTCCGCGCTCGATTCGGCCACTTTGGGAAAGCGATCGCGCAAAGGAAATGGACGGCAGGCATCGATCACCGCGCAGGAGCTCGTGTGGCCGGCATTTTCGTCGAACCGCGAACGCACCATCGGATCGAGAACATTCGCGCGGGTGTGATCGATGAGCGTGATCGAGCGGATCGGATCGCTCCGCGTGCAGACCGCCC
>QHNJ01000263.1 GCA_003218395.1 Verrucomicrobiota bacterium
ACTTGAAAGAGCTGGAGCAGAGCGGGTTCATCAAGAATCTCTACGGAGAATAGATCGAATACGGATCTAACTCTAGTCACACCTTGGAAAACTCGCCGACGTAACTCCGTCCGTGTATCGGATTCCGAAAAGGAACCGAATCGTCATTCCGGCCAAGCTGGCGATAGCTAGCGCGAGCCGGAATCCAGGAATTCAAAGAGTTCTGGATTCCCGCTTTCGCGGGAAAGACGGAGGAGGTGGTTTTCGGAGAAGCGAAGGTTGCATGAGACAAGCCCCGAACGTAAGTCCCGGAAAATTCGCTTTCTGAGGCCAACGGCACGTTCCAAACTTCAGGCCTTGGAACTCATCACCTCTTCGTAAAGCAGTTGCCAGACTTGATATACCAGCGCCCCGTATTCTGCCTCTTTCCGAAGCTCCATCATTTTTCGCGGGCGGCCAAACCGTACCGGGATGATCGATTTGATTCTACCCGGCCGATTGGTCATGACGACCACGCGATCGCCTAACGAGATGGCTTCATCGATGCTGTGAGTAATGAACACCACCGTTTTTTTGGTTTCTTCCCAAATCCTCAACAATTCATCCTGAAGCAAGGTCTTGTTCTGTTCATCCAGTGAGGCGAAGGGTTCGTCCATCAATAATATCTCCGGATCGTTCGCAAAGGCCCTGGCAACGCCCACTCGTTGCTTCATTCCGCCCGATAATTGGTAAGGGTAAAAATTCCAGAATCCGGATAGGCCGGTGATGTTTAAAAAATGCTTGACGATATCATTTAGCTCCGCTCCTTTGACTCCGCGCCGGCGCAACCCGAAAGCTATGTTTTCCCAAACCGTCATCCACGGAAATATCGCCTGTTCCTGGAATACCAAATTACATTTTGGCTTGTTCGGACTGCAGTCTCCGTAAAGAACCTCACCCGAAGTGGGCTGTTCCAAGCCGGCCAGTAACCTCAACAAGGTTGTCTTTCCACAACCGCTCGGGCCGACAACCGCACAAAACTCGTTTGAAAAAACATCCAGTGTGACGTCTTGTAGGGCTTGCGTTTCGGTCCCGTTTAAAGAAAACGATTTGCTTAAGTTTCTTATCCTGAGCTTTGCAGTTTTGTCGCCAAAGTTGGTTTCCATATGACTCAGAGGATTAACTCCCTGTCAGGCGGAAAATCGGCGAACTGGAGTGTTGGAGTGATGGTTTTTAGACACTCCTGTACTCCATGACTCCATTACCTCGTCTGCCAGATCTTACTTCTTATAGGGTCCTAGCTTTTGCGCCGCAAAGTCCACGAAGGAATTGTCTACCAGACTTTCCACTTTCACCTTCTCGGGATTTTGAATATAGCCGATGTCGACGAAGTCGGCGTACATCCTTTTGAGCGACGTTACATTCACTCGACCGTTCGTGTCGTAGCCGGGCACTCTCATTCTCTGGTAAAGATCAGGTTCTTTTACCGTAGTATTTTGAGCCAGTATATTTATCACTTCGCTCTTCAGCGCCGGGTTCTTTCCTTCAAATGCGTCGAGGTAGTATCTGACGCCTTTCAGGTAGGCGACCATGAAGTTTTTGGCGGCTTGCGGTCTTTCCTTTATGAATTGCTCTGAATACATCAAGACTCCACCGATATCGTTGGGCCTAAATTCGTCTATCCATATGAGTTTAGTCCCAATCCCTTGCTCGATCACTTTGGTAGCGTAGGGCTCGATCGTTGGCGCAACGTCCAATCCGTTGGAGGCCAGAGCAGCGGGGACTTGCGGGTAGGGCACGACTTTGACTTCAACATTCTTGATGTCTACACCGGCGATTTTGAGTAGAGTTCTCAATTGCGCTTCCTGGCCGCTACCTCCGGTCGCGTTTATGGACATTCTCGGTTTCTGTAATTTTTTCAGATCTTCTACTTTTTTGATCTGGGAACTTAGCTCCTTTCTAACCAGAAACGCGATGTATCCGTGCCCAGGCGTATGCGTGCCCTTGTCGGCGACGATTCTAATGTTGACTCCCTGGGCAAAAGCGTTGAATGTGCCGGCAGCCGGAGTCCCGCCCGCGACGTCCAATTTGCCGGCCGCCAGCAACGCGACCTGATTGCTTCCGCTGTCGAAGACCCCGGGCTCCAGCTCCAAGCCCTGCTCTTTGAAAAATCCCTTGGCGATTCCTACGTAAATTCCGGCATCAGAAACCGCCGCGACGGTGCCTATAATTACCTTCTCGATTTTCTCGGCCCCCATTGAGTCTTTCGAAGCTGTCAGGAAAATTATCGAAATAAGCAACGGACCGGCCATAATCGGCTTAAAAAGTTTGTTTAACATTGGCCTGCGCCTTTCTTTTTGTTTTCAGCTCTACTTCCATGG
>QHNJ01000264.1 GCA_003218395.1 Verrucomicrobiota bacterium
GTCGCGACCACCGGCGATCACATGCACCTGATGGCGAAGGAAGGTGCCTTCACCAAATACGAATCGCCTTCGTTTAAAGGGTTTGCCAAGAACGCCATCGACCCGAACCTAGGCGCAAGATACCGCAACGTTTTGTACGGCGTCATCTATAACAAGAACGACATCAAAGCATCGCAGGCTCCGAAAACCCTCGAAGATGTCGTTAAACCAGAGTACCGCGGCAAGCTCGTCATGCCCCATCCGGTCAATCACACACTGACGACCCAATGGCTGGCGAGTCTCGACAAAATCATGGGGAAAGAAAAAGCGGGAAAATTTATTCGCAATCTCGCCGCCGCGAAACCAATATTCGTCGAGTCCATCGTGCCCGCCGCTGACCGTGTCGGCACCGGGGAAACGCCGATCGGCATCACTTTTGTCCGCTTTGTATTGACGTATAATAAACAAGGGGCCAATCTCGATTACGTCCGGGACTACCAAATGCTTGGCGACGGCCAGTACATCAACCTTGGAGCCAAAGCGCCGCGGCCCAACGCCGGCAAGGCCTTTATCGACTTTTTCCTCGATGAAGAGAGCATGAAGATTCAAGCGGAAACCGGTGAGTTTGTGAATCGCAAGGGCATTTATCCGCCGCTCCCGGATGCGGACAAGATCAAGTTCGTGCAGATGTATTCGTTCGGCAAAAAGGATTACGAAGAGAAGCAAAAGGAATATCAGAAAATTTTTCTGCAATAGAAAATAGAACTCACTGCATATTTCCTACCGTCATTCCGGCCAACCCGGATTTCGCCGGGGGCGAGCCGGAATCCAAGAATACAAACGGTCTGGATTCCCGCCTTCGCGGGAATGACGATAAATGACGCGCTGAGTTATTCATCGAACTTGTGAGCCAAACCATTAGGAGGCAAACAAAATGGCGGGACTCGTTATCGATGCAGACGGACACGTGATGGAGCAACACCAGGACCTGTTCGCTCATATCAAAGGCAATTTCGGTGAAATGGACTGGCACTCCACGTGGCCGATATTCGATGCCGACGGCTGGCAGCGCGGCCTCTCGCGCAAAGGAAAACGCGAAGATCCGAACGCCGAGGCCTGGATTCGTTTTCAGAACGAGAACGGCATCGACTGCGCCGTGCTCTATCCGACTTCCGCTCTGGCTTTGGGAATGATCCAGCTTCCGGCGTGGGCTTCAGCTTTGGCTCAGGGCTATAACGACTGGCTGCATCATCGCTTCACCAGCCAGACGCCGCGGCTCAAAGGCGTCGCCCTGCTGGCGCCGCAAGATCCCAAAGCCGCCGCTGCGGAACTTCGTCGCTCAGTTAAAGAACTTGGCTTTGTCGGCGGTCTGTTACCGGCGGTCACGAACAACCGAACCCCGCTCTACGGCTCGCCTATCTTTCACGAAATCTATGATGAGGCACAGAGGCTCGACGTGCCGCTCGCCGTTCACGGCGGCATAAGCCAAAACCTGGGACTCGACCGAGTATCCAGCTTCTTGGAAGCTCATCTCCTGGAACATCCCGTGGCTCAGATGCTGCAGATCTCGAATATGATGTTCCAAGGCGTCTTTCAAGAATTCCCGCGACTGCGCGTCGCCTTCCTAGAAGCTGGCGCCGGTTGGGCGCCGTTCATGATGGACCGGATGGAAGAGGATTACGAAAAATTCGCCGCGCGCTTGGCCCCCCAACTCAAATCGCCGCC
>QHNJ01000265.1 GCA_003218395.1 Verrucomicrobiota bacterium
GCTTGTTAACCTCACCCATCATTCCATCCTTCAACAGTCCAATATATCCCAAAAGAACGATTAGCGGCGTCCTCAACTCATGGGACATGACGCCCAAAAACTCATCTTTCACCCTGTTTGCTCTTGCCATGCCGTCGTAGAGTTGGGCGTTGTGAATAGCGATGGCTGCCTGGTCCGCCAGGGTGTAAAGGAACTCGATCTCCTCTTGGCAGAATTCATGCTCCATTTTGGTGTAGACGCTCAGAACTCCCATGCTATGTCCTTTAGCGATCAACGGAACTCCCAAAAAAGACACCAAACCACACTGACGATAAACCTCCTGATTGAAAGTTTGCGGATCTGTCTGAATATTTCGGACGACAAGAGATGCCTTGGTCTCGCAAATTCTTTTTGCCCGTCCGCTGGGCGTTCTTTTTTTGTTTATTCTCCATTCTGCTTCGTCAAGATTCCGACAAACCAGGGGCTCCACTTCGCCGCTCTCGCGGTTCAAGAGTCTGACTGTAGCTACCACCGGGAACGGTGAAAACAACTCGATTTTTTCTAACAGGAGCCTCAGCACGTCACTGAGGTCGAGGGCCGCCGCTATCGCGTTTTCAATTTCGTGAAGCGCGCGAATACGCTGGAGATTCTGCTCGGCCTTTTCTTCTGCCCTTCTGCGTTCGCTCCGCTCAGCGGCTTCGCGGAAAGCTCGGCGGATCACAATTGGGAGTTTAAAGAGCCGGTGCTTGACGACATAATCAGTGGCCCCTTTCTTAAGTAGCTCAACGGCTGTTTGCTCACCGACGGTTCCTGAAACAAGGATAAACGGCGTATCCGGAGATTTCTCGATGGCGATAGCCAGAGCCGAAGGAGCATCAAAATTGGGCAGGGAATATTCGGCAAAAATCAGATCGAATCCGCTTTGTTCAAGGGCGGCGACAAAGTCGGCGCGAGTTTCAACGCGAAGAAACTCGCAGGCGATGCCTTCGGCTGCGAGCGCCGCAACAGCCTCGTCGACGTCGCTGGGATTAGCTTCGAGATGAAGAATACGCAAGGCATCCTTCATTGGATATCTCTGCGATCTTTATGAGATCACTAGAAACTTCCTTTCCGTACACGGGTAGCCAAGATTCTTCCGTCGACTCTACCGTCCTTTCTTTTTGGGGATCATCTGCCGGGTTGGTAACGACGCTGAACTATGTTGAACGAACCCAGCATGCGGGTTAACCTCTCAATCCCGTTTCCGGGACTTCTTACGCCGTGCCTTAATCGTCGGTCTGGGACGAATCGGCTGGCCCCTAAGCGGTTGAGCTTTCAACCAGGGCACCAATTCGGACTCAAGAACTCCAGGCGTCGCATAGGGTGTCAACCGGCGAAGTGGAAAACCATGATTTTTAGCCAATCGCTTGATCGACTCTTCGCTCAAACCAAACAACCTCGCGAGCTCGGCTAGTTGTAGCCATCGATCCACAATACAATTCATAGTTGTTGTGCGAGCTCACTAAAAATTATACACCTGATTTTGCCTTGCTCCAGTAGTGACCCAAGTTAGACCTATACTGGACAAAGATTTTCGGAGAAATCGCCTCACTTCTCCACTTGACACATATCCGATTTGCCGCCCGATATCGGCTAAACGGCGCCATGGAAGCCGAGTCAAATAACGCCGGCTTCAGATCTACATAACTGCAGTTCGCATAATCGGGCGATTCAATTTATAGCCCGCGCCTACCTCACTGTTAGCTTTGAAAAGCAACGCGTATGCCAGCAGGTACGCTGGCAGAGGCTGCACGAAATTACTCGCCTCAACCAATCAATTACCTTAACGATGTAAGGACGAGACAAAGGACGGCGCCGAGATTTCGACAGGCTGTCGAGGCGGCGTCACCCGGAGTTGGCAACAGGCCTTTCCAGCTCACTCGTAATACACAAAACTTTCTCACCGCTGTCGCTTGAAGATCCGGAACAGATAGATGAGCGAAGGAAACAGCAGAAGTGCTCCACCAGTCAGTGTCCAGACTATCAACGTCAACGTGACATTCGGGGCAGCCGCGTCCGCAATCGTAAGCGTAGGCGAAAAGAGATATGGGTACTG
>QHNJ01000266.1 GCA_003218395.1 Verrucomicrobiota bacterium
CGAGAAGGAAGAGAAGAACAGCGTACAGAATGATGAAAAAGTAGTGTCCCAAGGTCCAGGCCCTCAAGAGCCCGAGCAGGCGGAACTGCCACCACCAAAACAACACCATCCACACGAACAAAGCGGCCAGCCAGGCACCGTGCGCCCAACTGAGTTGCAAGCGTTGTCCATGGCCGCTTAGCCGATCGATCGCCGAGCCGATGCCCACGAGGATGTGCGTAATGCCGAGGCCGATGATGATCGACGTGAGCACCATCACGTGCTGGAACTGGTCAGTCACTCGAACTTTTTAAACCCGCCCGGAGCCGTGACTCCGGATCTAAAATTAAGCCGCACGCGCGATCGAGGGCAAGCCAAACCGCTGGAATCGGCGGCGCCAGCTTTTGCGCCAATAAAACGAGCGAGGGGAGCGTTGACCAACTAGATAATTTTTGCCTCGTGCAGCCATTAACCGGAGTGTTGATGCTTTTCGGTCGTCTGTTTCGTCGGTGAAAGATCGACATCAATGCCGTCGCGCGAAAGTTGATCGCCGCTGGCAAGCGTCGCGACAGTTCCCTCCGGATGCTGATACCAACCGGGATCATCATAGCTCGTTAGGTTCTCGCGCACTTTGAGCAAAGTCAGCAAACCGCTCATGTCGATCACATCGAATGGACCAGGCGCCCCAACCATCGGAAGGCTGTTGCGCGGCACCTTCATGTGCATCTCTGCCATCTCGCCCATGCCGTTTGTTCCCATTGTCATGTAACCGGGCAGCAAACTCGCGCGGATCTTCTCGTCCAGTTTCCTCGGCTGCACGCCGATCGTATTCGGGAATTTGTCTCCCATTTGTGTCATCACGTGATGGGTCATGTGGCAATGCATCGGCCAATCGCCCGGCGCATCGGCAACGAATTCGAACGTCCTGGATTGTCCGACAGCCACGAGCACGGTTGTTTCAACCTGCTGCGCCGACTCGGGAATTTGGCCGCCGTCGGTTTCCGTTACTCGGAACTGATATCCATGCAGGTGAATCGGATGATGCTCCATCACCGCGACGCTGGCGATGCGAATGCGAACGCGATCGCCCAGCTTTGCCACCATCGGTTCCGTGGCTGGGAAAATCTTCGCGTTAAAAGTGAAGACGTTGAAGTCTGTCATCTCGTTCGGATTCGGCCGTGATGTGCCAGTGTCGAGTCGCCACTCGTTGAGCATGAACGCGAAATCCCGGTCAGGACGCTCGGTTTTGGGTCTGCGCGGATGAATGATGAACAGTCCCATGGTGCCGAGTGCCATCTGCGTCATCTCATCGCTATGTGAGTGATACATGTGCGTCCCGTGCTGACGCAGCGTGAACTCGTAGCGAAACGTCTCGCCCGGCTGGATATTCTTCTGCGTCAACCCGGCGACACCATCCATTCCGTTAGGCAACAGAATCCCGTGCCAATGAACGCTTGTGGCCTCGGGAAGATTGTTTGTCACATAAATCCGCACTCGATCGCCTTCAACTGCCTCAATCGTTGGGCCGTGCACATGGCCGTTGAAGCCCCAGCATTTTGCGCTCATGCCGGGCGCGAACTCATGATCGACTTCCTCG
>QHNJ01000267.1 GCA_003218395.1 Verrucomicrobiota bacterium
ATCGATCGTGCTATCGGTGAAATCGGGCCACTCGCCGATCTCTACCTGCTCAAGGCCAATCTGGATTTCCGGCTGCACCGGCTGGAAAACGCCGATCGCGACGTCCAAGCACTTGCGCGCTTCGCCGGCAACTCGCAAATCATCGCTCTAAAAGCGGGCATCGCCTTTCAGCAGGCCGGATACGAAGAGGCGAAAAAAGGGTATCGCCTCGCCATCGAGAAAAACCCGACCTGGGACAATCTCGCGCGCCTCGCCTATTGGGAATCGAAATTCGGCGATATCGAGCTCGCCGACAAACTCTACGGTCAAGCCGAAAATGAAATCTCCGCCAAAGAGATGCGCTCCTACGCTTGGGTGGAGTTGGAGAGAGGGCTGCTGGAGTTCAACCGCGGGCGTTATCAAAAAGCGGCGGCCCATTACGATCAGGCCGACAAAGCCTACTCCGGTTATTGGCTCGCGGACGAGCACAGGGCTGAGCTGCTCGAGGCCGAGCGCAAGTTCGACCAGGCCGTCGCGCTTTACGGAAGAGTCGTCGGGCGCGCGCCGCAGCCCGAGTTCCAGCAAGCGCTCGGCGATCTTTTCGCGTTCATGGGAAAACCGGATCAGGCAAAGCCCTGACACGACGCCGCGCTGGCCGGGTATCTCGAATCGACCGCGCGCGGCGAAGTTCATTACTACCATCATCTCGCAGGATTTTATGCCGACTCGCGCCAGGACGGCGCCGAGGCCGTGAAGTGGGCGCGCAAGGATATCGAGCTGCGGCAAAACTTTCTGACCCAAGACGCGCTGGCCTGGGCCCTTTACCGCAACGGCCAATTCGCCGCAGCGCTCGAAACGATCGAGAAGGCGCTCGCGTCCGGCGTGAAAGATTCGCATCTGTTTTTTCACGCCGCGATGATCCATCTGGCCGCCGGCCGGACCGGCGAAGGCAAACGGTTGTTGCAGGCGCTTTCGGAAATGAACCCCGGCTATGAGAATTTTCATGTTCATCGCTAAGCGGCTCCGGTTGATCGTTGCGTGCTCGCTCGCGTTCGCGGCTTTTGAGGCGGGCTCAGCCGGTGCGCATCCGGTTTCGCAAGGTGCGCTGGAGGTCGTGGTTTTTCCCGAGCGCGTCAGCGTGACGGCGAGGGTTTCGATGGAAGAAGTGCTCGTGGCCGCGGCCTATGCCGGACGGAAAGATCTGACGGCGCTCGAGATGGTGCGGCAACACGGCGACTATCTCATCGCACACCTCCGCCTCGCGGCCGATGGCCGGCCGCTCGACGGGCGGGTGGTCAAAGTTCCCGCAGAAGCCGACGGGCGGCCGGTTTACGAGATCGAATATCGAATCGCCGGCGGCGCTCCAGCGCGCATCGCTTTCGAGGAAGACGTGCTCCGCGAGTTCGAGTTCGCGCCGGGGAATCCCTGGGAGGCGAGTTACGTCGTGCGCGCCCGGCGCGACGGAGAGTCTCCGATGGAAGGGCTGTTGCTGACTTCCAGAGAGCCGCTCGTCCTCGACGTGAACGCGCTCGCGAGCGGCTCGGCGTCGCGGCTCGACAGAGCGCGCATGGTGAAGGAATACATCCGCCACGTCATCATGCATATTCTCTCGGGCTACGACCATCTGCTTTTCATCGCCGCGCTCGTGCTGGCGGTAGCGACGCTGTGGGACTTGGTAAGAGTCAT
>QHNJ01000250.1 GCA_003218395.1 Verrucomicrobiota bacterium
CTCGTATGGGTATATTCCCTCGAGCTTCGCCGGGGTAGTACTGGTTGTGGTCCTCGTTATGTTCCTAATTGGCCGATTCTAAAGGGTATGGCAGTCCGGCTGCGACCCCACGATCACGTCGCAACAAACCCATACCAAGGGTCAGGAGAATACCATGCTCAAACAAATTGAGATCTGCGGTCAGCGCTTCGAACTCTACAGCCCCGATAAAGGGCGCACCTGGTCGAGCAGTCCGCGCTCGATCGTTGCTTACGGGCAAAGAAAAAAGATGTTGCGCTTCGAATTACAAAAGAGATTTGAACGCATAGACGAGAGGCAGGACCCCGATCCGGATAATATCACTGAACTTGAGATTCCGATGAGCCTCGTGAGACGGTGAAGACAAACTAGGGACGTGTCTTGATCCGTTAAAAGGAGGGATAGCCGTAGCCGCCTTAGATGGAGCGCGAAGTGAAGGCCTTTGAGACCCAAGGCTTCAAGGACATCACCGTGGACGTGAAGAATGGCGTCGTGCGGCTGACGGGGACCACTCCGACCGGGGCGCGGCGCGCTTGGAGGCAGCGGTGCTAGCGCGCTCGATCCAGGGCCTGCGCGCAGTCGAGGACGATCTCCGCCTCATGACAGCCAAGCGCTAAGGCAATGCACCGCACGAGCGGTCGCCTCGGTGAACGAAAGGAAAACGGCAATGGGTGGAAGAAACGAGAGAGCAAAAACTGAGAGGAAAGTTCAGGAAGAAGAGCCAAAAACAGCGGAGTCTGTTTTCCGATCCGAGCCAAAAGGTAAACCGATATATTTTAGTTGCGCAGGAAGGCCCAGAGATCTCAAAAAGTCCGAGATCACTTTGCATAACGTTAAGGATTCATAAAGGAGGTGAGCCATGTCACAGAAAAGCATGCTTGAATCCGTAAAGGGGGAGATTGTCAGCGCCATCAAGGGCACCGGGATATTGTGAACGCCGTGGTAGATACGGTATCCGGCATGACCTCGACTCGCTTCTACGCTTTCATTGTCGGGGTTATGCGCTCCATGTCCTGAAATAATCACGTTGCTGTTAACCCGTGACGCAGTTACGTTGCTACAACGCGTCCTGTTTGTGTTGTTGACAGGCTGTCTGAGGCGGTGAAATATGCCGTGGACCCTTTTGCGTCTGCAGGACAGGTCGATAGCGAAGTTGGCGTAGGATAGGCTATGTTCAATTTTGGGGCGATTGCCACAGCTCTGGTCATCGCCGTTTTGCTCGCCATCAGTGGGATCAAGATTTTAAAGGAGTATGAGCGAGCGGTGATCTTTAGGCTCGGGCGTTTGGTACAGGCACGGGGCCCTGGGATTACATACGTCATTCCTCTCGTCGAAAAAATGATGCGCGTGGAGCTTCGCACAGTGACAATGAATGTCCCGCCGCAAGATGTAATTACACGCGATAACGTCTCCATCAAGGTCAGTGCTGTTCTCTACTTCAGGGTAATCGAGCCTAATCGAGCAATCACGGAAGTACAAAACTATCTCCTGGCCGCTTCTCAACTCGCCCAGGTTACACTCAGGAGCACTTGCGGGCAGGCGTTACTGGATGAGCTCTTAGCCGAGAGGGAAAAGATCAACACGCGAATTCAGGAGATCCTGGACTCCCAAACAGAGCCGTGGGGAATCAAAGTGGTTTTGGTAGAAGTGAAGGACATCGACCTTCCCCAGGAGATGCAGCGGGCGATGGCCAAACAGGCGGAGGCGGAGAGAGAGAGGCGTGCAAAGATCATTCATGCCGAGGGAGAGTTTCAGGCCTCGCAGAAGCTCGCAGATGCAGCTGAGATCATTGCAAAACAACCGGCGGCCATGCACCTTAGATTCCTGCAAAGTCTAGTTGAGGTATCAGCGGATAATAATTCCACCATAATTTTCCCGGTGCCCATCGACTTGTTAAGACGTTTACTTACATAGAGCGAGCCCTGTTGGTGTCGCCATCGGGACCATCGCTGGCCGGAAGGCGAGGCTGCAAGTAGATAACTTGAATGTCCGAACCACGAATATCCGCAACGGCTTCGTTCCTCAATTATGCGCCGGTCGCGTTGGTCTTTGGCACCAGCGGATTGCGCGGCCTGGTCAAAGACATCACCGACCTCGAAGCCTACATCAATGTCAAAGCTGCGCTCCGGTATTTGTTGAGCATCGGCGATATTCATGCGAGCAGCACAGTGGTTATCGCCGGCGACCTTCGGCCGAGCACCGACCGCATCATGCGTGCCTGCGCACAAGCCGTTGTCGACTCGGGGTTTCAGGTGGAGAACGCGGGCAAGATCCCCACGCCGGCATTGATCTCTCACGCCATCTCCACCGGACGTGCCGGCGTTATGGTGAGCGGTAGCCATATTCCATTCGATCGTA
>QHNJ01000251.1 GCA_003218395.1 Verrucomicrobiota bacterium
TAAAGCCCCGGCTTTTGAGTGGCGCTGCAAAGGTATATCCCAGGTGGGTTGCGGCGATGGTGTCGTTAAGAAGCGCTTGACTGCGCACCGCTTCGTCGCCCAGGATGCGAAACGTGATGCCGTCGCGCTTCGCGTCGAGGCCCCAGTACTCGAGGGCCAACGTCGTAAACATCCAGCTGCCACCGCTCGCGCTGGTGACGCCTATCACTTTGCCCTTCAAGTCCGCAGGGCTCTTGATTTTTGGCGACGCCATGATGTTGCCGATAAGCTTATTAATTATGCCGGCAACAAATACCAGATCGGTGCCCTCCGCGGCCGAGCCAAGCACAGCGCCGGTGACGGAGCCCTCGTGAAGCTGCGATTCGCCTGCCGCGAGAGCGGCCATGCCGATGGGCCCGCTGCGGACATGAACAAACGTCAACTCCAGGCCATAGCGCCGGAAGAAACCTTGGTCTTGCGCGACGTACATCGCGGCCTCCCGCTCGCTGAACGAGCCGGTGGTCATCAGAACTTTGGTCAGCGGCTGGGCGGCTTGTGACGTTTCGAGATTGAGCGCGACCAAGAACATTGAAAAAAAGCATAGACCGGAGAGGCTAACCTTCATCGCATCCTCCGTGACCTATCGATCTCGGAATGTTCCCGACACTAAAGAAATTGCCTGGTGGCGTCAAGTTAGAATTTTGCGTCTAACTGTCGCAGGGGATCCCTTGAGGCAGTCGAGAATGACGAGAGCTTGGGTCACTTTACAAGGTTCGAAAGCTAACGTAGAAACAGGAGTTGTCTAAGCAGTATAAAATCCCGGATTGGGGCTTCATGTCTTACAGTTATGATGATCGAGCCTGAAAAATTTCGTGACTTTGAGCGCGCCGGATGGGAAAACATTCCGGGAGAGTATCATCAAGCTTTTGGCAGCCTCACGATCCAGGCGATCGGCGCGCTTTTGGATGCGGTTCGCGTAAAGAAGGGTGTCAATCTGCTCGACATCGCCAGCGGACCGGGTTACGTCGCGTCGGCAGCGGCCAAACGCGGCGCGGTGGTTGTTGGCGTCGATTTTTCACCTGCCATGGTCGCTGAGGCGCGAAAACTCGATCCCGGCGTTGATTTTCGCGAAGGCGACGCCGAGGCGTTACCTTTCGGGAATGGTTTATTTGATGCTGCCGTGATGAATTTTGGCATTCTCCATCTCGGGAGGCCGGATCACGCGCTCGTCGAAGCGCACCGCGTTCTACGTGCCGGAGGTAAATTTGCCTTTACCGTATGGGCAAAACCGGAAGAAACCGTCGGCTTTGGGATTGTTTTGAGCGCGGTGGAGGCTCATGGAGAAGCGAAGGTGCCGCTGCCTCCCGGTCCACCTTTCTTTCGTTTCAGCGATCCGATTGAGTCGAAGAGAGCGTTAATCGCCGCCGGCTTCGACTCGCCAAAGGTGAAAAAGGTCGAGCAGGTCTGGCGCTTGCCCGCTGGCGATGGGGTTTTCGAAGCGATGAGAGACAGCACGGTACGCACCGCCGGCTTGCTCCGCGCGCAGAAGCCAGAGGCGTTAGACAAGATCCGCGAAGGGATTCGACGGGATACGCTTGCCTACACGAAGGACGACATGGTCGAACTGCCGATGCCGGCGATGTTAGCGTGGGCAAGAAAACCGTAGCGACGCGATGTTCGAAGAGCCGCTCGGATAGAAAAAATAAATCTTCTGCGATTGTCCTCTTTGCTGATCGGTTTCGCTCTACTTTCCCTGAAGTAGTTTCGGCATCACCTCTTTCGCTACAAGGCTGAGCGAACGCCGGCGATTGGAGCCGATTATTTCCCATACGATCGGGAGCTTAAGACCTGAACCAAGAAATTGTCTTAGGCCTGTTACCACTTGGTGGGGCGTGCCCGCTATCGTGACCTTGCCCACTAGCTCATCATCGAGGTCCGCGGCGGCTCCGACCAAGCCGAGCCTCTCGACGCTCTCCTTGACGATACTGATCTCCTCCGCGGTCACGCCGGCATGTCGGAGCATCTGTGAATGCCTGGTAGGCAGTTTCTGCGCGACAAAACGCCTGGCCGCATCGAGGGCCCTTTTTTCATCCTCGTCGACCGCCACGAGCAGGTATGCCGCGACCTCGAAGTTTTCTACGGTCCTTCCCGAAAGACTGAGTCCTTCCTCGATGAAGGGCATCGCATATCTGATGAAGCTCGGCGTGCAGGGATAGTTGAAGACGACTCCGTCCGCATACTGACCCGCTAGCCTGAGCATGGCCGGTCTGGTCGCACCGACATAGATGGCTAAATCTCTAGACGGCTCGAGTTCGAGCCGGCTACCCGGCGAGGAAATCTTAAATTTGGCACCTTCATATTGAACCAATCGACCGCTCAAGAATCCTCTTATGAGGT
>QHNJ01000252.1 GCA_003218395.1 Verrucomicrobiota bacterium
GTTCGAACAAGCGGATTCGCGTCGCGAAGGTCTCGGTCTCGGTCTCGCGATCAGCAAAGCAATCGTCGAAATGCACCAGGGCACTATTCGTGCACGCAGCGAGGGACCAGGGAAAGGCGCAACTTTCGTGATCGACTTGCCTGTTCGCAGATCAAGCCAGTGAATTCGATTGGCGTGCTCGCTTTGCGAGCCGTGGTGTGCAACGGAGCTCCGATCCTCGCGAAAAAAAGTTTGGAGGACTTCGCGCTTTTAGTCGAAACTTGGCAACAAAGAACCGTTTATGACGTTTAAACAGCGGAGCAACCCTATGGAACGACTCACGATCTTAACGCTTTGTTTGATTTCATTGTTCGCGATCGCGACGTCTTCGGCTGATGGACAGACAAACGCACCGCTTGGCCAAAATAGTTCTCACGGAGCGGCGAACGGCAGATCTCACGCCACGACCGCGCATCCAAACGCGTCGGCCATGCAAAACATCGCTCGTGGACCAGTCGGCTTTGGCCCGCGAACGATCAACTCGTACGCGCCCCAAATCGCGGGTCAACATGCCATTAATTTGCGGCCGACTTATTCGCCATTCATGCGGTCAATGAATCCCACTCTGGCGGCAATGAGCGTTAGACAAAGCGCGCGAACTTACAATTTGCAACCCGGTACGCACGTCTCGTCGAGCAGCGAGATTACGCAGACCAGGTCGCCGATCATGAACGCTCAACGCGTTGTCGGAACTGACAATTTGGCGAAGCGCGAAATTTCGGGAGGCTTGGAAACAATCAACACTCAACGCGTCGCAAGAAACAACAATGTGCAACTAATGCCGCGTGATTTAGCCAACCGCGAAACCAGGGAGCACACAGCGAAGCGGAATCAGCAAAATTCGAAGAATCGATTTAGCTATTCTAATGCACTCAGTCGTAATTGGCACGAATGGCACAATCGCGATTGGTGGAGGCACCATTGCAACAGCATCGTCTTTGTCACTGGTGGATATTATTTTTTGGATGCGGGCTATTGGTACCCCGCTTGGGGCTATGATCCACTTAATAGTTATTATGATTACGATGGGCCGATCTACACTTGTGGTAATCTGCTGCCCGACGAGGTAATCGCAAGCGTTCAAGTCGCTTTGCAGGATGCGGGCTACTACTTTGGAGCAATAACCGGTTCCCTGAACGTTGAGATGCGAGCGGCGCTTGCGAATTATCAGCGCGACCAAGGGTTGTTTATCACCGGAGCGATTGACGAACCGACAATCGAGGCGCTCGGGCTATATTAGCGCTCTTTCGGAGCGTTTCCATCTTAACTGCAAACGTCCATTGGGCGGCCCGATTGTAGTGAAGCTGTGTCAGCTTCCCCTGCAAGGCAGGACAAGAAAATCGTTGAATCCAAATCGGCGCCTGGCTGCATCTCATCCCAAAGGACCGCTATAAAAACATCATTCATTGTTTGCATTGACTCCATGGCGCTGACTGCGAGGACCTGAGTATGCGCTCAGTTATTGCATTGACCATAGCATCCGCCGGGATCGCGCAGGCGTCAGCGGAGCAATGTAGCGACAAGATTCTGATCCAAGGCAATCCGGCCGGCACTCAAGCAGTGCAGACCGACGCTGCGGGCGTCGCACACGTCGAATATTCGTATAACGACCGCGGTCGCGGTGATCACATCACTGCCACCTGGAAATTGAACGCTGCCGGAGTGCCGACCGAATACGAAGGTCACGGCAACGATTACATGAAAGCGCCGATCGACGAACGATTCGACGTTAAGGACGGCAGAGCGCATTGGAAAAATCGCAGCGAACAGGGAGAGCAAGCCACCACTGGAGAAGCCTTTTATGTACCGACGAATGCGCCTCCCGAATTTACCGGTGTGCTCGCGCGTGCTCTGCTCAAGGCACCGGGGCATAAGCTGTCACTGCTGCCTGCCGGTGAAGCGCGTATCGAG
>QHNJ01000253.1 GCA_003218395.1 Verrucomicrobiota bacterium
TCGGATACACCGCGCGATCGCAGAAGATCAGAAAAGCTGATAAGGCCGTGTTCTGAAGATCCGCGAGCAATAGATACGGAATCATCGCCAAGCGCGGCCATCGCGCACGGCTCGGCCATGGTTGAATCACAGGCCACCAAAACAAAAGCGCGGTGGCGAGAAAACAGATATGTTCGACTGCGTGCCAGAGCTCAGAACGGAGCGCCAGTTCGAACATGACCGGCGTATGCCAGGCTAGAGTCGTCGCGACAAATGCGATCCAGCAGTTCACCGGATGGAATAGAATAAGCACTAGTTTTTTCAGCGGAGTCCAGCCGAGAAACGGTCTTAGCACACCGTGCAACATGGCGTTAGGCAAACCAAACAGTAACGTGATGTGTGGCGCTGCCAACAAAATCAGTGGCGGAATGACCATCATCAACAGAACATGCTGAATCATGTGCGCCATCAGCGATATTTCCGCCAACTCATGAAGCGGCGAAGCGATCGCGACAAAGAGCGCGATCTCTCCGGCGACAAAGCAAAGTAGATGTCTAAAGGTGAAATAATCGGGCCGGCGCTGATGTATTTTCCACCAACCCGTTGCGTAAACCGCAACGCTCAACAATATAAGAGCTTCAATTGGGGGATGAAGGTGCCAAGAATCCCCAAGCGCTTCCACGACTGAATTCATATCAGCATCGCCCCAAATATCTGCTCGTCCCCAAATCAACCTATTCGTGAGGCAGCCTTATCGAGGATCATCACCAGGTAGAGCACCGGAAGATAAATCACTGTCGCGTGGAGCAGTTGTCTCGCGGCTTTCTTGCTACGAATAAGAGCCGCGCGATGCACGAAAAATAAAAGTCCCAGGCCAAAGAAAAGCGCGAAGTACAGATAGAGGTTTCCTGTCATACCGATGAAACTCGGTGCGAGAGTCGTAACGATTAACGCCAGCGAAGCAATCCACATTTGACGAAAGGTACCAGCAATTTTGTTATGCTCGTCGGGAACCATTAACATCCTGGCTTGCGCATAATCTTCCCGGTAGAGCCACGCAATCGCTAGAAAATGCGGAAACTGCCAGAGGAAAAGAGTCGCATAAAGCAGCCACGCCTGCGGTGCCAGGCTTCCTTGCGCCGCCGACCAGCCCATCAGGACGGGAGCCGCTCCGGGAAAAGCGCCGATCAGCGTGCAGAGATGAGTGCGACGCTTGAGCGGCGTGTAAAGAAAGAGGTAGCTCAGCAGCGCCGCCACTCCGATGACACTGGTTAAAATATTTGCGGTTACTGCAAGGTAGAACGTGCCTGTCACTGACAGCCCAATACCAAAGTAAAGCGCTTCTCGTGGGTTCACGCGTCCGGCGGGGAGCGGACGATTAGCTGTGCGGCGCATCTTACTGTCGTGGCCGCGCTCCAGATACTGATTGAGCGCGGCTGCACCGCTAGCGACGAGCGTCGTACCAAACAGAGCGTGCAATAAGCTCAGAGGATTGACTGATGCGGAAGCCATGA
>QHNJ01000254.1 GCA_003218395.1 Verrucomicrobiota bacterium
AAAATTGGTCGGCGACGAACACTTGATTCAACGAAGGAAACGCGAGCGCGCCATCTTGCAACAACTCTTTGATTTTCAAGAAATGGCGCAGCGTTCGCTCGGTGCCAACGCGCGCAGTTACAACGATCGCTTGGGAGAATTTACGCCACTTTTCATCGATTTTCTGGAACATGCCTATATGGGAACGTTAGAAGAAAACGGCGACGCCAAGATCCAATATCTCAGAGAAATTGTTGTCGACGATAGTGTCGAGATAAACACCAAAACGAGTTTGAAGAACGGCAGAGAATACTGGGTTGATTATAGGTTTTTGCTGAGCCCTGCGGGGTGGCGCGTGTATGACGTTATCGTGGAAGGCATCAGCTTGGTCGGTAATTACCGGTCTCAATTCGACAGGGTTTTGAAAAAGAAGTCTTTCGATGAACTTCTCCAAGATCTTCGGGAAAAGAAAGACAAGCTCAATTAAAAGCATTTCCTAAGCTTGTATTTATTTTTCGCTACTATGAGACTTCCTTCGCGAGTGCTCAACGCCTTTCGACATCTCAGATCCATTCACCTGTTATATCCAGGACCGCCAACGTTCGCATAGCACACCGCCGTCAGGCTTGGACGTGGTCCATTCCCGGTATCATCCCTTATTGCGCTGCTCTCCGCTTTCTTTAACCCACCAGACCAAGCGTAACGTCCGGCGATTTCGATGTTGTCGAGCGAGTGGTTGACGGTGATACGCTTCTTTTGCAGAGCGGTGAGCGTGCAATTTAGTCGAACCATGTTTGCCGTTGACGGGACAATCTCTGTGCACTCATTGGAGGATGCTCCATATACGCAGATGATCCACGCCAACAGGTGAGAGCCAAGTCTACACTGCGTTAGCCTCGCACATCCTGACCTCGGGAATTGTGGCGGGGCAGATCCGCAGTTGCCCCGAATGTGGGCGGCTGTTTCTCTTGAAGCTCAAGCCGCAACCCAACCGGGAGTTTCATTGCTCAACCAAATGCACCAACCGGGCGACGTTTCGCAGGCATCTGGATAGGTTGAAACGGAAGGTGGAGAGAGGGCGGCGCACAAACTGACCAACTCCGCTTGCATCCATAGATCACGGTGATAGGAGAAACGTAGACAAACTCGCCAATTATACACCGGGTACACGGAGGCTTTATGAAAAGTGTGCCGGTCGCCTTGGCTATGCTTGCGGTCCTGTATTCCTTGCTCATGCTGCTATTGGTGGATTCCACGCGTGATTCAGGCTTGGTCAACAATCAGGAAAGGGTTTCGGAGGTAGTGTTGGAGTTTGTGTTTAAGCGGTGAGGCTCGATGCCTGACAGCCCGACTTCGTGACTATAAGGTTGCGTTGAGAAAAGTGTTCAAGGAAAACGGAAACCTTTAATCCGCTGATTCCCACGGCCGTGGCACGCCGCAAAAAGGGCATACCTCTTTCGTTCGGTTAATTCGACTACCGCAATGTCGGCATCTCTTCAGGGGTGCCCACCGTAGCACCAAGATTACGACCAATAAAACCGCGCATACAAGCAGGATTGTCGTGGCTTGGGTCTCCCTCGATAAGTTCCGAAGTAATAGGCAAAACAGATACCGGACAAGGTTGTCG
>QHNJ01000255.1 GCA_003218395.1 Verrucomicrobiota bacterium
ATGCGGCAACGCCATGTCCCCCGATCTCAACGTCAACGTGTTCCCGTTTATTCTGCGTGGTGTGAGCCTGCTGGGCGTCGATTCCGTCGAGATTCCGATGCGCTCACGGCAGATGGCTTGGAGCAAACTCGCCGGCGAATGGAAGATCGATCTTGCCGCGCTCGTAACTGAAGTTTCACTTGAAGAATTGAATCCGAAGATAGACGAGATCCTCAAAGGCAGCATTCGCGGTCGCATGCTTGTCGATCTCAGCAAATGAATTCGCTAACGACTGACCGACGTGGGGCGGTTCGACTGTAAAAGCACGCATGCCGTGCTTTTACGCCAAAAACCAGGATAGGATCACGGAATTATCAATTTGAAATAGCGAGGCCCCTTTGCCAGAAAATATTCCTGATCGTGGTGCCTTAAGTCACCTCCGTGTCATCGAGCTGGGCGACATACCCGCATCCTACGCAACGCGGTGGCTCGCCGATTTCGGGGCCGACGTCATAAAAGTCGAGCCGCCGGGCGGTGATCCAAACCGTCTGCTGCCTCCGTTCGCTGGTAATATCGAACATCCCGAGCGCAGCCTCACTTTTATTCACGCCAATACGAACAAGCGCAGCATTGCTCTCGATCTGAAGCACGATTCGGATCGCGAGATTTTTGCCAAGCTGCTCGGTTCGGCAAATCTTTTCGTCGAAGCGACGCCGCTTGAATATCTGGAAAAATTCGCCTTTGACGACCAACGCTTTAAAAAAGAATTTTCACACTTGGTGATCGTTTCGCTCACGCCCTTCGGACGTACAGGTCCCTATCGCCATTACAAAGGCAGCGACGCCATCGCTAATGCGACCGGTGGTTTTCTTTTCGGGCAGGGCGATAACACCAAAGGACAATGCACGGCGCCGAGTCATCTCGCTTATCAGATGGCGGGCGGCGTTGCGGCGATGCTCGCGCTCGCCGGCATTCGGCATGCGCGTGAAACCGGCGCCGGCCAGCGAATTGATATGTCGCTGCAGGAAGCACTGACATTTGCCAACAGTAGCTCGATCGCGCGTTACAGCCGGGAGAATCGGCTGGAGCGGCGTCCCGGCGCGAAAGCTTACGGCGGCGCCGGTACGAACATTTATCGGTGTAAAGACGGTCGTTACGTTCATTTCACGACCAATATGCCGCATATGTGGAAGGAGTTCGCGCAGAATTGGATGAGCAATAAGTCACTCGCCGGGCCCGAGTGGGAGAATCCACGATACCGCGACGAGCATTCGGAAGAAGTGGCAAAGGCTTTCGCTGAATTTATCGGCCAATTCAATGCCGACGATTTTGCCAACGAAGCACAGTTGCGCCATCTCGCCGCGGCGCCGCTCAACACGATCGGCGAGTTCGTCGACTGCGAACAAAATCGCGTGCGTGAATGGCTGCAAGAGGTGGATCATCCTGTGATCGGCAAGTACAAAGCGCCTGGCGCGCCCATGCGCCTGTCGCTCACGCCTATGCGCGTGCGGTGGCCCGCGCCGCTGCTAGATCAGCACCGCAAAGAAATTCTTGCGGAACTTGAGAATCTTCAGGCCAGTCCGCGGAAAACCCACGGTGAGTTCGAATCTCGACGGCCGATGTTGGCCGGGCTACGCATGGCCGATCTAACCCAGCAGTATGCCGGACCTTTGGGAACTGAATTGCTGGCATACTACGGCATGGAAGTGGTCAAGATCGAAACCGGCACGATTGCGAGCAAGGAACGCGAAGCCGCAGTGCATGCCTGCATGAACCGCGCGAAGCTCGGTTGCACGCTTAACCTACGCAATGCGGACGGAAAAGAATTATTTAAACAATTGGTTGCGAAATCCGACGTGGTCGTCGATAACTTCAGCTCGGGCGTTTTGGAGCGACTTGGCTTCAGCTACGAAGTGTTGCAGCAGATTAATCCCGGCATTGTTCAAGTCGTAATGCCCGGCTGGGGACTTACCGGACCGCTCAAGTCGTGGGTCGCGTGGGGATGGCAATTACT
>QHNJ01000256.1 GCA_003218395.1 Verrucomicrobiota bacterium
TAGCCGTCGTTGTCGTAGACAATCGCGATGACGTTCGCGCCGTACTGCTTTGCCGTGGCCATCTCTTGGCCAGTCATCAAAAATCCGCCGTCGCCCACGTGCGCCACCACCAATCGGTCCGGATGAGCGAGCTTCGCGGCTACGGCATACGGCACACCCGTTCCCATGCAGCCCAAAGTCGGCGAGATGTACGAATCCGGATGCTCGAACTCAAGGTAACGCTGCGGCCACTGTCCGAAGCTGCCCGCGTCGGTTGTGGTGATCGCGTCCGAAGGCAACGTCGCCTTGAGATCCGCCATCACCCGTTCCATCGACGCGCGTCTCGTCGGTCGCTCGGAAGGAGTGCTGTAGCGCTTCTGCGCGGCGTGATGTTCAGCGATCCACGCGGCGCGGCTTTCGTTGGGTCTCGGACCTTGATGTTTCAGTGCGACGATCAGGGCCGATTTCGCATCCGATACGATGCCGACATCAGGCCGGGAGTTTTGGCCTATGTTTTGTTCGTCGGCATCGATCTGAATAAAGGGTTGGCCGGGTCGGGGCAAAGAAAAAACTCCGGTCGTTTGCTGGTTCAATCGGCTGCCGATCACGACGACGAGATCCGCCTCTTTCGAGACCAACGTACGCGCATGCTTGTTCGCGTTCGTGAGATTGCCGATGTAATTGGGATGACTGTTGGGGAAAGCATCTTGGCGTTTGTAAGAAGTGAGTACCGGGATGTGAAACTTTTCCGAAAAATCGATCAGCTCCGGTCTCGCACCCGAATATTGAGTGCCCGAGCCGGCGAGCAGCACCGGCTTCTTGGCCGCGTTGATGCGCCCGATCATCTCTTCGATCAATTTGGGGTCCGGATTGGGCCTCGCAGGCGGATAGGGATCGATCATGGAGATGTCGGCATTCTCTTCCAGCATGTCCCGGGGAAGAGAAACGACCACCGGCCCGGGACGACCGGTGCGCGCCAGGTAAAAGGCCCGCGTCATGACGCGAGGAACATGTTTGGGCTCATTGATCTCGACCACCCACTTGGCGATGCTGCCGAAGAAGTGGGTATAGTCGATCTCCTGCCCCGCCTCTCGGCCCCGAGCGGCCCGCGAGACTTGTCCCACCAGAAGCACTAACGGTACAGAATCGTATTTCGCGCTATGGATGGCGATGCTGGCATTGGTTGCGCCCGGGCCGCGGGTCACGAGACAGACTCCCGTTGTGCGAGTCGATTTGGCGTAACCTTCGGCCATGAAGCAAGAACAGCCTTCCTGCCGATTGGTGATCAGTTTGATTTCCGGCATGCCGCACAGACCGTCCAACACGGCTATGTGACTTTCTCCCGGCACACAGAATACGTGCCTGATGCCTTCGTTGCGAAGACATTGAGCGACTGCATGACCACCCAGCATACGTTTCCCCCCGGTCTTTCTATTATTTTTTCTCCGCAGTGATAGCCACCTGCCCTATAACCCCGATTCCCAAGCGCTGTCAATGTTTTGTGCTCATTTCATCGATCACATCCTCCGGTTTCGGATACGTTTTGCAAAGTCGTGATCTTGGGCAGTAACTCCACGGACGTTTGCGCTGCAACCTCTGAAATGGCGACGAGCAGCGCAAGCAACTATGAGTCTTATAGCTCGACGCCTGCAGTTACGTCTTTCTTGACAAGTTTGCCAAAGCCGAACTATCGTCATGCAAAACACATTCTGGTGATCTTTT
>QHNJ01000105.1 GCA_003218395.1 Verrucomicrobiota bacterium
ATCGTCGTAGGCAAGCGCGTGACCGCTACGAGCCGCCGGGCCCGTATCGGCGACCTGCGTCCATTCCGAGCCGTCCCAACTCCACGTGTCGGCAAGGAAATTGGAACCGGACGCACCGCCGAACAAGACCACGCGGGAAGCGGTCGGGTCGAAGGCCATCGCCAAGCCCTGCCGGGCCGACGGTCCAGTGTCGGCGACCTGCGTCCAGAGAGTGCCGTGCCAATCCCAGGTGTCGGCGAGCGGCGGTCCGCCGGGATCGCCGCCGAATAGGAGGACGCGCTTGCGCGCCCCGTCATACGTCAGTCCGTGGCTAGTTCGGCTGCTCGGACCGATGTCCTGTTTCTGAGTCCAGAAGAACGGTGGCATGTGCTATCGTGCGATAATACAAAGGAACTGATGCCTGGGCGAGGAAAAAAGTGAACCCACGGCTCTTTGAAATCGCCAGCTCGCTCGTGCGTCTCGATCACATTGCCTGCTTTATCGTAAACGCGGATCACGGCATCATGTGAGCGGCTGAAAAACTTTGCGTGACTGCGGGATCTGCTTCTCCCGCACGAGGACCCCTTTCTTCTTCCGATAGGCGAACTCCGCAAGCGTGTAGATGCCACCCTCTTTCAACAGGCGCTGTACCTGGAGAAAAATCCCGTCATTGATGGCCCACATCCGTTTCCAGTTCTGGCGTTCATAAAATTTCGGAATATCCTCAAGCGGAATCCCTCGTTCCTTCGCCTGGTTGTAGTTGTCGAACCTGTGTTTCCATGCGAGAGAAAGCCATATACTAGGCGACGTTCCGGACCGCGCATACATGCTGTTTTTCGGCACCGTGAGAAAGTAGTTGTTCGCGTGATCGAAACTTTCATCGGGAAACCGTTCAAGCGCTTTCGGATCCGACAGATCCATCGCATGGGATTCGAATCGTTCTCCCGCATTCCTCCGGATGTCGATGCCCACCGGTTGCGCTCCGGCCTCCTGCAGGATTCTGCAGTACCACGGCTGGAACCTTGCGAACTCTTTCGGTTTTATCCACCGCTGCCACAAGCGGCCGATCGGATTCCAATGACTGTCCTTGTTTTTCGCCGAGCCGCATCCGAGATCGAGCACGCGCTTGTTCGCCAAAGATGCGACGTTTGCGGAGATGTGCTGGATGCGGATCAGCTCCACCTCCAATCGGTCCTCATGCAGCGTTGAGCGGTGCGTTGCCAGGAAGTCTGATGCCAGGGCCTGATAGGAGGGATCGAGCTTCATAAAAGGCGGCAGGATAGCATCCGCCGATTTGCCTGTACACCGGAGGCTATCCGATTCCCAGACGGTAAGCATGTCTTCCGGATGATCCAGAAATCTCTTGTAGAGCGAGAAATGCGCGGTGCGCCGACAGCGCATTGTTTTGCTGCTCGCAATTGGTTGCACCTATTCACGTTGCGGTGCCACGGAAACCGACGTTATGTTCCTGTGAACATCATTCACTAAGTAATCAACGGGCCGAAAGATCACCAACGAAACGGAGCAAAATGACAAACTGCGATAAAGAAGCAATCAAAACCCTTGTCGTCCTGCACGGCCAGCGTAAAGCCGCGCGCATCGCCGGTCTAAGCGAAAATACCGTCAAAAGTTGGGCTCTCCGTTACCAATGGAATAAACTGCCAAAACCCGGCCCCGATCTTACGCACCCAATTCGCACCCAGTCCCCGGCCGCGATCGTTGCAGATGAACTCTCGCGGAATAAAAAGCGTTCCCGACTCGCGCTCTCGCGCTATACCGTCGAGGCTGCCGAACAAGCGGCAGAGAGCAGCGGCGATTTAAGCTTGGCCCGCAATGTGCGCGATGTCGCGGCGATTCATTCGACGCTGTGGCCGAGCATTTTCGATTGCAGCATCAATTCAAAAACGGTGACGTGGTGGATGCCGTCATTCTAATCGGCGCAAACTTTGTTCCGGTGGACTCAAAATTTCCGTTAGAAAATTTCCGCCGCGTCGTCGAGGCCGCCACTGAGAGCGAACGGATCGCCGCCCGCAAACAATTCTTGCGAGACGTGAAAAGACATGTGGACGCTATCGCCACCAAATACATTTTGTGCGACGAAGGCACTTACGATTTCGCGCTCATGTACGTCCCCGCCGAGAACGTTTATTACGAGACGATCATCAAAGAGGACAACGCGGGCGACGAGCGACAGCTTTTCGGTTATGCACTGGGAAAACGTGTCATTCCCGTGTCGCCCAACAGCTTTTATGCATATTTGCAAACCATCCTGCTTGGTTTGCGCGGCATGAAAGTGGAGGAACGCGCACACGAGATTTTGAACACGCTCGCCCGTTTGCGCGCGGACTTCGAAAAATTGCAAGAAAATTTCCGCGTCCTCGGCAAACACCTGACAAACGCTCAAGGTAGTTACGCCGATACAGAGAGGACGTTGACCAAGTTCGACGCGAAGCTGAGCCAAATCGAAGCACCCGCCGAGACAAAAGCTCTGCCGCCGATCTAAATGTGCCATTGGAGATCGCGAGCCGCTTCGGGGCAGTTGAACGCAAATCGGCCAAATATACGCGCGCGCAAGACTACAATTTCGAGATTCGGCAAACTTGCGTGCCATAGTGCAAAGGCGAGCAAAGCCGTTTGCCCTGGTGCCGATGCTTTATAATTAAATCTTTTGAAAGAACCCAAGCGGTAAAGACGCCGAAGAAATTTAAACATTTGTTAGCGGGGCTTCCAGAGCGTTCACTGGCAGGTTTAAATCTCTCTTTCTCGGCCAGAGCAGTTTGCCAGTCTTAATGCGGCGTCGAAGGGAGCAGCAATCGTTGTGTGCGTATTTGTGCGGAACTGAACCCTCCAAGCCGTCATTCGAAGCCCGCAATTGTCAAAATCGCGGCTTTCAAACTATTCGACAATTTCGGCCAAGCGTTGAATAATTGCGCCAGTTGTTGCTTCTCAATGTCAGAAATTTGTGGGGCTATTTGTGGGTGATTCAGCGTAACTTGTTGATGTTGAATCAGGTTTTTGCCGATTCGAACCCTGCATCGCGCATTTTCTCCAGGTTCTCGACTCCGCGGGACAGATGCGGACTCTAATGGACTAAACGTTTGATCTCCAGAAGCTAACAATTTCGTCTCACGTGTAACGTTGACCTATTCTTCAATTTTGGACATGGTTTCTGCACTTTGCTCTCGACGCTTTGGACATGGTTGAATAGAGTCGGCGCCCTGGTTGGCATACTCGGTTTCCTATTCGCGATCTACGCATATCTAAATTGCCTACCGGTCAGGCGACTGACATTCTACGCGGACCCGGCGTCGGCGTTGATCGTCAAAGCCGGCCAGACTTCAAAACTTCTAGTCAGTTACGAAGGTCAACCGATCGCCACCGACGTCGTTGCCGCGCAAATTGTTCTTTGGAATGCTGGCAAGTTGCCAATAAAGCCGGAGCATATTCGTGAGCCGGTCGCCATCGCCACAGATCCTTCGCGACCTATCCTTGAATCAACCATCCGCGCCTCGACTCCGGAGCGCGAGAACATCATCAACGCTGACCTTGACACGAGGGATGCGGCAAATGGACGCATAACGATAACATGGGATCTTTTGGAACAGGATGACGGCTTCCAAATTCAGCTAATTTTCGCAGGTCCAAGTGAAACTCGATTCGTACCGAGTGGCGTCATCGAAGGGCAGAAGCATATTGCCATTTTTTCGGTCCGCCAAACCGATTGGTTCGTTAGTTTGGTGCTTAAAGGAATGCTGTGCCTCGTAGCTGGCCTGGTGCTTTTTATTCCGATAATCCTATTCTTCCCATGGGGAAGATCAAAAGAAATTCCCCCGCCTCGGTGGTTCAAGACTCTATTACATACGGTTCTTGGAATCACCATTGTTTTAGCGCTATGCGTCCTGTTAAGAACATTTGTCTTGTGGCTTGAGCGGCCGGGCTTGATGCCGCAATCCTTAATAACGCCAGGACTGCGTCAGGAATTACTCAAAAGGCGAACACAATTCATGCAGCCCTGATTGGACTCGTCGAGGCCAACAACAAGGCGCGTGGGTCCGGCCGGGGAATTTATGGCTCCGGCCTAACGGCAAGAGAGAATAAGGGGACTCATCGCGTCCCCTTAAAATCCCCTACATAACCTGCCATTTCAGCATGAGAGCCTCGACACTCCCCGACGATCAGCAGCACACCCTGGAGCACCTCCTTTAAAAGCTCATTCTCCGTTATGGTCGCCTTTCGACGTTCACGGCCGATGTGCGGGCCGTATCGAGCAACGGGCGCTGCATATCACCGCTTAGCCGCCGCCACCGACGCATGAATTCGATCAGACCCGCGCCCGACCAAATTTTTTGTGCGTCTATTTGTGAGTCTGCTACTGTAAGCGCTTTATGTTGAAGAGAGATCGTACAGGTTCGGACCCTGTATCGCGCACATTTTGTTTGTGCCGCGAGTGGAATAGCTTCCAAAAATAATCCTATGGGTCTAGTTAAGAAGGTTCTCGATATCGTCAAAAGGCGTAACCCTAACGAGCCTGAGTTCCTTCAGGCGGTAACTGAAGTTCTCGAATCGATCGAACCGGCTGTCCAGCGGCACAAGAAGTATCGCGACGGCAAAATCCTCGAACGCATCGTCGAACCGGAGCGCGTGATTCAGTTCCGCGTCCCGTGGATTGATGATAAAGGCCAGATTCAAGTCAACCGCGGTTTCCGCATCCAAATGAATAGCGCTCTCGGACCTTACAAGGGCGGGCTGCGCTTCCACCCGACCGTTAACGCCAGCATCCTCAAGTTCCTCGCCTTTGAGCAAGTTTTCAAAAACTCGCTCACCACTCTGCCGATGGGCGGCGGCAAAGGGGGGGCAGATTTCGACCCAAAGGGGAAATCCGACAACGAAGTCATGCGCTTCTGCCAATCGTTTATGACCGAGCTGTTTCATCATGTTGGGCCCGACACCGATGTGCCCGCCGGGGACATCGGCGTGGGTGGCCGCGAAATTGGTTACCTATTTGGCCAATACAAGCGGCTTGCCAATGAATTCACCGGCGTGTTAACCGGAAAAGCGCTCAGTTGGGGTGGATCGCTCATTCGCGCCCAAGCCACCGGTTATGGCGCCGTCTATTTCGCCGAGGAGATGCTCAAGACCCGCAGCGAAGGTCTTGAAGGCCGAGTTTGCACCGTCTCCGGTTCTGGCAACGCTGCGCAGTATACGGTTTCGAAATTGCATCAGGTCGGTGCCAAAGTTTTGACCATGTCCGATTCAGGTGGGTTCATTTACGACAAAGAAGGCATCACGGAAGAAAAGCTGAGTTGGATCATGGATCTGAAAAACGTGCGCCGCCGCCGTATCAAAGAATATGCCGATCAATTCGATGCCACTTATGTGAGTGGTCAGCGGCCGTGGAGTATTCCGTGTGAATGTGCTTTCCCGTGCGCGACGCAAAACGAAATCAGCCCTGAAGATGCAAAAATGCTCCTCGACAATGGCTGCTTTCTTGTCTCAGAAGCGGCCAATATGCCGACCGCACCGGCAGGAGTTGATCTCTTCCTCGCTAAAGGAATTCTTTACGGCCCGGGCAAAGCTGCCAATGCCGGTGGCGTAGCGGTTTCCGGATTGGAGATGGCGCAAAATTCGATGCGTTTGCCGTGGCCGCGCGCTGAAGTCGATCACCGGCTCCGCCAAATCATGGCTACCATTCACAAGAATGCGTCGGACACGGCTGCGGAATATGAGGAGCCAGGTAATCTTGTAGTCGGCGCGAACATCGCCGGCTTTGTGAAAGTTGCGGACGCGATGCTCGACCAAGGCGTCGTGTAACGCTTGATCTGAGCGTGTTAAATTGCGGGTTTGAAGTTTCGTTTTCGAACGGGAACTCAGTTCTACTTTTTGATTTTATGTAGCGTCTGTTGAATGAGATTGATTGTGACAGCGATGCGCGCCTCGTGTAGGAATTACTCGGGAGGTCGCGCTGCGGGTAAATGCAGGCGCGTGAAAGCTCAGTCGAATCCGAAATATCATTATATGAAAACAAACATTGTTGATCATGCGGACGCGAAAACAGGTTCCATCGGGAATGAAACAAAAAGGAGACTGAAATGGTTGGCGTTCCTTTTGCTTCTGATTTCTCTCGTATTCGGTGCGGGTGGATGCGATGGATATTACGCTGGTTATCCTGGGTACGGACCTTATTATGGACCTGCGCCGTACTACGGAGGCCCGGGCTCCGTTACAGTTGAGGTTGGCGATCGGCCGTATTACACTCGCGGTGCTGGTTATTACGTGGGCCGCGCCTATTACGTCTGGAAGCCGGGACATTGGGTAAGGCGCAACGGGCAACGAGTCTGGATTCACGGTCATTACGTTGTGAGATGATAATCAGAAGAACCGCTCATTGCGCCGTGAACGCGCCTGATTAGCCTCACTACTCGTTCGCTAAGCGATCGGGCGAGCTAGCCCCCAACGCGCAAAGCGGAACCGCAAGGCGGTGCCAAGACAGCCCAATCCGTAGCGCACGCTTCTGCGAAAATTGATCGACGAAGCCTCGGGCAAGTACCGCGCTGGGCATGTTACTTCGCCGATTGGACAGCCAAGCGCGATGACCTGCGCAAGGATCTGATTGTCGAAAACAAAGTCATCGGAATTCGCTTCCAGTGGGAGTCGTTGCAGCAGCTGGCGCGAAAAGGCGCGATATCCAGTATGATACTCTGAGAGCTTCGCACCGAGGAGAATGTTTTCCATGAAAGTGAGGAACCGGTTTGAGATGTATTTCCACCAAGGCATGCCCCCTCGCAGCGCGCCACCGCCCAGAATGCGGGAAGCAAGTACACACGGATAAAGCCCGCTCGCTACGAGCGTCGCCATCGCGGGGATCAGCTGCGGCGTGTACTGATAGTCAGGATGAATCATGATGATAATGTTTCCTCCCGCGGCGAGCGCGAGACGGTAACAAGTCTTTTGATTTGCCCCGTAGCCGCGATTTACCGGATGGACCTCCACTTGGACGCGATCAAGAGTGCGCGCGACGGCCACAGTTTCATCCTGGCTGGCGTCGTCCACCACAATCACAAGATCGACAATGCCGTGCGCCATTACTTCATCGTAAGTCTGACGCAAAGTACGCGCCGCATTATAGGCGGGCATCACCACGACAATTTTCTGGCCGTTTAGCATCGCCGTAGTCGAATATGCGTTGAAGTGCCACCTTGCAACTTCGATGATTATTTTTCACGACGCACGCTGCCTGGAATACTTAAGCCCGGGACATCCGGAACGGCCGGAGCGTATTACCCGCACGGTTCTGCCACTGAAGGATCGGCATCGAAAATGGGAATGGCGCGAGCCACGCGCCGCGACAAAAGAAGAATTGTTGCGAGCCCATTCGGCGGAACACATCGACCGAGTTGCAAGGGCCGCCCAGGATTTCGATCTCGACACGCCTGCTCATCCAAACATCGACAAGTATGCGAAAAAATCCGCCGGCGCGGCCATTGAAACCGCGCGCGCGGCATTGCATGGAGAGTCCGCGTTTTCTTTGATGCGCCCGCCCGGACATCACGCCACGCGCGATCGCGCCATGGGATTCTGTTATTTTAACAACGTTGCCATCGCTGCGCTCGATGCATTGGCGAATCGCGCTGAACGTGTCGCAATCTGGGATTTTGACGCGCATCATGGCAACGGCACGGAGGCAATCGTCGCGCACAACTCACAGATTGCGTTTGCATCCATCCATCAATTCCCCGCGTATCCGGGGACAGGCGCACAATCTTTTGGGAACGTCGAAAATTATCCGGTAGCCCCATACACCCCGCGCGCCCAGCATGTCGATGTTGCCGAACGCGCTCTGCAAAAGCTCTTAAAGTTCAAGCCCGATTTGGTTCTCGTTTCCGCGGGCTTCGATGCGTACTCCGGCGATCCACTGATCCAGATGACGCTCGAGCAGGAGGATTTCGCGAAGTTTGGGGAATGGCTGCGCGAAATCGACATTCCCGCGGCGGCAATTCTAGAAGGGGGTTACAGCTACGAACTGCCGGAGCTCATTGACGCTTTTTTAACTGGCTGGACGTCGAAATGAGGCACTTGGAGAATCGCTCCGCTCAGGGTTTTGCATACGCCTTCCTTGTCATGTCGATCATCGCTTTCGTAAGGAAATCTGTATCTTCGTTTTGTGTTCTCGGCGTACCGATCGTCGATCCCAAGATGCCATTTTGCATATTCACCGAATCCATGCAGGCGGATGAACTCATTCTCTGCCTCTGCCGACGGTTGATGTTCACCCCACGCGCCCCTACCGTCCGCGATTACCTGTCCCTCCTTGATGAGTTCTTTAGCATACTCGAAGGCGCCAATGTTTAGCGTTACCGCATTATTTTTTTCTCGGTCGCTGCCAACCGTTGCGGGAATGGCGTAGAAAAAGACGCACGCTGCGACAAAAAATGCGGTCACTATTCCTCGATTTCTGATTCTCACGGGTGAGCGAGCGTATTTTGCAGACCAAGGGGGAACTGCTCAATTCAATTCAACGTGCGCAAAATTTGAACGTAGTAACGTCGCCGATTAACACGTAAAAAATAATCCACGCTCATCAGTGGCGATTTCTCCAGCGTTGGTGAATGATTCGCGAGCAGAGCGGGCCGTAGCACAGCTTGGTAGTGCGCTTGAATGGGGTTCAAGAGGTCGCGGGTTCAAATCCCGCCGGCCCGAGGAAATTTCGCTGCCAAAAGAACATCGCTGGGCAGCCAGCAGAGTTTTGCTTTTCGCAGCCGGCGACATCTCCGCTGGGCCCCAAGTAAAATGCCTATCTTCCGATGTCGGCGTGACATCCGCTAACGATTTGCGTCAATTGCGACACCGGCTCTCTCGCGCTAGCGTCCGCGCTTATGTTAAGCGCCGGAATCGTGGGGTTGCCGAACGTCGGCAAATCCACTCTTTTTAACGCGCTGACCCGCACACACAAAGCACCGGCGGCAAATTATCCTTTTTGCACAATCAATCCGAATGTCGGCATCGTGACGGTGCCCGATTCGCGCCTGGCACGACTCGCGGAGATATCGCACTCACAAAAAATCGTTCCGACCGCGATTGAGTTCGTCGATATTGCCGGACTCGTAAAGGGCGCGAACACGGGGGAAGGTCTCGGCAATCAATTCCTCAGTCATATCCGCGAAGTAGATGCCATCGTGCAGGTCGTGCGCTGTTTCGAGAGCAGTGATGTTCACCACGTCAGCGCGGCGATTGATCCAATTCGCGACATCGAAGTCATCGATACAGAGCTTGTGCTCGCCGACATAGCTTCGCTCCAGAAACGGCGTGATCGATTGCAGAAAGAAGTGCGCGCCGGTGATAAGGCAGCAAAGATTGAAAGTGGGATTATCGAAAAGCTATTTCCCCATCTCGACGCCGGAAAGCCGGCGATTACCACCAAATTAACTCCGGAAGAAAAAGTAATCGCGCGCGAATTTTTTCTGCTTACGTCAAAGCCAACAATTTTCGCGTGCAACGTTGCGGAATCAGATCTCGCTGTTATAGGCGCGGGCGTTGAGCGCGGCCACAACGAGTCTGTTCAATCCATCGAGGCCGGGGTCACCGACCCCGGTTACAATGCCGCCAAACACGTCGAAGCAGTTCGGGATTATGCTCGACATCATTTTGGAACGGAGGCTGTCGTGATCAGCGCGCAGATCGAAAGCGAACTTGTTGATCTTGGCGAAAATGAAGCGATGGAATATCTGCGCGGGTTGGGCATTGAAGGTAGCGGCGTCAATGCGCTCATTCGCGCCGTTTATCATTTGCTTGGCCTGCGCACTTTTCTTACTACGGGCGAAAAAGAATCGCGCGCCTGGACTATCCACGCCAGTGACAAGGCCCTTACCGCCGCGGGCGTTATCCATTCCGATTTCGAGCGCGGTTTCATCGCGGCAGAAACAATTCATTACGACGATCTGGTGGCGCTCGGTTCTTTGGCGAAAGCTCGTGAAGCGGGCAAACTCCGGCTTGAAGGAAAAGATTACGTCGTGCAAGATGGCGACGTGATTTTCTTCCGTTTTAATGTCTGAGCCAATCGGGCCTGGGCCCGGCACCCTGCTGGCGCTGATCTCGACTGCGATTGAGAGCAAGAGTCATTATCGCCGGCTCGACAGAGTCGCCCATCAGCTCAGGCTGCGTCGTACAAGATGCGGCCGCAGTTTTCGCAGCTGACGATTTCTCTTCCCGCTTTTACACGATGCGCCGTTTGCGCGGTCACTTTCATGTGACAGCCAGTGCAAACTTCGTGTTCAAGCGCGACAACCACCGCATCGCCTTTGCTTTTAAAAAGACGTTCGAAACGAGCGAGCAAATCCTCATCGATTTTGCCGGCCACCTCCGCGCGTTCTCTAGTCAATTCTTCTACCCGCGACTCCAGAGCTTTTGCTTTTTCATCGAGGTCAGCCGTTTGTCGACCGACTGATTCTTTAACCCCGACGGCTTTCTTTTCCTCTTCGGAAAGATCCATCTTGATCTTGTCGGCTTGTACCATCAGTTCGAGCTCGTCGTCCTCGATTTTACTAATTTCGTTTTCGTAGCGCTCGATCTCGTGCCCGATTGCCTGAAATTCATCGTTCTTGCGCGTTTGATATTGCTGAGTCTTGAGACGCGAGATAGTCTCGGCGCGAGTCCCCACATCAAGCTCAAGTTTCTTACGGTCCATTTCGACCCGTCGCGATTTTTGCTTAAGCGCTTCGACTCCTGCCATGCTTGCCGCCAATTGCGCTGCAAGACTCTTGCGCTGTAGCGGCACGGTTTCTATCTCGATGTGAATCTGCCTGATCTTTTGCTCTCGATCCTGAAGAACGAGCAGCTGTTCCAATTCGGGATACACGCGCGCTGAAGGTAGTAATTCGGCGGAGCGCCGTCAATCGTGCGCGATTTTGAATATTTTCTAAGGTGTGGCGCCTCGCACCATTTCATCGAATCCTTTCAGGATCGATAACCGCGCACTTCAGCGGGCGTTACTGTTTGCCGTCGCCAACCGCCAGATCCATCGATAAAGCACTGCCGCGATAACTGCGAACGCCAGGCCGCCGATGATCTTCCCGGCCGTTTCAAAACCTGGCCCGACCAGCGCCAACGGTGCGGCGACGCCGGAGAAAACGACAATCGCGGAGATCACCACACCGATCACGCTCTCGCCGACGATCAGGCCTGACGCGAGGAGCACGCCAAGTTGCTTCGTCGCTTCCGGCCGGGGATTGCGGTTAGCTCTTTGGTCGAAGAACCAGCCAGCGGCCGCTCCGACCACGATCATTAGAGTGCTTTGCGTGGGCAGATAGATCCCAAGACCAACTGCCAGCGGCGGAACGCGCATATGTCGCGTCGTCCGTGCGAGGATCTCGTCTAGCAAAATGATACAGACCCCGATCAAACCACCCGTGCGGATCAGGCTCCAGTCGATGTCACCCGCGATCACGCCTTGCGCCAGCGAGGAGATCAGGCCCGCCTGAGGCGCCGGTAATGGATTCGGGCGCAGTTCGGCACCCGGCGCGCCGACGAAACCGTAGGCATGATTCACAAGATCGAGCACCGGCGGAATCACGAACGCGCCCGCGATTACGCCGATCACGAGCGCTACCTGTTGCTTCCACGGCGTTGCATCGACCAATTGGCCGGTCTTGAGGTCCTGCAGATTATTGTTCGCAATTGCGGCAACGTTGAAGATGACTGCGGTAGTGAAGAGCGCGAATGCCATCAGCGATTTGCCCGCATCCGGCGACACGTACGGTTTTACGCCGAGTACAAGCAGCAAGGCAGCGCCAATCACCACCAGAATGCCAATGCCCGATAGCGGACTGTTGGAGGAACCAATCAGACCCGCCATGTAACCGCAGACTGCCGAGACGAAGAAGCTCATCAAAACAACGTAGGCGACGCCGCCGATGATAAGCGTTCCCACATGCGCGCCGAGGCCGCTGCTGGTGCCAAAATAGCCGAGCAGCCAACCGATCGGCACCATGCAGACCAATGTGACAACACCGACAATGCCGATTGGAATGTCACGCTCGGTGATCGGCAGCGTGTCGGCCTTTCCGGCCTTGCGCGCACGCGAGGCAGCCATCGCGCCAGCGAGGCCGCTCGCAACCGGCTTTACCAGTTTTAGCAGCGTCCAGATCGCCGAGACGCCGATCGCACCCGCGCCGATGAAACGCACTTTATGGCTCCAAGTAGTTTGCGCCAGCGCGGCGGCGCTGCTGGTGAGATCGGGAACGAGCGAGGAGTAGTGCGGCACTCCCCAGCCCCATCCAATCACCGCGCCTATGAGCATCGCAATACCAACTGAGAGACCGACCAAGTGTCCGATGGCCAACAATGCGAATGACAACGCGAAGTCATAACCGCTCACGGCACCCTTGCGGCCGATTCGGAACGTCTGCGCGACGTCAGACGCAAAGACTTGTGTGGCTACAACGACCGCAAAGACGGCTGCAACGATTGATCCCCATAACACCGCGAGCAGACCTGCGCGACCGTGTTCGATGTCGGAGGCGTGCTCCGAATCGCCGCTGCTGCCAACCTTCAGCACTTCGGCGCAGGCGACACCTTCGGGGTACGGCAGGTCCGAAGTAGTCACTAGAGCGCGGCGCAGCGGGATTGAGTACATCACGCCCAGAATGCCGCCCAACGCGCAGATCGCGAAAGAGATCCAAAATGGAAAAGCAGTCCACCAACCGATCATGATTAATCCGGGCAACACGAAAATGATCGACGACAGCGTGCCCGCCGCGGACGCAACCGTCTGCACAATGTTGTTTTCCTGAACGGTCACATCCCGGAAGCCGCGCAGGATCGCCATCGAAATCACGGCCGCGGGAATAGATGTAGAAAAGGTGAGACCGGCCTTGAGGCCAAAATACACATTGGCCGCTGTGAACACCAACGTGATGATGACGCCGACGATTAGGCCGCGGACCGTAAGTTCGGCGCGATTATTCGCGCGGGTTTGTTGATTGCCGTTCACGATGCGACTTCCAATTCAATTGCGTGGCCCGGCTCCCTGCCCGACCAACGCGAGCGAGAATAGTGTGGAATGGCAAAACCGGTCAAGATGCTGTAGTTCAATCTGCCACACGGACCGCGCTGCGTGGACTCCCCAGATCAGAACATCTCCACTGGCGAACGCTTTCCGTCTTCCGGGCTTCGCACAGCGGCGTACTCTTCACCGAGCACCGCTACGCGCAGATCCCAGATTTCGTTGTCGATCTTGCGAAAGGCAGCTTCGGAGAATTCGTCCGGCGGCGTGAGGTTTTTCTTGAAGCGCGAGACGTTTTGCAATGCGCGATCGATTTGAGTGCGCGGCAATTTCCCAAGAATGCGATGCACGTTCTCGATCTCAGGAATGCGATGGCAGATCATGGCCAGATCATTCCCAGCAGCAACCGCGAGACGAATTGTTTCGTCGAGACCGTACTCATTCAAGATCGCGCCCATGTCGAGATCATCGGTCATGATCAAACCATGGAAACCCATTTCTTCGCGCAGGAGTTGTGTGACGACGCGGCGCGATAATGTCGCAGGCGTTCTCTTTGGCTCTAAACACGGATACCAGCCGTGGCAGATCATCATGCTGTCGATCTTGTCGACAAATTGATGGAATACGGCGAGTTCTTCGCTATCCAATTCCTCACGTGTGCGATTGATCTGCGGCAATTCGTGATGCGCATCGACCGTTGCCGCCGAATAACCCGGAAAATGTTTGCCGCAGCTTGCGATCCCCTGCCCTCTCATCGCTTTATTGAAAGCGCCGGCGTTGCCCACAACTTGTTCGACAGTTTTGCCATAACAGCGGCCGCGCAGTGAATTGTCGGCATCGTCATCGAAAGAAATGTCCAGCACGGGGCAAAGATCGAGATTAAAACCAAACAGTCGAAGCAAGCGTCCAGTGATGTCACCGTGGCGCCGGATAAGATCGACATCACCCCTGCCGCGCAATTGCTGTGCATTTGGCGGCTCGTTGCCAATCAAACGGAGGCGTGAAACGCGTCCGCCCTCTTGATCGATGGTAATGATGGGCTCGACCTCGCTCAGATCCCGCAAATCATCGATCAGCTTGCGCAGTTGCGAGGCGCTCTCAATATTGCGAGCAAATAGAATGTAGCCGCCGGGCTGGATTTTCCGAAATAGCTTCTCCGTGCCGGGGTCCAGGCGCTGGCCGGAAACGCCCGTGAGAATCAATTGACCGAGCAAGTCACTCTTCATACTTTCGGAAAGTAGATGCCGATCTTGCCCGGAGAAAATGAAAAAGGCGCCCTAGGCGTGCTTTGTTTTTGATGAAGCTCGCAATCTACGGCGGCACGTTTGATCCGATTCATCACGGGCATCTTATTATCGCACGCGAAGCCCTTGAGACGCTCGGCCCCGACGAAGTCATCTTTGTTCCGGCTCGAGTATCCCCCTTCAAAAAGACCACGCCCGTTGCGAGTGGCGAAATACGATTGCTGATGCTGCGCGCCGCAATTGAAAATGAAATTGGATTTGCAGTGGACGATTGCGAGCTACGTCGTCCGGCGCCTTCTTACACCATTGATACCGTCGAGGGAATTCGGCGACGCAAAAGTGATGCAGAGATTTACTGCCTGATCGGCGAAGACAATGTGAATGAGCTTACAAAATGGCACCGTTTCACCGACCTGGAAAGGATGGTTCATTTCGTTGTTCTGGATCGAACCGGCCAACGACCCAGCCACTCTTATCAGATCATCCGCCGCAAAATAGACATTTCTGCTACGGAAATCAGAAAGAGAGTTGCCTCTGGCCGGTCCATTCGCTATTTCGTACCACCGGCAGTGGCAGAAATAATCCATCGCGAAAAACT
>QHNJ01000249.1 GCA_003218395.1 Verrucomicrobiota bacterium
ATAGTAGCGAATGGTGCGGAAGCCAAAAGCACGATGACTGACCAGTTTCACCTTATTGTTGAGACCCTCCAAGGCTCCGTTCGAGATCCGCAATGTGGTCCAGGCGAGAATTCCTTCCATATGCGAGCGGACAAGTTGAGCAAATTTCTTCATGGGTTTCAGACGACTGTGCGTCGCCTTCCAGAGCCAGTTGAGAAGAAAGCGTTCGGCGTAGAACCGGCGTTTGTAATGCCAGAAGAGCTGAAAGGTTTCCTTCAGTAGATAAGCGCGGACGAGTCGCAGATTCAGCCGCGTCAGATTGAACAGCGAATCACGTTGGGCATCGGTGAGATTCCAGGGGTTCTTCAGCAAGACAAAGCGCGTGCCTTTAACAACCTGCCGATCCGAGCCCGACAGACGCCGGATCTCCTGGCGGCGGACTTCATCGACGGCGTCGAGCAAATGCCGAACCAGATGAAACCGGTCGAAAACCAGCGTGGCATTGGGGAGATATTCGCCGACCGACTTGGCATAAGGCGCCCACATGTCGCAACAGACCGACTGGATCGAGCGGCAGCGTCGGGGGTTCAACCAGCGGAAAAACGAATCGAGTGTTTCTTTCTTCCGGTCTTCACCAATCCAGATGAGCTGATGCCGTTCCAGATCGTAGACCAACGTCAGGTAGCGGTGACCGCGCTTCCGGCTGACCTCATCCACGCCGATGACGTGGAGCGGCTTCCACGCACGGCGTTTCAAGCCTTCGGCAACAACGCGCTCCACGATCTGGGCGACCGTTTTCCAGTCGATGCGAAAATGCCGTGCCACTTCCAGCCAGTTCAGCTTCCGGGCCAGCAAGGCCACTGCCATGGCCAAAGAAACCGTCACCCGGCTCCAGGGCTCTGCCCAAGGAACCTTCTCGACCTTCACCCTCTTGCAACGGATGCAGACCACACGGAATGGCCGATAAACCAATTCCAGAGAACGATCGCGCATGCTCAAATCCCGCCATCGTCGGCTCGACGTTCGGCCATGCGTCTTTGGACAAGGCCGACGGCAACGGCTACAGCTGAGCCGTCGTCGGCCAATTCGTTCCACGTAAGCGATAAGGGTGCTATCAGTCTCCTCAATTCGACTCACATAGTGGGATTTCATTCGCAGTTGTTTTCTGATAAACGTTTCCATGCGCACTGGACATTGGGCTCCTTTCAAAAGGTCTCGCAACCTGAAAGATAAAGCCTGATCTGGCTAGTGCGCATTCTCGTTTGAACGGGGAACCGCGCTGTGGAAGCTGCCGCACCGGAGGAAAAAGCAAAACGCTTCGCTGCTTTTCCCACCGGTGCTTGGAAAAGTACAAAACAACTTTTCCACAGCTACACACAGCGCCGGCGGCGATCTAAACTAACCGAAAGTTGAAATAGGAAGTGGGGACTTTCGGGAATGCAGGATCGCCAACTTTACGAACAGATTTTGGGAATACGCTCTCCGTGGTACGTCGAGCGAGTGGAATTACAGTTGGACAAAGGAAAAGGGGCGGTCCGGGTGTACCTGGATCATCACGATCAATTGTGGCCGTGTCCCGAGTGCGGGCAACAATGTGGGCTCTACGATCATCAACCGGAGCGTCAGTGGCGGCATCTGGATACTTGCCAGTATCAGACGATCCTGCATGCGTCTCCGCCGCGGACGAATTGTTCCGAGCACGGGATCAAGACCGTCAGGCTGCCATGGTCAGAGCCGGGCAGCCGATTTACGGCATTGTTTGAACGGTTGGCGATCGATTGGTTAAAGGTCGCCAGTCAGAAGGCGGTGGGTGAACAACTTCATCTCAGCTGGGACCAGATCCACGGCATCATGGAACGCGCGGTCGAGCGGGGATTGAAGAAACGGAAAGCCGAAGTGGTAAAACACATCGGAATCGACGAGAAGGCCTTCCGCAAAGGCCATCGTTATCTGACGTTGGTCAACGATCTGGAGCGAAGCCGCGTGTTGTACGTGGCGGAAGACCGGAAACAGTCCAGCCTGGACGGTTTCTGGCCGACATTGACGGAAGATCAACGGGCTGGGATTCAAGCCATAGCGATGGACATGTGGGATCCCTACATGGCATCCACGAAAGAGCACTTGAAAGATGCCGACAGTAAGATCGTTTTCGAC
>QHNJ01000269.1 GCA_003218395.1 Verrucomicrobiota bacterium
CGATATTGTCTGGTGACGGTTTTGCTTTACTTCTTGCGGCAATCGTAGCGACGTTTCTGGTCGAGCGCCTTGTTGCGCCGCCTTATCGGTACCTGCGAATCACCGGACCTATAGTAAAAGCTACGGCCGATGGTAGCCACACCCACTTGAGTTCACTGATTATCACTCGTCCGCCCCAGTCAGAGAAGAATTTGCCCACGGTTAGCGGGGATACCTCTATGGGCCTCCAGGGGAAGAAATACCTCTCATCAATGAACGGGGCGAACAGGGCAACGCCTAACCCTCCGTTTGTAAGCATATCCAGCAGCGGGTGCGATAAAGTTGACAAGAACAAGAATAGGAGGATTACCCAAGTCTTGCCTGCCCTGTTCCGGAACAGAGTAAACATTAGCAATGCGGCTAGAATAACAGCAAACAGTAATGAGTGGGTAAAACCGCAATGCCCTAGGATATCGCCATAGCTGATCCCGAATCTAAATCCGACCACATCCAGGTCAGGAATGATTGAGCAAACCGCACCTGCTAAAAGCAAAGCTGGTGACACGTTCTCCTGTGGCAGGAAGCCAGATAGTGCAAGCGGTACTGCCGGATGAGTTATGATCGAACACATTCAACTCCTCCTAGTTCGGCGACCCAACTATCAATCTACGGGACCGTAGAATGCCGAGGACCCTTAATCGCCCCACGGGTTCTCTGAAGTATGCCGGGAGACCGCTCGTCCCATCCATACTCCACTGTCAACAAGTCAGTCTGAAGTCGAGAACCAACAGACCAATCCGCAAGACAGATTCCAGTCGTAATAATAACGTATTAAATGAATGCTCAACGGCGGCCAAAAAAGTCAAGGAAAGCGTCCTGAAAGCACGTGCTCATTCGTCGTATCAATGAAACGAAAGGATACCTAAGAAAGGCTTTTTATGAATGAGTTCCTATTGCTCGCCGTAATAATGATTTATGTCGCCATTAGTTACTGACCAACGTCCAATCCACTCTGCGTCTCGTCGATGGTTTGCCAGCAACGAGCTTGCGGAACTTCGTATTGACCTAGCACAGCAAAGCCGCAACCAAAAGAGAGACACTTATTTGACCCCGAAGCACACGAAGAGCACGAAATTTACGATCAAAAAATATCCGGACCCCTTCGTGTCCTTCGCGAACTTCGTGGTCAGAAAGAGTTTTGT
>QHNJ01000258.1 GCA_003218395.1 Verrucomicrobiota bacterium
AGCCCGGCGCGCCGCTGGCGCGCGAGGAACTGGACAGCAACATCTGTTACATCGCGACGAAAAAAGGCGGCGACGTGGAGAAGGCGTTTGCGCAGGCCGAGCATATCTGCCGCATGCATATCGCCAGCCCGCGTCAGGTCGCGCTGGCCATCGAGCCGAGAGGCATCGTCGCGAGCCCCGAGCCGATGGGACAAGGACTCACGGTGTGGCTTTCTACCCAGGCGCCGCACCGGGTGCGCGGTGATCTGGCGACCGGGCTCGGGTTTCCGGAGCACAAAATTCGCGTCATCGCGCCCGATGTGGGCGGCGGTTTCGGCAGCAAGGGTCCGCTTTACCGCGAGTATGTGCTCGCCTGTCATTTGGCGCTCAAGCTGGGCCGGCCGATAAAGTGGATCGCGACGCGCAGCGAAGATTTCGTCACCACGATTCAAGGCCGCGATCAGGCCATGACGTCCGAGCTGGCGCTCAAACGCGACGGCACCATGCTCGGCTTGAAGGTGCGCGTAGTGGCAAACCTCGGCGCATATCTGTATTCCAGCACGGCGGGACCGCCGCAGCGGATGATGGCCATGGCGCCGGGCTCCTATCAGATCCAGAACGTTCACGTCGAAGTTGTAGCAGTGTTTACGAACACTGTGCCCACCGGACCCTACCGCGGCGCCGGCAGGCCGGAGTCCGTGTTGAACATCGAGCGCTTGATTGACAAGGCGGCGAAGGAGTTGGGCATCGATCGTCTGGAAATCCGGCGCAAAAACTTCATCCGTCCCGAGCAGTTTCCGTACCGATCCGGTGTCGGCGTCGAATACGACTCCGGCGACTACGAAAAATCTCTCGACGAGGCGCTGCGAATATCCGATTACCAGCAGATCATTCGCTATCGGGACGAGGCGCGCAAGCGCGGGGAATTGGTAGGAGTGGGAGTGTCGACATTCGTCGAGCCGAGCGGCGGCGCGGGATTTGAAAGCGGCACGGTTCGAGTGGAGCGCACCGGTGAAATCACGGTGCTGACGGGTTCCAGCTCTCATGGCCAAGGGCATGAAACTTCGTTCGCCCAGGTCATCGCCGACAAGATGCGGGTTTCCATGGACCACGTGGCGATCCGGCACGGCGACACGGTGGCGATCCAGCAGGGCGTCGGAACCTTTGGCAGCCGCAGCATGGTGATGGGCGGCGGGGCGATGGCCAAAGCGGCGGAGCGCGTGATCGAAAAGGCGCGCCGCATCGCGGCGCATTTGGTGGAAGCGGCGCCCGAGGACATGGTCCAGGCGGACGGCGGATTTGCCGTCACGGGCGTTCCCGAAAAGAAAGTTACCTGGCGCCAGATTGCGGCCGCCGCCCACGGCGGGCGACTTCCCGCCGGCATGGAACCGGGCCTGCAGGAGACGGCCTTCTTCGATCCCAGACGCGAAGCGTGGGCTTTTGGCGCCCACGCGGCGCTCGTGAGAATCGATCGGGAAACCGGCAAGCCCACTATCGAAAAACTCGTGTTAGTGGACGACTGCGGCGTGATCATCAATCCGATGATCGTCGAGGGGCAGGTTCACGGCGGCGTTGCGCAGGGGCTCGGTGAAGCTCTCCGCGAGCAGATGCTCTTCGGCGAAAACGGCGAAGTGCTCACCGGCACGTTGATGAACTACGCGGTTATGCGCGCCGCCGACATGCCGCCGCTTATCCTGGGCGAGACGGTAACGCCAAATCCTTTTAACCCGCTGGGCGTGAAGGGCGTGGGCGAGGCCGGCACCAATGGGGCGCCATCCGCGGTCGCCAACGCCTTCATGGATGCGCTGGCGCCCCTCGGCAT
>QHNJ01000259.1 GCA_003218395.1 Verrucomicrobiota bacterium
AAAAACGCGGACCCGGACGACGCCGTGCTTTATAAATTCTCTGGCCCGATCTATTCCCAAGGTGGCACCAAGGTCCAGTTGGATGCTCGTTACGGTTACCTGGTTGCTGTCAAAATGGATGTGAATGTTGTGACTCCACCGCCTACTTCTTCGCCTCAAAGTTCGGTGGCACCATCGATTTCGGCCAGTCCGAGCGCGAGACAGCACTGATCCGGCGCCTCGAAAGTGTGGTTCATCGGCAATGTTGACTTGGTCGCGAGCGGGATGATCTAATCGCCGCACTGCCGTGAAAAGAATTTACCTTGGTGCTCTGGTCAGTTTTGCCTTCTGTCAGTTCGGCTTGGCGGCGGGAAATGATTCACTGCCGCCACCGGTAAGCGACAAGATTTATACTTTTCAACAAATCGAACAGCAGAAACTCGATCTCAACGGCAAGATTGTGCGCATCGAGATCGGCAGTCTTCTTGGCGACGGGAAAAGCCATTTGCCCAACGGCGCGCTACGTTACATTGCCGAGGATACGTCCAAGGGCGCAATGCCTTTTGGCCAGGTGGCGTTTCCATCGGAAGGATTGCGCAACGGCGCGTTGCCGGATGATCTAAAGAAAAGCCCGGCCGCATTTTATTTTCGCGTCCACTTATTCCCCGATCCCAATGCAGCGGCGCTTTGCATTGCGTTAGGCAGACGGGTCTCAGTCGCAAACGGCAAAGCGATTTATTCCTGGTAAGTTTCACCGCTTGTTGCGCTAGCGAAGCGTGGTAAAGCGCTGTCGTTTTCTCCGCGATTTTGTTCCAACTAAACATTTCTTCGGCGCGTTTGCGACCGGCCTTGTCGAATCTTTCCCGCAGATCTCTATCTTTCATCAATTGATTAATCAGCGTGGCGAGGTCGCCTGAAAATTTTCGGGTTCGCCAGCTTAAAGTCCCTTCGATCAGTTCGTTGACCTCGGCAATTCCAGAGCTTGTGCTATGCGCTAACCCGAAAGTCCGCAAGTCGGATGAACTCGGCCCGTGGCGGGCTTTGACCCTACAACAGCGTGCCGCGAAGGATGAACAGCGCCACGTTGAAATAAATTACCAATCCCGTCACATCGACCAATGTGGCGACGAACGGCGCGGATGACGCTGCTGGATCGAGCCCGCAACGACGCAGCAAGAATGGAAGCATCGCTCCGCTCAAAGTTCCCCACAGCACCACTCCCACAAGCGCCGCACCGACCGTGAGGGCGACCAGCCAATGATACTTACCATAGTCAAAAATGTGCAAATACTGCCACAGCGTGATGCGGAAGAAACCGATGGTTCCAAGAATCAGGCCGAGGGAAAATCCCGAGAGTAATTCCTTTCGCACAACGCGAAACCAGTCCCTCAAACGCAATTCGCCGAGAGCCATCGCGCGGATCACGAGCGTGGTGGCTTGCGACCCAGAGTTGCCACCGCTGGAAATGATCAACGGCAAAAACATCGCGAGGATCGCCGCCCTTTCGATTTCACTATTGTAACCCTGCATCGCGGTGGCGGTCAGCATTTCGCCGAGAAACAGGATGATCAGCCAGGTTGCACGTTTCTTTACCATCCGGAGAAACGGAATGGTTGTGTACGGCTCGTCCAACGCTTCCATGCCGCCGAGTTTCTGGATGTCCTCGGTCGCTTCCTGTTCCGCGACGTCGAGCATGTCGTCCACAGTCACGATGCCAACAAGCACGCCGCTTGAATCGATCACCGGCAGCGCCGTGCGATCGTACTTCCGAAACACGTTGAGCGCGTCCTGTTGCGAATCATTCACATTCAGCGCGACGAAGGTTTGGTCGCGAATCTCGCTTACCTTCGCCGTGAGCGGCCGCAGCAAAAACTCGCGCATCCGGATGTCGTCGATCAGTTTGCCGCGGTCATCCACCACGTAAATGACGTTGAGCGTCTCGCTGTCCTGGCCGTGTTCGCGGATAAAATCGAGCACTTGCTGGACAGTCCAATCCTCGCGCACAGCGATGAAATCCGGCGTCATCAACCGGCCAACGCTGTCTTCCGGGTAACCAAGCAGCGCGGTGGCCACGCGGCGCTCCTCCGGCGTAAGCAATTGAATCAACTGTCGGGCGGCTGCGCTCGGTAATTCTTCCAGCAGCGCCGTGCGATCGTCCGGCGCCATCTCGTTTAAGATCCCCACTACCTGCTCGTGAGCCATGGCACGCAGCAGCTTCTGTTGCGCGTCGATGTCCAAATATTCAAAAACATCCGCCGCCAGTGCATGCGGGAGAACCCGAAAAATGATGACCTGTTCGTCTT
>QHNJ01000106.1 GCA_003218395.1 Verrucomicrobiota bacterium
GCGTAGATGGCGTGCACCGGACACACGTCCACACAGGCCATGCAATCAATGCAATCCTCCGGGTGAATGACCACCTGGTTGTCCATTTCGTAGAAGCAGGCGACGGGACACACCTCCACACAGTCGGTGAACTTGCATCCGGTGCATTTATCGGTCACGACGTGAGGCATAGAATTGCGTAGTTGAAGGTTGATTACAGACTGCCGTTAACAACTCAAGTATTTCAGTGATACCCGCGCGGTCAATACCCGTTTCAATATCGTGCTAGGCCACACTTGGGCGATCCTCACGGCCAGTCCGGAACAAAATCGCCACAAAAAACGTGACGATTGTTCCGAAACAAATCCACCACGGAAATGCCATCACCGGAAGCCAGGTCGGCTGCGGAAAAGCGGTTGTTCCGAAAATCCCCGCGATGTTGTTAGGCAATCCGCTCAGGATGGCGACGACGGTAAAGCCCACGATCATGGCAATGATGTTGCCGCGATCGTTCCCGCGCGTCCTGGTTAGCATTCCCGCGAAAAACACACCGAGAAGTGAGCCGTAGGTGTAGCCGAAAATCCCGAGCACGATCGGGATGATTCGGACATTGGGATGCACGATGACAAGATAGGCCGTCGTCGATGCAACGATGATCATCAGGACAGAAAACCACACAGTGGCCCAACGCACGGCGCTCAAGCTTTGTGCGTCCGTGGCTTCGGGGTTGAGGTAAGGCCCGTACCAATCGCGCGTGAAACTCGTCGCGAGCGCGTTCAACGCGGTGCTGAGCGATCCCATGGCGGTGGCGAAGATCCCGGCGAGGAGCAATCCGCGAAGTCCAACTGGCATTTGATAGAGAATGAAGTGGCAGAATGTTTCGTTCGGAGTCTTGGACAGCGTCGGATCGGGGTGGGCTTGATAGTAAACCCAGAGCAGTAGTCCGATGCTGAGAAACGTAAGCGCGATCGGGATGTCGGCGAGCGCGGAGCAAATAAGAGAGCGACGGCTCCGGCGTATGTCGGGCGCAGTCAACATTCGCTGCACCATGTCCTGATCCGTGCCGTGTGTTCCCATCGTGATGAACGCTGCCCCAATCAACCCGGCAAAGATTGTGTACTCCGTCTCGAACATGCTCTTCACCTGGTCCCAGCCATGTTTGGCCGGATCGAGACCGGTTGTGATGAGATCCGAGACTTGAAATGCGCCGTGGCGTTGCACGATCTCGTGCCAGCCGCCTGGAATTGCGAAGTAAAGCAAAGCAAGCGCAATTAACGCGCTCCCAATCATGATCGAGGCTTGAATCAAATCGGTCCAGATGACGGCCTTGATACCACCGAACGTGGTGTAAATCGCCGTGAGAATGACGATGGCAATCGTGGCACCGAGATAAATCCACAGAGTTTGAGTTTGGTTAGGTCGAGTGCCGCTGATCATTTCGTAGGCAAGAGCGAGTGCGATGGCTGCCACATATAACCGCGCTCCGGAAGCGAGCAGACGGGTGATCATGAAAACAGCGGAAGCCGCATTCTTACTCGCAATCCCAAAGCGCGCGGTCAGGTACTCGTAGATCGAGAAAACTTTGTAGTCGTAATACGGTTTGATGAAAATATAGCTCACGAGAACGCGTCCGATGATCGTGCCGAAGGCGAGTTGCAGGTAGGTGTAATCGCGGTGACTGAAGCCTTCCCCGGGCGTTCCGAAAAATGTGCCGGCACTTGTTTCAGCCGCCACCAATGAAGCGAGCACCGCCCACCATGGAATGCGACGCCCGCCGAGCGCGAAGTCCTTGAGATTTTCCTCCTTGCGGCCCATGTAGAGGCCGATGGAGATGATAAGGACGAAATAGAGAAGCAAAACCGTGCTATCGACCGCAAGTCGGCTGTCCATGTCGATGCTATTTATCGATGACGAATGCCGAATGTCGAATGCGGGAAAATGACGAAATCCGAATGGCGAATGACGAAACAAATCCGAATAACAAAACCCGAAACTGCCTTGGAGACCGAGGCAAACCATTCCTTCATTCGTGCTTCGTCATTCTTTCGTCATTAGACATTTGTCATTCGTCATTACATTCACGAGCGTGATCGAAATTCCCGCCCCGAGCTTCGATCTGGCGATGAGCCTCGACTCCGGCCAGGTCTTTCATTGGCAAAAGACCGGCAAAGGATTTGCAGGGACGATCGGCGATTTCGCCGTTTACATCGAGCAGAATGGAAATGTTCTAAAAGTTCGTGATGGTGGGGCGCCAGCCAGGTCGCCGCGGCGACCGCTTCCCGAAATCGTCGCGCGATACTTCGCGCTTGATCATCCACTTGCAGAAATCTGTGCGTCGTTCCCGGGGGATGCGGTCATGAACACATCGCGAAAATTTTGTCGTGGCTTGCGAATCATTCGTCAGCCGAAATGGGAATGTCTGGCCACGTTCATCTGTTCGTCGATGAAACAGGTGGCGCACATTCGTCAGATTTCGCTAGCGCTTCGGCGCCGCTTTGGCGATCAACGACGGGTCGGTGACCAGGTGGTTTACACGTTTCCGCGGGCGCAGCGAATTGCCCGAGCTTCAGAGGATGATTTGCGCAAATGCGCACTAGGCTATCGCGCCAGGAACCTCCTAATGACTGCGCGACTCGTCAGCTCAGGCAAGGCGAACCTGGAAGCATGGTCGGCTCTCCCCGATGCCGATCTCAGAGAAAAACTGTGCGCGTTGCCCGGCGTGGGCGCGAAGATTGCTAACTGTGTAATGCTCTTTGCTTACGAACGCCTGCGCGCTTTTCCAATCGACGTCTGGATCGAGAGGACTTTGAAACAACAATATTTTCCGCGGAAGAAAAAGGTCACGACTCTGCAGCTCCGCGAATTTTCCGAAACCTATTTTGGCGAACACGGCGGCTACGCGCAGCAATACTTGTTTCATCATGCGCGGACAGCTTTACGGAAGTCGGCAGCAGCGAGAGATTCCTCGCCTGCGCATCGCTCCGCTCGGAATGACAAGGGAAGAGATACGCGAGTGGCTTCACGGAAGTCCAGGAACAGGAAGAGATTCCTCGACTCCGAAAGCGCCTGCTCGCCCGGTCACTGCGGGCCTTTCGAAGTTCGGGGCCCGGAATGAGAAGAGGAGAGATGCGCGAATGGCCTCATGGAGTCAGGAGCAGCCAGAGACTCTTGAACGAAAAAGCTTTCCGGGTTCGGAATGACAACGGAAGGCCCTGGCTTCGGGGAAGCGGGAATTGAGAGCCTGCCCCTTAGCGCAGTCGAATGGGTCAATCGCGCCTGTCCATTGCGCAATCAGAAGACGAGGGGTCATTCATCGAACCCACCGAAGGCCCGGCGCAATTTGTCAGCGCTTGTCGGGTGAGATAATGTCCAGGTTCTAAGCTGAGGAAACTCTGAGCCCGAATCTCTGCTACATTTGTTAATAGACCGCTTTCATGACGACGGCTAATATCATGTTCGCTCAACCGGGCGGCGGAATGCTCGATCACGAACACGATGCGCGAAAGGTATTGTGGGCGCTGCTTGCGGCAATTTTCATTCACTTAGTGGTCGCTTACCTGCTTGCTGTGTGGGGCGGAGTTTTCTCCCCGGCAGCTCCAATCGAGGAGCAGCCGGTTCAACTGACCTTTGTTGATCTTCCGCAGGCGCCGTTGGTTCCCAAGAACTCCGCCTTTATGGAGACAGACGAATCGAAAGCAGCTGCGCAGCCACCGAAGGAGAAAACATTTGAATCGAACGCCAATTCCATCGCGGCGAGCGAGCTTCCCGCCACTGGCGAAGCGCCATTGCCGTCGCAAACGGGCAAGGATCGGCCGTTTGTGGATCTAGAAACACATCCGCACTCGCTTCAAATGGACGGGGCGCAACCGCAGCCAAGTGTGATGCCGCAAGAAAATCCGACGCCGTCGGCAGCCCCGCAACCGGCTCCGCTCACCGCAGCTGAGCAATTTGCATTGTTAACTGCAAGGCCCACTCCGGCGGAGGAGCCTTCCACTGCACCGGCATCGATGCGATCCGCATATCGCGCTTTGAAAGATCGAACGCGCGTCTCGGGAAGGATCACAAATCGCGGGATTAGTTCGGTCAACGCGCTAGGGACACCCTTGGGACGCTACCAAAAGATAGTGACGGATTCAGTCGGATCGCGCTGGTATACTTATGTGGATCAGAAGCGTGACTTGATTAACATTGGCACCTTGCGGCTTCGATTTTACGTCGACCGGAACGGAGCGGTGAAGAATCTCAAGGTCACCGAGAACAGCTCGAACGAGGCTTTCGCCAACGTTTGCTTGCAATCGGTCCTGGAAGCCCAACTTCCGCCGATTCCTGAGGAAATCGCGAACACTCTGCCGCCAGAGGGCCTGGAGTTCGAGGCATTCAGTTTCACTATTTATCCAAATTTATGATTGCCGCCTGGATAATTGCCGAAACGCCGGGAGTCGTAGATAAGGTCGTCGGGTTTTTCACGAGGGGCGGGCTGTTCATGTGGCCGCTGCTCGCATGCTCGATTGTGTCCGTGACGACGATGATTTTGCGCGGCGTCGCCTTGCGAGAGAAAAACGTGATGCCACGGATGATCGAGAACGAGATCGAACGCCTCGTTCCCGGAGGGAGCGTGGAGCGGCTGGCGCGGATTGTGCATGTTGATCCGTCGTCGCTGGCGCGGATCACGCGTGTCGCGCTGCAATATTTGCGCGGGCCGCGTTCGGAAAACGTGGAAGTGGTTCAAACGCGTGCGCGTCACGAGATGGTGCGCCTTGAAAAAGGTCTCATCGTTCTCGAAGTCATCGTAGGCATTGCACCGCTGCTCGGTTTGATCGGCGCGGTTTCGGGACTGGTGCATGTTTTTTCCCATCTAGGATTGAGCTCGGGCGCATCGGATACCCGTCAGATCGCGCTCGGCATCGCCGAAGCGCTGAATGCAACCGTTTTCGGGCTTTCGATCGCCGTGCCGACGCTGATCGGGTTCAGCTATTTTTCGAGAAAAGTAGAAGTGATGTCGGTGGAGATGGAAACGTTAGTCGTCGAGTTAATCAACAAATGCTATTACGGGCGATCCTCGCGCGAATTCGAGCCAGCAAAAGCGCCGTCCGCCGCGCACATACCGATTCCGACGCCGGTCGCGTAAAACGCGCAGCGGATTTCAGACCATGAACTTCGCGGTGCGAAAACGGCGAGCGCCCCTCATTATCATCGTTTCGCTCGTCGATATTCTGATCATCCTGCTGATCTTTTTTGTCGTCTCAACGACGTTTAAGAAAGATCAGCCAGAGGTGCAAATTAATCTGCCGGAATCCAAGACTGCGAAGAAGCTGCCCGCTGAATTGGAACACGCGATCGTAAGTATCGATCAAGATGATGAAATCAAACTGGATGGACGAGCCATGGGCGCGGACCAACTGGAGGGCGCGGTCCGCGACTTGCCCGAGGCCCGCAAGTCCACGCTCGCACTGCAGGCGGATAAAAAAGCCTCCTTCGGCACGATCATCAAAGTCATGGATGCGTTGAAGCTGGCGGGCGTGAGAAATTTGCCGGCGTTTACTCGCGAAGAGAAATGATATTGCCGATCCTCCAGTACGGCGACCCGATCCTACGGGCGAAAGGCAAACGGATCGAGAAGATCAACGATCACATTCGGGATCTGATCGCCAACATGATCGAGACCATGCATGCTGCCTATGGCGTCGGCCTGGCGGCACAGCAAATCGGTGAAGCTTTGCAGCTCACCGTGCTCGACGTTTCGCAAGTCGAAGATCGGCCAAGCACGCTGAAGCTGAACGGGAAAGATGCCGATCCGGCGACGTCGATGCCGCTCGTCTTGATTAATCCGGAGATCGAAATGGGCGGCGCAACCGAAGCTGGAACGGAAGGTTGTTTGAGCTTCCCGGAAATTACCGGCGAAATCGAGCGAGCAAAATCAATACTCGCGCGCGCACAAACTTTGGAAGCCGGCAGAATCGAAATCGAAGCGAGCGGCTTGCTCGCGCGCGCGATTCAACACGAAGTCGATCATCTTAACGGAATTCTCTTTATTGATCGCATGAATTCGGCTGCGAAGGCAGCTTTATTGAGCCGGTTAAAACGAATGCAGAAGCAAACGAGACGCGGCCAGCGCGTTCGTGCGGAAGACCGACGGTCGCTCGCCATCGAGACGACGTTGTAGCCGTCGACCTGCCCTGCCACGCCATAGCCTTTGCGAAGGCGGGTGGGCGACGCCGTGGGGTGGAATGGTTTCTCAGCGCTGCGCCTACCGGCGCAAACGCGCGGTAGTCGTAGTCAGGGGCACTGTGTCGCCCTGCTGGTGAGAGCACTTCGACACCGCGAGGCGGCTACGGTGAAATGCGCGGGGTGATGCTCATAGCCATGGCGTGGCGGCTAGAGCGCTTTGTAATCAACCGAAATCGTGCGGTAAAGGAGCGCGTCGTGTTGGGCCGAGAAGTAAAAAAGCTCAAGCATCGTCGCGCCGACCATCCATTGATAGCCAACTAGCGTCTGGATGACGTCCGTATCGGTATCGCGAGAACGCGAGACTAGTTTTCCTGTTCCGTACTTCTCGTCGAAGTATTTACGAATCTCTCCCATCCGCTGGTTGTAACGTTCGATCGACCAGTCGGGATATTCATATTGTAGCTCCACTGCAACCAGCACCCTCTGCTTAAAACTAAAGAGGGTGCGCCTCAATCCGGGGTGAACGAGCCCTTCCACTGTCCAGATCTCCCGGTTGTCTTTTTTTTCACGCGACACAATTTTGGCTTTCGCGCCGTGCAACACCGCTTCCACGCGCGCCATAGAGTCGTTCCAACGAAAGCCGAACGGCGGCAAGAGCTCGTCGACCGCATATGCATAGGACACAGTGAGAAAGAAGGCGATCAAGCTGGTCGGAAGAATTTGCCGGATTGCCCGGCACCGGTTGAAATTGACGATGCCGTTCGCTGTCCAGTTCGTCATTTTCGTTTGCGTTGCCTGCATTTGCGATTCGCAGAGCATGCCTACAGCACTCTGGCGGCGGCAAAATTGCGCCCACGAGCCAATTCGGTCAACTCGAGAATGGGCGCTCAGGAATGCGAGCAAATAGATCGGCAAGCTGAGCGGTGAATGAGCCGGCAAAAATAGCGGGAGCCGACTGCACGTAAAGAGGACAAATCTTGCTGTCCCTAGGGACAGGCGCGTTTCTCTTTTTCAGTCAAGAAATTTTTTTGGTTCAACGAAAAATAAATTTCAGTTTTTTCTTGTCGATTTTAGCCGCGATTTCTAATCTCAAGCCCGCTGGCAGGGCAGAAAGGGAGCCGATGTGAATAAGTTGTGAACATTTCCGAGAAACTTTTAGCAGCGAGAATGAACGACACCCCGCCCCCCAAAAACAAACGAGCTCATGCGCGTGGCTATCTCGCCGCAACTCGTTCGCCATTAAACTGTGCGAAGTTCAATTTCCCCTCGTATTTACGCATTTTGGGCTTTTTCCCCCAGCATTCCCTTGGGAAATTGTGCCGGGGATCAGTCCAATATCTCCTCGGGTTCGCAGGGCGTTTTTTCCCGTTATCAGCCTCTGTGGCGATTGTGTAACACTGTTAACAAGTTGCTATGGACAAGAAATGTGCGCAGCTGTGGCAGCGATTATCCGCTGCGCTCAAGCCACAGGTCAGCCCGGATAGTTTCAAACGTTGGTTTTCTGCCACCGAGTTAGTCGAAGCCAGTGATAAATCGCTCACTCTTCGTGTCCCAAATAACATCTATCAGTTCTGGATCGAGAGTAACTATATGACGGCATTGCAGGCCGCCATCGTCACCGCATTTGGCGCACCACGTGCCGTGAGGTTTTCCTCTCCCTCTGGAACCTCGGGGCAAGTACCTCTGGAGGATGCCGTCATCTTAAAAGAGATTTTGCC
>QHNJ01000161.1 GCA_003218395.1 Verrucomicrobiota bacterium
CTCCGCATCGTGTCGCGATATTTGCCGTTCCATTCCGCCCACAGCACGGGAAAGTTTCCAACTTGATAGCCGCCTTCGCCTACATCCCACGGCTCCGCGATTAGCTTCACCTGCGAGAGAACTGGGTCCTGATGAATGATTTCGAAGAAGGCATGCAGCTTGTTCACGCCCTCATGATCGCGCGCCAGGGTGGAAGCCAGATCAAACCGGAATCCATCGACGCGCATTTCGAGGACCCAGTAGCGCAAGCTGTCCATCACCAGTTGAAGCGCGCGAGAATGCAACAGGTTAAACGTGTTACCAGTGCCGGTGAAATCGAGGTAGAAACGCGGATTATCCGGCTGCAACCGATAGTAAGCGAGATTGTCGATCCCGCGGAAGCACAGCGTGGGGCCAAGATGATTTCCCTCGGCAGTATGATTGTAAACTACATCGAGGATCACTTCGATACCAGCCGCGTGGAGATTGCGTACCATCGATTTGAACTCGACGACTTGTTCGCCGAATTGTCCGCTGCTCGAGTACTGTGCGTGCGGCGCAAAAAATCCGATTGTGTTGTACCCCCAATAATTCGTCAGACCGCGATCGACCAAAACTTTATCGTCAATGTGCGCGTGCACGGGCAATAGCTCGACGGCAGTCACGCAAAGCTTTTTGAAATAATCGATGGCCGCCGGGCTCCCTAAGGCCGCATATGTACCTCGCAATTGCTCAGGCACATCATTCCAAAGTTTGCTGAAGCCTTTCACGTGCGCCTCGTAAATCACAGAGCGGTGCAGTGGGATGCGGAGCCTTTTGTCGTCGTGCCAGTCGAAAGCGTTATCGATTACGACCGACTTGGGCACTCCCCACGCGTCGTCGCGGAAATCTTGCGTCAAATCTTCGTTTTCGCCTCCGATGACGTAACCGAACATCTCATCGGCCCAAGTCACTTCCCCAGCGATCGCTTTCGCGTACGGATCGAGAAGGAGTTTCGAACTGTTAAATCGCAACCCGCGCTCCGGATCGTAAGGGCCGGAAACACGAAAACCGTACAGTTGTCCTGGCCGCAGGTCGGGCAGAAACAGGTGCCACACCTGATCAGTGTGTTCGGTGACCGGAATGCGAATGTTTTCTTCAGTGGCGTCAATATTGTCGAATAAGCAAAGTTCGACCGACGTGGCCGTTTCGGAAAAGAGCGCAAAGTTCACGCCGTTACCCAACCATGTCGCGCCCAGCGGATATGGATAACCGAGCCAGGTCTTTACCGAAGTCATAAACGCGCCGCGCATCTATGCGGCATGGAGCGTGCGTTGGCAATCAAGAACGTGAAGTCGCGCAAGCAGAACAGGAAACGGCGGCTTCCGAGCCCTAAGTCCTTGAGGTTGCTTCTGTGGCCAGGTCATCAGAGATCACCGTTGTGGTTCGAAAAATCATCCTGCTATTTATCGCCGTCTGTGCGCTGGCCATTTATCTCTACGCCCACCACAATTGGCATCCGTTGTCCGCCGGAACGACAATCGATCGGATCGTCGTCGAAAAAACAGCGAGAAGATTGTCGATCTTTCGCGACGACAAGCAGATCAAGACGTATCGAGTAGCATTAGGCCGGAACCCGGCTGGCTCAAAGCAAGAGGAGGGCGACATGAAAACGCCGGAAGGTATCTACAAGATCGATGGCCGGAATGCGCAAAGCAGCTTTCATCTGGCGCTGCACATTTCCTATCCGTCGGCCAATGATAACGCACGCGCTGCAGAGCGAGGGGTCTCCGCCGGTTTTGACATCATGATCCACGGGACTCGAAATGGATTTGGCTGGATCGGCGCATTCCATCGGTGGAAGGATTGGACCGTCGGTTGCATCGCTCTTACCGACGAAGAGATCGAAGAACTTTGGCGGGTGACGCCGGACGGTACGACAATCGAAATCCGCCAATAAGTCCATCGAAACTGCGCGCTTTCCACTTGTCGATGTATAGCCCGAGCCGCAGAATCTTGCAGATGGGAGACATCCTTCACAAATGATTCATGATGCGGTTACCTAATCCATTGTTGCTGGGCGCGATCTACGGTCTCTCGGAGCTTTACCTCGCCGTCACCAGGCGGTCGCGAGCGCAGGCTGTCTCCCACGACCGTCGCTCCCTCATTCTTCTCTGGACGGTCATCGCAGTGAGCCTTTGGCTCGGAATCCAAATGATCTGGCTTTTCCCTAGCGTGACCGTTCCTTATCCACGCGGATTTTACCTTTTCGGCTTCATCTTGTTTCTGGGCGGGCTTGCTTTGCGTTGGTACTCAATTGGTTATCTCGGTCGCTATTTTACAGTTGATGTATCGATCTCAAATGAACACAAGCTGATCGATTCCGGTCCGTACCGTTACATTCGACATCCCTCATACACCGGTGCGCTTCTTGCCTTCGTCGGATTGGGATTTTGTTTCGGCAACTGGTTGTCGATCTTATTTCTGACGGTGCCGATCATCGGCGCTTTTCTCTGGCGTATTCGCATTGAGGAACGCGCGCTCACAAAAGCGCTCGGCGAAGATTATCGCACCTATGTAGGGCGCACGAAGCGATTGATCCCAGGCGTCTATTAGCGCCACGGCCTGCTACAGATCGCGCAGCGCAGTCTGCGCTTTTTCGACATCGGATGGCCGCAGCACGATCAGTCCCTTCCCAGATCCCCGGTCGCCCGCCAGATAAGCGTATTCGATATTAACCTCCGCCTCCGCGAGGCGCTCGGCGATTTTAGCTAGCACGCCGGGCTCGTTCGCGGTTTCGATCATGAGCACCTCGGTCTCCACCGCGAGCACGCCAGCTTCGCCCAAAAGCATGAGCGCTTTTGTCGGATCGCTCACCACCATGCGCACCACCGTGTGATCGACTGTGTCGGAAGTAGCAAGCGCATTGATGTTAATTTCGGCTTTAGCAAGCGCTTCACACACGCGCGCGAGCGCGCCGGGACGATTTGCAAGAAAGACCGCGAGTTGGGTGGCCGTTTCGATGGAGAGCTTGGGATGTGGATTCATGCCGCTTTCAACGTGATGCCAGGAATCGCTTCTGACAACTCATCAAAATTGGAGATATGACTGGCCAATCATTTTAACCCAGCCACGAACCGCCCTGCACAGAAGATCAACCGTCGCGGGTCCATTCGCTAATCATGCACTCGAATGCAATTGTCGATCCAGCCATGACGAACGTCGCCGAAGTTCGTTCTCTGAAAGAGTCACGACCGCGGCGGACGATCGGCTTCGTCACGGCATCTTCCATTGTCATTGCGAACATCATTGGCACCGGCATCTTCACGAGCCTCGGTTTCCAGGTGGCAGAAATTCAATCCGGATTCGCCCTACTCATGCTTTGGATCGTTGGCGGAATCGCGGCGCTTTGCGGCGCGCTTTGTTATGGAGAACTGAGTGCCGCGCTGCCGCGCTCTGGCGGCGAATATCATTTTTTGTCACAGATTTATCATCCGGCGCTCGGATTCATGGCTGGATTTGTTTCCGCCACAGTTGGTTTCGCCGCACCCACTGCACTCGCCGCAATGGCCTTTGGGAAATATTTTGGCGGAGTCTTCGACCTGGGCTCGCCGGTCGTTCTGTCGTTTCTTGTTGTTTGGGTCGTAACGGTTTTTCACCTTTGGAATCTGCAGGTTGGCAGCGCGTTTCAAAATCTTTCCACGCTTGTGAAGTTGCTTCTGATCGGTGTGCTCATCGCTGCTGGGTTCTTTTTTCAATCAAAGCAACCGATCAGTTTTCTGCCTGTGTCCGGCGATACATCCTCGATCTTCAGCGGTGCCTTCGCGGTGGCGCTGGTTTATGTAATGTATTCCTACTCGGGCTGGAACGCGGCAGCTTACATCACTGGCGAAGTGAAGAGGCCGGAAAAGAATGTTCCCCGATCACTCTTGGTCGGGACGAGCATCGTGATCGTAATTTACGTGCTGCTCAATGCCATCTTCCTCGCCACAACGCCGATTGCAGAACTGAAGAGCCAACTCGAAGTGGCGTTGATCGCAGGCAAACATATTTTCGGCCCGACTGGTGGCCGCATCGTTGGCGCAGTGATTTGCCTGGGCCTGATTTCCTCAATCAGCTCAATGACGTGGATCGGGCCGAGGGTCAGCATGTCGATGGGCGAGGATCATTGGCTGCTTCGTTTGCTTGGCCGCAAGAATCGTGATGGTGTTCCAACGAATGCGATTGTTCTGCAATTGCTGATCATAAATTTGCTTTTGCTGACACGAAGCTTCGAGCTCGTTCTTGTCTACATTCAGTTCAGTCTGCTGCTCTGCTCGCTGCTTGCGGTCGTTGGAGTAATCGTGCTCCGCTCGACTCAACCCACTTTGCCGCGCCCCTATCGGGTCTGGGCTTATCCGCTGCCGCCGCTTGTCTTCGCGGCAGTTACGATTTGGATGATGATTTACCTTTTGCGCTCTAACACCACGGAATCACTGGCTGCACTGGCGACAATGCTCGTCGGGTTCCTCCTGTACTTTTTCGCGGGAAAACGCCTGCGCCGATCGCAATGAATAAGAACTCCTTCAGAAAAACAGTCGCGACGGTTCTATTTTCGATCCTGGCAAGCGCGCTTAGCGTTTACGCACAAGAGAATCCGCAGATTCCACCAACTGCCCCTCCTGCGGTCGCTGGCCCTAACGATATCGCGCGCTTTCTCGCCGGAATGCCGGCATCGCCAAATTCGCCACTTGCGCCGCTCATGCGCGATCCGGCATGGCAGGAACATTCCGCATTTTTTGAGAAAGAGTTCACCAACCTCAACCTGCGCCAACTTCAAAAGCTGCACGCGTGGCAGGGCACTTATCTTCCAGAGACAACGCAACCGATTTCGGTCGCGTTCTATATGTTTAGTGGTCCCGATTTTCTCTACGTCGATCAATTTTTTCCGCGTGCCTCGGTGTACGTCCTTTGCGGGAAGGAATCGATGGGTCCGCTGCCGGATCCTCTGCGCGTCGCAAACCTCTCCGGCGCGCTCGGCAACCTGGAGAACGCAATGAAGTCCTCGCTCGCGACGACCTACTTCATCACCAAAGACATGAAAGTCGATCTGCAGCAGCAGACCCTCAGTGGCGTATTGCCGATTCTCTACGCTTTCATCGCCCGCGCCGATAAATCGATCACCAGTGTGGCGTACGGTGCTCTCAACGGCAACGGTGCCTTTCAGGAGAGCGCGCCGGTGAAAAGGGGCGGTAGCATTCCCGGGGTGCGCATCAACTATACCGACAACCAATCGGGCGATTCACAAACGATGTATTATTTCACCACCGACATTTCCGATGGCGGAATCAAATCCAATCCGGCGTTCTTGAAATTTTGCCAGCGATTTGGAACCGGCTCGAGTTTTCTCAAGTCTTCATCGTATCTAATGTTCGAGGACGGCTTCGCCACCATCCGCAATTTCATTCTCGAACATAGCAACAGAATCGTGCAGGACGACTCCGGCATTCCACTGGCCTACTTCAATCCAGACAAGTGGCATCTGCGCTTGTTTGGCAGTTATCTCAGGCCGATCGAACTTTTCAAACAACACTATCAACCCAGACTGCAAGAGCTCTTCGCGCAAAGTAATCCGCCGCCGCTCGATTTCGGATTCGGTTATCGCTGGAACTATAAGGAAGCCAATTTGATGGTGGCAGAACGCAAGTAGAAACCGTAGCCGCGTCAAAGCTCACTGTAGTGGCAGCCGTATCGGCTGCGACGATTTGGATTCTGCAGGCGACACGCCTGCCCCTACAGCGAGCGACGCGGCCAGCTGCCCTTCTGCCTCTACGCGCGGCCCATTCCAGTATTTCAACAGTCTCTTAAAATCTCCGAAACCAGGAATAGGGAAAAACGTCGCCCGGACAATCAGTAGGCCAGCGCGGCGGATTCATCTCGCGATGCGGCCGCACAGGAATCTCGCCCCTATCGATCTTGCCGCAGCGCTCTCGCAAGTAACGGATTAATTCTTCGCACGATTCAAGCTGCGCACGGGTCGGCTGGTCGCGATTGAAGTCGCCTACCAGACAAATGCCGAGTGAAATGTTGTTCAGGTAATCGCTATGCACATGACCGCCGTTGATTTGCCTCCGCCAGCGATCGCCCACTTCTATTTGGCCGTTCCCGGTCGATGTTCCGTTGCCAATAACGAAATGATAAGCGAGGCCGTTCTGCATTCGGCGCACATGCCGATGGTAATAATCGAAGACGCGCGCGTTTCCCTGCCGCGTCCCGCTATTGTGGACAACGATGAACTGCCAACGTCGTCGTTTCACCGGCGCGCGGCGGATTGCTTCGATCACTGATCTGGTAAGATAACGGTAGCTGCTCGGGCGACTGCTCGACCATGGCCACAAAAAGAACCTTCGCGGTGGAGGCGACGGCGGCGGCTCGAAACCTTGATCTTCTTCGAACCCAGATTTCTCGACTACAACTTGGGCTCGCTCTTCCGCAGTACCAGCGCGTGGAATTTTTGACGCTGGCGATGCTGCTGGCGTCGGCACTGGAATTGCGTGCGCCGGCGGTGGGGTCGGGATTTCGGATCGCTCTGCGGTTTTTTCTGAAGGCGTCGGCGTTTTTTCCGGTTTCGGCGTCTCTTTTTTCTTTGCGGTCGCTTTCGCCGCTTTTTTTTGCTCCGGCGAGGCTTGTTTCTTTTGCGATTTTTTCTTGGCGGGTCTTGATTTTGGCGTCGGAGTCGGAGCTTTTTTCGATTTCCGCGAAGTGGCAATTGCCTCAGGCGTTTCGCTTGGTGTTGGCTTCGGAGTTGCTTCCTCTTGCTCGCCAGATTCTTTCGTCGACTTCACCTTATGAGGATGCGGCGATCCTTTGGGGATTGGCGAAGTCGCAGTTTCGTCCGCCGACTTTCCTGTTGCCGGTTTGGCTTTTGCAACTGGGCTGGGTGATTCTTCTGTTGTCGCAGAGGCCCCGGTTTTGTTCCTCGATTTTTCCGTTGCCAGCTTCGCTTTCGGAATCGGACTGGGCGATTTCTCCGGCGAAGGGGAATTAGCCCGCTTTTTCTTCGACTTGTCTGCTACCGCTTTGGCTTTCGCAATTGGACTCGGCGACTTCTTTGGCGCCAGAGATGAGGCGTCCTGTGTTTCGTGTTGTGCCTTCCCAGATTCGTCGCGCTGGCTTTTTTCGTCATCGCTGACTTGGGCGCGAAGAAGACTGCCGACGATCGCACCGAGCGCGACTGCAGTTGCGAGCCAAAGGCGAAAGCGCACCACTGCGATGGAGCGTAACAGAGCGCGCGACGCGATCAACCCCGAAGCCAGACAGATTCCTCCGTACCTTTCGGAGTCGTCGAGCTTTACCCAGCACTAAAGCCCGGGGCAATTGCCGAAAACTGAACCACCGAGCGGCATTCGGAGTTCGGAATTAACCTGCGGGGGCGGCAGAAGCAGACGCGGGCGGCGTGCCCTCATGCATCCGTGCGCGTTCGCGCCGGAGAATTGCATTCAATTTACCCCCGAGAAGCAACAGCAAACACGTCAAATACATCCAGGTGAGCAGCACGATGACGGACGCCAGCGCGAGATAAGTCGGGTTGTAGCGATCATATCTTGCGACATAGAACTGAAAGAGCTTCGTCGCGATAATCCAGCCGATGGAAAAGAAAATCGCACCCGGCAACGCCTGGCGGATTGTGAGATAATTTTCCGGTGTCAGGAGATAAAGCAGAAGTGCCAGAATGATCAGCGCCAATGCAGTGAACGGCAAATTTAACGCGGCAACCCATTCCTGTAGTGGGATGGGGAGCTGAAAATTGACTTCCGCGATTCCGGCGAGTGTTTCGCCGAAGACGATTGCGTTAAAGGAAAAAAGAATAAGGAGGCCGAACCAGAAGAGCATGAAAAAAGAAATGATGTATTTCGACCACCAATGTCGATCTTCGCGCACTCCATGCGTATGGCTGAGTGCCCGGGAAATCGTGGCGATAGAAACGGTCCCGAAATAAATGCCGAGGATGATCCCGGCGTTTGCCAGCATCCCGCTCGACCCGGTTACCACCACACTGGCAACTGCTGTATCTAGAATATCCTGCACTTTCGGATCGGGCGGCATGAAACTTTTTAGGAGAAGGAACATTTGATGCAGCTTTGCCGGATCGGTGCCGAAAAGGCCGAGCAGATGCCAGAGGAAAAGCAGTCCGGGCGCGAGCGCAAAAAGGAGCAGATACGCCATCTGGGCAGCCAGGCCCGTCGTGGTATCAGTGGCGGTTTCCCAAACCAGGCGGCGCAAAACGCGCCAGATGAATCCGAGAAACTTCATCTCTGACCAGAGTTTACTTTGCCGGTCAAAAATATCCATTAAAGTTCGTTCTCTTCTCTTCCTCCTGCTTTTGCCTAACGAGTTGTGAAAAAAAGAATACTGATCCTTACCGCCAGCTTTGGGGAGGGTCACAACAGCGCCGCTCGCGGAGTTCGGGATGGGTTGATTCGTATGGCCCCGGCACAGGCGGAAGTTGAATTGCGCGATCTGTTCGCCGAAGCCTACGGGCCGATCAACGAACTCGTGCGAAGGAGCTATCTCGCACTCATCAATTTCGCGCCACGCACTTGGGGAACCGTTTACCGCTGGCTGGACCGCAAGAAAGACCTCGACAAGAGTTTCCAGGGGTTCGCGCGGCTAAAGGATCATTTCGCACCCTTGCTCGACCGTTTCCGACCGGACGTCGTGGTTTCCTCATTTCCGGCCTATTCAAATGCACTCGAGCAAATCTTGGGACCGAACAGATACTGCAAAAGCGTGGTCGTTGTCACCGATTCAATTACCGTCAACGCAGCCTGGTATCGCTGCCCCGCCGATTACTTCCTGGTTCCAAACGAACCGAGCGCCACTGTGCTGCGGACAGCGGGAGTCGTGTCGCAAAAAATCAAAACCTTCGGATTTCCTGTGAGCCCAAAATTTGCAGATTTCACGCAAGGTCGACAGTTGCCTTCCCACAATTCTGAGCGCCGCGTTCTGTACATGATTCATGCGGCCACGCGCGGCGCGCCGGAACTGGTGGAGCAGCTGGCGTACCTCGGCGTCGATCTTACGGTGACTATCGGCCGCGCGAAGGAACTCCAGCCGGCGATCGAGGCGGCGGCAGCCAATAGTAAGACGAAGATTGTCGGGTGGACGGACGAGCTCCCGCGCATGCTTCACGAGAGCCATTTGCTCATCGGAAAAGCTGGCGGTGCGACCGTGCAAGAGACGATTGCGGCTGGTTGCCCGATGATCATTAATCACGTCGTCTCCGGTCAGGAGGAGGGCAATGCCCGCCTGATCGTCGAAACGAACTCGGGCGTGATCGCGCACTCGCCAAAGGAAGTCGTCGCTCAAGTTCGGCGAGCATTTGCCGACGGCGCAAAACAATGGCGCGAATGGGCGGTGAACATCAGTCGTTTGAGCAGACCGCGAGCGTCGCTCGAAATCGCCGAATTCTTATTGTCGATCTGACGAGAAAATTTCCTCGCCGCCGACGAAGGTTTGCGACACTTCCAAATTTGGCGAAAGAATAACCAAATCTGCGTCTGCGCCCACGGACAGGCGACCTTTGGGTTTCAAACCGATGGCCCGGGCGGGATTTTTCGTCGCCATCGCGATGGCCTCGTGCAGCGGTAGATCGACATCGTGGACCATTGTTCGGACGAGATGGATCATTCGCGACGCACTGCCTGCCAGCGCTGAGCGGTCGGCGAGCAAACAAACGCTGCGTTCCACGATGCAATCCTTACCGAAGAGCGAAAATCGAGAGCCATCGGGCAAACCCGCGCCAGCAGTTGCGTCGGTCACGAGACAAATGCCGCCCGGACCTTTCGCGCGATAAAGCATTTTCATCAACGTGGCCGAAACGTGATGACCGTCCGCAATCAGCTCGCAATTAATCTGCGGCTCACTTAACGCGAACTCGAGCACACCGCCAACGCGGTAGAAGTCGCGGCGGCGCGCACTCGACATGCAGTTAAACGTGTGCGTCACGCTGCGCATACCGCACTGGAATGCCGCGCTCGCATCTTCGTCCCACGCATCGCTGTGACCGCCGCTGACGCTGATTCCGTGCTGGCGAAAATCTTCTATCGCCTCGAGCGCACCCGGCAATTCCGGTGCAATTGTTACACGTTTGATCACATCCGCGTGCTCAAGTAATTGCTGCACCGTGGCCGATGATGGATTCTCAATACATTCCACTCGCTGCGCGCCGCATTTCGCTTTCGAAATAAATGGGCCTTCCACGTGAACGCCAGCGATCTGCTTGATGGAAGATCGACAGGTGCGAATTGCATTTAGGGCACCAATAAGATTATCAATCGGTGCTGTCGCCGTCGTCAGCAGAAGCGACGTGGTTCCGCCGCTCGCATGGAAGTTGCAGATGGCGCGAAACGCCTCCTCTGAGGCCTCCATCGTGTCGCGTCCAAGCGCACCGTGCACATGAAGATCGACAAAACCAGGGGCGAGATAGTTCCCACCAAGATCAACAACGCCTTTCCCACGTGCACCCGTTTGCTTCCGAATTGCGATAATTTTTCCTGCTTCCACAACGACTTCGAGGCCGTCGCCGATTGCATCTGGAAAAATCAAACGCGCGTTACTAAATATCATGTCTCTGCCGGGGCTATGGGCTAAGCAATCCGGCGTACCAATGCAGAAAGGTATCGCCAAAGAATATCCAGCTTACCGCGCCAAACGCCAGATAAGGGCCAAACGGCAGCTTTGCCGACCAAACACGCTTCCCCACAATGAGCGTGATCAGGCCGATAATTGAACCAAGAAGCGATCCGGCGAAGAGACTGAACAATACCGCGCGCCATCCGAGAAACGCCCCAATCGCCGCCAGAAATTTCAAGTCACCGCGTCCCATCGCCTCGCGCGGGATCAGCAGGCCGCGGGCCACGCCCGAAATTTGCATTACATCGTCAAGCGGCAGGACTTGGCCTTCCACACCGACGCGGTCATAATGAAAATCCAACGCCACAGTCCCATAGCTGTGGTTGTCGATCTTCGCCTGATCGCACTGGAGCAATAGTCGATCTTTCTCGCGGGCGAAATAATCGCTCCACAAACTTTTTTCGCTGCCGATGACGAAATCGGCGTCGTCTTCACGTTTTGTCCATGTAAACGGCGTCGGCGTGTCGAAACGAATCCTCTTTCTTCCAAAAGCGATTTTGCCCGCTTCCAGAACGATCAAAAGAATCGCGTAGCCTAAAGCAGCCGCGAGCAGAGAACGAACACCCGCGGCCAGCCGCGAATCTGTGTCCATCAACGCCGGCACGGTCACGCTGATAACGACTCCCGCAATAATCCCGCCAATCGTCACCCGGTCCGGAATAATGAAATGCTCGAAATCGATGAATGTTCCGACAATGAGGAACGAAACAAAAATCCAGTAGCCGATCGCCATTTGCCACGGGAAGGTTTGCCAGATCGCGAGGAACAGAAGTGCGGCAAGAAGCTCGACAGCGAAATAGCGAAAAGCGATTTTGCTCCCGCAATTTGCGCAACGACCGCGGAGCACGATCCAACTGATCAATGGCAGATTTTGATGCCAGGGAATCGGTTTCTTGCAAGCCGGGCAAAAAGAGCGACGCGGCCTGTTAATCGAAAGATCGACAGGCAAACGATAAATACAGACGTTTAGAAACGAGCCGACGGCCGCGCCAAGAATAAAAGCGAACGCGCGGAAGATAAATTCGTAGACGAAATGGTCCACGCGATCAGGCGGCGATCGATTTAGAGCTGCGGCGTTCCATGAACCACGCAATCCAGATACAGCTTTCGTAGAGCAGACACATGGGAAGCCCCATTGCGATCAACGTTAAGATGTCCGGCGTCGGCGTAATGATCGTCGCCAGGATAAAGATGAGCACTATGGCGTAAGGCCGCGTGCGCGCCATGAATCTGTGAGTGATCAATCCGAAACGCACCAGGGCCAAAACCACGACTGGCAATTCGAAAGCGAGACCAAAGCCGATCGTGAATCGCGTCGCAAAAGAATAATACTGCTGCACCGTCCAAGTGGGCGCCCAGCCGAGCGATTCGGTGTCGCGAAAGAAAAAGAGAATCGTTTTAGGTAACAACCAGAAGTAGCAAACGAAGACCCCAAGAAGGAACAGCGCGAAGCTGACGAAAATCGCGGGGAGCAAAAAGCGCTTCTCCACTGCGGTGAGCGCGGGCAGAACGAATTCCGCGAGGAAATAGAGAAGGAGCGGAAAGGAGATAACGATTCCGGCATAGAATGCCAGATGAAAAGAGATCACGATTGAATCCGTAATGCCAAGCGCCTTGAGCGCACCGACCTGCGAACCGACATCGCGCAACGGCGCCTGCATTATGCGCACGAGTAGCGATCGGAACGCGAAGCAAATGATCATCGCAACAACGAGCGTGATCGCCATCTTCACGATGGTCCAGCGCAAGTCTTCGAGATGCTCGAGAAACGGCTTGGACGTTTCGCTATCCGGCAGCTCGCGAAATTTGAAAATGTCTCTTAGCGCCATTGGCTCGATGATTGGTTTAGCGAGGTATTCGACCGACCAGTGGGACAGCCCGCGAATCACGCGAATGAACACGAATAGATCAAAAGGGGGAATCGGAAAAGTCCGTTTGATCTTTGCGCGCGCCCAACTTGGTCCGGCTACCGGATTCCCGAAAGGTTTCGGGCTCTTGCGCCGGGCTTCCGGGAAACGCCTTCCCTCAGTTGATTCGCGCCAATTCGCGTGATTCGCGGGCAGATAGAAAACGGCCAGTGCCTCCTTAACGAGACAGAAGGTCACACGCCCAGAGCCGCGCCCACAAGCTTAAGGTATTGGCGTCGCGGATTTCGTTCTCGGCAATCTTGCGACGAATTTCCGCGGTGCTGAACGGGCGGCAATCCAGAATTGATTCCGATTCGTCCCGTACATACACCGGGCACGGAGCAACCGGACGCGCCAGAAAAAAGTAGCCGCGCTCATCCGTGAACCCGGGCGACGAGAAATAATATCCCAGCGCGATGAGCTCGCCGTCGCTACCCAGCTCATAGCCGGCCTCTTCGCGAAGTTCCCGCAACGCGACTTCTTCGATCGCTTTCCACGCGCGGTGGCCGCGGTCAGTGTCTCCGGTTACACCACTGTCGATCTGGCCCGAGGGCATTTCCCAAATCGCTGCGCGGATTGGGATGCGTTCCTGGCGAATGAGGACAATCTTTCCGTCGCGAGTCATCGGCGCGATAATGACAGCTCCTTTCCGATGCACAACCGTCCACGAACGGGGTTCGGCCCGCGACGGTGTTCGCACCTGATCGATCACGACTTCGACATGTGCATTAGCAAAATGCCGATCGCTCGAGATCGTTTCCCAACCCTCGCCCTCTTGCACGAGATTGCTCCGCTTCACGCGGCAAGTGTAGTGGCCGCTGTCCTCAGCGGCAAACCTGTAGGCAGGGCGCGATCGCCGGGCGTGCCGCAATCGGACAGCCCACCGGTCCGTCCCTAGCTTTTAGCAAGAAGTTTTTTCCAGCGCACGATCTGTGCGCTGACGTTTTCCGGTGATGGAGCGCCGATCGCTCGCCGTTCCGACACCGAACGGCGAACATCGAAAACATTCACAACATCGACAGCGAAAAGCGGCGAAAGCCTTTGCAGCTCGCCGAGCGGGACCCGATCCAGCGCAGTCTGCTCCGTAACAGACTGGGTGACGAGCTTCCCAACGACTTCGTGAGCCTCGCGGAACGGCATTCCCTTCTTCACCAAATACTCCGCCAGATCGGTCGCCAAAAGATTCGGGTCGCTCGCCGCAGCTTTCATGCGGTCACCATTGATTTTCAATCCGGGCAGCATCGCCGTGAAAACTTCCAGCGCGGCCGCAATCGTATCGACCGAATCGAAGAGCGCTTCCTTATCTTCTTGCAAGTCGCGATTGTAAGATGAGGGAAGGGCTTTCATCGTCGTCAAGATCGACATTAGATTTCCATAAAGCCGGCCGGTCTTGCCGCGTGTCAGTTCGGCCATGTCCGGATTTCTTTTCTGCGGCATCAAACTGGAGCCCGTGGAAAATGCGTCGCTGAATTCCAGAAAACCGAATTCGCTCGTGCTCCAGATGATTAAGTCCTCGCTCAAACGAGACAGATGGAGGCCGATCATCGCGAGACAAAAAAGGAATTCGCACACGAAATCCCGATCGCTGACCGCGTCGATGGTATTTTGACTCACGCATGAAAAACCGAGTTCGCGCGCGATACGTTCGCGATCGAGAACGATGGTCGATCCAGCGAGGGCACCGGAGCCAAGTGGAAGAACATCCGTTCGAACCAGGTAATCCCGAAGGCGCTCTACGTCGCGTTCAAAAGCTTCCATCTGGCCGAGCAAATAATGCGAGAACGTGATCGGCTGAGCGCGCTGCAGATGCGTGTAACCGGGCATCACAACATTGACATGTTTTTCGGCGAGATCGAGTAGCGCGGCCTGCAAATTTCGCAACCGCGATAACACTTCCGCGATTTCAGCTTTCACATAAAGCCGAAGGTCGAGCGCAATCTGGTCGTTTCGGCTGCGGGCGGTGCGCAGCTTCCCGCCCGCGACGCCGATTCGTTTCATGAGCGCGGCTTCGATATTCATGTGCACGTCTTCGAGCGGCCGTTCCCAATCGAATTTCCCGGATTCGATCTCCTTTTCGATTGCGCGCAATCCTTTCTCGATCCTTCGCTGCTCTTCGGCGGTTACGATTCCTCCCTGGACAAGCGCTGCGGCGTGCGCGATCGATCCCGCAATGTCATATCGGTACAGCCGCCAATCGAACGAAACGGATTCGCTGTAGCGTTGCGCTAATTCCGCAGCCGGTTCGCTGAATCTTCCTTTTCGCATTGTTTCTTAACCACTAATCGACACGAATGGACACGAATTAAAAAGAAAAAGCAGACCTACCCGCGAATGACGCGAATTAACGCGAATGACTTTCTATCGCGGAGATTTTTTCGCGTCCATTCGTGTGATTCGCGGGCATCTTCTTTGTGATTCCTTCGGCATTCGTCATTCGTCCTTCATCATTTTGATCAGTTTGTGTCCATTTGTGTCCATTCGTGGTTAATCCTTGGCTGCCGCTTGTGGGCGGCTTTCAACCGACGGACGTGGCGCGCGTAACGGTCGCAGAGACGTATTTCGCATCCTTCAGAGGGAATTTTCGTAGTTCGACCGTGACCTTCTGCATGGGGAAAGTTTTCAGCAAATGAATTGCGAGCCGATCGGCCAACGTCTCGATCAGATTTACCGACTGGTCGCGCACGAAACTCTTCGCTTCTTCGGCGACGGCTGAATAATTAACTGTGTTCTCGATCTTGTCCTCCAGGGCGCTCGCCTCCTGATAAAGCCAGAAGGAAATGCTGACCGCCAATCGCTGCGGAGTGGCGCGCTCTTCTTCGGGAACTCCGATGCGACTGAAAACCTCAAGCTGCTCGATGTGAATCCGATCGGAGAACGGGTTTAGCTCGCAGGGCATCGGCCAAGATTACTACGCTGCCGATCAGAGCAACATTCGTTTCGGCAGGCGTCTGCCGGAATGCGTTACCTTGACGTGATGACCCGCGCAGTGAGGTTGATCGCGCAATGAAAACGGTCTGGCGCGTTTTTGCTTATTTAAAGCGTTACCCGTGGATCGCCGCGGGGACGTTGAGCTGCGCAATCTTAAGCACACTGACGGTGATCGTGTTCCCGGGCGTGACGAAGTGGATCATCGATGATGTGGTGCGGGCGAATCGGCCGGACAAGTTGCTGCCGCTGATTTTCGTAGCGGCGGCCGCATTTCTTCTTCAACACGCATTCAACGCGTTGCGGATCGTTTTGAACAACACGTTCGAGCAAAAAGTCATCTTCGATCTGCGGAGCGATCTTTATTCGCACATTCAGTTGCTGCCGCTTCGCTGGTTCGACAACCGCGCCACCGGCGACTTGATGACGCGCGTGATCGAGGACGTCAACTCCGTCGAGCGCGTACTGATTGATGGAATCGAGCAAGGCGTGGTGGCGGTTCTACAGATCGTGATCGTGATGGCAGTGATGTTTTATTTGAATTCAAAGCTCGCGCTCCTTGCGTTGGCGCCGTTTCCGTTGCTCATCGCGGGCGCGCTCACTTACACGTTGACAGCACATCGCCGCTATCGTTTGCAACGCCGGGCGGCGTCGGCCATGAACGCGCTCCTGCACGATAATCTTTCCGGAGTTCGGCAGATAAAAAGTTTCGTGCGCGAGAAGGAAGAACACGGCCGCTTTAATCGGGTGAGCGATCAGTTGCGGCAGGCCACGCTTGTGGTGATGCGGGTTTGGGCGATCTACAGCCCGTCGATGTCGATCTTTGAGGCATTCGGCGCAGTGCTCGTGCTTGGGTTTGGTAGTCATGCCGTTTTGACAGGGGCAATGCAGATCGGCGATCTGGTCGCGTTCCTGATGTTGACGGCATTTCTATACGACCCAATCAGCCGGTTGCATCAGCTCAATCAACTTGTGCAAGCCGGACGCGCCGCCGGCGAACGCGTTTTTGAGATTCTCGATCAACCAATCGAACCGGGATGGATCGAGAAGAAGAGGATTTCAGGACCAATCGCTGGCGACATTCGCTATGAAGAGGTGAGCTTCAGTTATGCAGAGGGACTTCCCGCGCTGAATGGCGTTTCTTTTCATGCGCCGCCGGGCGCGACTGTCGCGTTAGTCGGAGCGACAGGCGCCGGCAAATCGACCTTGGTGAGTCTGCTCGTGCGCTTTTACGAATTTGGCAGAGGTGAAATTTATATTGATGGAAGGCGGATCCGCGAATACTCGCTGCACAGCCTGCGCGAAGCGATTGGGGTGGTAACGCAGGAAAGTTTCTTATTTAACGGCTCGATTCGTGAAAATCTTTTGATGGGAAAGCCGGATGCGAGCGATGCGGAATTATGGCGCGCCGTGGACGCCGCCAATGCGGGGGCATTCATCGAGCGATTGCCAGCTGGTTTGGAAAGCATCGTCGGCGAGCGCGGCGTGAAGTTGAGCGTAGGCGAGAAGCAGCGGTTATCGATCGCGCGCGCGCTGCTGAAGGATCCGCCGATTTTGATTCTCGACGAAGCGACGGCCAGCGTGGACACCGCCACGGAGCGGCTGATTCAAGAAGCCCTCGAACGCCTGATGTTTCACCGCACATCCATCGTCATCGCTCATCGGCTTTCAACGATCGTGCACGCGGATCAAATTCTCGTGCTCGATCACGGCCGAATTATCGAGCGTGGCACGCATGGCGAATTGATCGTCTTCGGCGGAAAATATGCGCGGCTGTGCCGGCAGAGTTTACTTGAAGCTTCGGCGCAACCTGAACTAGAAACGCCCGCAGAAATAGCGACTTTGCCAATTCTTGCTCCCGACGAGCAATTGCGTGTCTAATTCACTGACTCGGAGGCCGCGCCCCATCAATCAGTTGGCGGCGAAGCAGAAGGCGCGGGCGAGGGAGAACCTGGAATCACGATCGTTTGTCCAGCCTGCAATTTACGACCATCTTCGATATTATTGGCCTTTTGCAGTTCGTCCACGCTTACCTTGTACATTTTGGCGATGGAGGTAAGCGTCTCACCGCGTGCGACTGTATGCGTATTCCCGCTCACCGGGGAGGGCGGAGATCCCCCCGAAGCACCGCCCGTCGGCACTGACGGCGTGCTTTCTCCAATGATTACGCCCGGGCGAATGTGCGAAACCTGCTGCTCGAGTTTAAGGATTTGTTGGGAGAGAGCGTCGATCTTCGCGTTTTGCTCGTCGATTTTTTTTGCTAACGCCTCGAGTTGACCAGCATCAAGCGATTTGAGCGGCTCCGGCGTAGGTGTCTGGCCGGAAGCTGTCCAAAACAACGAGGAGCCGAAGAAAAAAAAAGTCGCACAGAGAATCGCAGCAAGCTTCATCGAGCCCGAACTTTGCCATTAGCAGGTTTGTCTGGCAAGCATCTGGAACAGGCAACAATAGCGCGCAGCTTGCCTTTCCAATATTTCCTCTTAAAGTTTTTTTCATGCCTGAGCGCATCCAAAAGCCGGTCGATCCGGTTCCATGGGGCCCAAAACAAGGCGATGGCGGCGGGCCACGCTCGCCGGACGTATCGCGACCGGACACGAAGGATCTTTTAAAAAAAATGCGCAAGGTCGATCCCAATCAATCCAGGCGCTATCGCCAGCGCACCGGCCAATAATGGAGCCGTCCCTGGTGGCGTTTGACCAGAATTTCTCTGGCGCAGCCGACGATTTCCCCGCGCTGCTACGACGCAAAGGTCTGCTTGCTCCGGCGGCGATTGTTAATTCACAGGGTGGGACGCCGCACCAAAAATCGTGGCAGCCCACGGAGGCGACCACAATTCTCGCTTTCAAATTTTCAGGCGGCGTGCTGGTGGCAGGCGATCGGCGCGCGACCGCCGGCAACACGGTTGTTTACGATCGTGCCGACAAAGTTTTGGAAATCGATCGCCATTCGATCATGGCCATCGCCGGCGTGCCCGCGACGGCATGGGAAATGGCGCGCGTCCTTGAACACTCATTCCAATACTTTCGGCGGACACAATTGCAGGAAATGAGCGTCGACGGGAAAGTGCGCGCGCTGTCCAAGCTATTGCGCGACAATTTCGGATTCGTCATGCAAGGCGTCGGAGTAGTAGTCCCGATTTTCGCGACCTACGATTCTCATCCAAAACCCGAAGCGCGACTCTATTTTTACGATGCGATGGGCGCACAATTCGAGGCGACCGATTACGCCGCAACTGGATCGGGATCGCCCGCCGTGCGCGGCATTCTTTATTACGAAAACAACTGGCGTGCGAAGCCGCTGCAAAAATTGAGTGAAGACGAAGCAGTATCGATAGCATTGCGTGCGCTCGACACGGCTGCCGAATCCGATACGTCAACCGGCGGCGTCGATCGTGGCGGAAAGATTTATCCGCTCATTAAAATTGTATCGCGTGAAGGTATCACCACTTTGCCGGAGAGCAAAATCGCCGCCGTCTTCAAAGAAACGGTTGCATGATCGAAGAGCCGTATCGTTGGGTTGAGGCGATCGCCAACCGCCGCGAGTACATCGAAGCACAGCTTGCCTCGGGCAGCCCGATTGCAGCGCTCGGTTATCACGACGGAATTTTGTTTCTCACACTCGGCCAGACACGGCAGAAAATTTTCGAGATTTACGACCGGATTGCGATGGGTGCAATCGGTCATCCAGGAGACATTGAGCGGTTGCGGATGGGGGCCATCGAACTGGCCAGCACGGAAGGATTCACCCGCTCGGCAACGGATGTTTCATTGCGGCGGCTGGTGCATTATTCGCTCAGTCCAGTGATGAAGAGCGCATTTGAGCAAGTGTATGGCCCGCCTTATCTGGCGCGGATGCTTTTTGCGGAAGTCGGAGAACGACCAGAGGAAGATTTGTTTCTGCGGGTGGAGTACGACGGTGAGATTGCAACCAGCGGCGCAACCTTCGCGCAAGCACGACAGGATTTCGCTGTTCTCAGCGGCACACAGCAATCGAGGGAGCTGATGGAATCATTCCTCAAAACTGAACATGGCGCGGACGCCAGTTTGGAAGCGGCTCTCAAATCCGCGCTCGACGCCTGGAGCATCGGGCACATGAGTTTACAGACAACCGACGCGAAGGAACTGCCAGAGCGCGCTGCCGTTTCGAAGTATCTACAAGAACAGCTTGCCCATACTGGAATCGAAGCGGGAATACTTGAACGCGATAAGAGCAGGGCAATTCGTTATCGTTCGTTATCAGATAAGGAATTGCGCCCTTTGATTAGCGATTAAAATATGCAGAGAGATGTTCGCTCAGAGATCACAAATGAAACCAGCGATCCGGAGCATACTGGCTCTGTCAGGCTTGTTGTTGATGATTGCCTCCTTCATCTGGATGCAGCGGATCCCAAAACCGGGACCCACAACAAGAGCGAAAACCGCACGGCCACCCACAACACCTGAGCCCTTCGCAGTGGTTGTGCTCGATCCAGGCCATGGGGGGCAAGATTCCGGTGCAATGTGCAACGGCGTGCTTGAAAAAGATCTCACCCTCGATGTGGCGCGGCGGATCGATCGATTGTTAGAAGCGGAAGGAATCGCAACGCTGATGACGCGCATGGGTGATACGTATGTCTCGCTTGCAGATCGTGCGACGTTCGCCAACCGAGTAAGCAACTGCATTTTTGTCAGCGTTCATTTTAACGAAGACAACAAGCCGGTCTCCAGCGGGGTGGAAACGTATTATGCCGCTCACCAGATCACTGCGGGGTCGTTTGTGGCTTCGTGGTTGCCTTTCCTGTGGCGGCCACTTTCCGATTCGCCCAATTTTGAAAGTCAAAGTCTCGCCCAATATATTCAGGAAGCGCTCGTCGCACGCACGGGAGCTTTGGATCGGGGCACAAGGGCCGAACAATTTTTTGTAATCGCAAACGTGACTTCTCCCGCTGTTTTGATCGAAGGAGGATTTCTCACGAACAAGGAGGACATTTCGAAGGTGGCGAGCGAAGATTATCGCGAGCAACTTGCCGCAGCCGTTACCGACGGAATTTTACGTTATCGCGATACAGTAAAGCAGCGCCAGTCAACATTGGCGGTGACAGCTTCCGGGAAAGCGCTGAATAGGCAAAAAGTGAGACCGTCAAAATAAACATCGAATGAAAAACCAAGTGGCCGCACTGATTTTCCTCGGATCGGTTATGCTTGTGCGAGCGGATCAAATGATCGAAGGCGTGCAGCAAGCGCTGAAGGATCAGGGTTTTTATTATGGTGAGATTACTGGCGAGACAAATGCAAATCTGACCGCCGCGATTCGCCGCTATCAAATTCGCAACGGGCTCCAGGTCAACGGTGAACTCAATAGTGAGACGCTTCGTTCCCTTGGAATTGATTCTTCTGGCTCTGCACGATCGGCGGCAAAGTCTAGCCCGCCACCCCGCCCTGGCGAGCCTGGTCCAGGCGATCGATCTTCGGGCGAGACAGCGGGAGTGGCTCCCCCGTCAGTCCAGCCTTTCGCCAACGCGCCGCAAGATCGACAGCTTTATCCATCTAACCGCGTCACCCCCGGTACTTTCCCAGGAGGACTCTTTGCTGGCACTCCCTACGAGGCGGCCCCGCCCGATGTGCAACGGAATGTAATACTCTCCGCACAGATAGCGCTGGCGCGCCGCGGGCTTTATCGAGGTGAGATCGACGGAGCCTATGGGCCGGGAATGGAATTGTCCCTGCGCGCCTATCAAGCCCGGACGCGCCTCCCTGTCACAGGCCGGCTTGATCTGGAAACGCTTGCCGCGCTCCAGTTGTTGCCGCGGCCACGCCAACCGGGCTACAATCCGTCGCAGCAACGTATGCGTCCTCCGCCGAGCCCGCCCGTGCGTGGCGAGTGGATTCCCCAATAGCCCAGGAATTTTCAGTGGATCCCATCTTTGATGCCATCACGACCCTGCGCTGTCGAAATGCATCGACTGTAGTTCGGCGAAAACTGTGCCCACAAAAACTTGCGCTTCGATGCGAAGCAGAATTCGGTCGGCATCATCCGAGACCCAGATCGTGGCGCGACGAAATTTCCGGTGCGGCTCCAGTTCGAAATGCTTGCCGATCCGGTTAAGGTGCAGATCGACTTTTAGTGCGTTGTAACTGCCGCCGCGCACCGAGATTTTTTCCCGGCCAACCACCGTGATAGTAGCAAGATAAGCATTAGTGGCCGGATAGACGACAACGCGGTAAACGCTACGATCCCCGAGCGGCTGACTACGCAAATAAAGGAGGGCCGAGTGCAACTCGAACAGATTGGGAAAACTAAATTGGCGGGTCTTTGTTTCGGCAGAGCCGCCTTGGCCTCCTGTCGTCCTCGCGCAAGTTACACCATTATTTGTGAAAGTGATGTGGGTGGCGACTTTCTTTGATCGATAATTCTCTGTTTGCTCGGTCTCGATTGGGCGCAGCGTCTCCGCGTTGGCGACCGCACGATAATTCACGTCCAGCTTCCATAAGGCGCGGACGAAGCCGATTGTTCGTCCCGTTCCAACGAGCTGAAATTTGTCATCGAATGTTTTTGTAAAGTGGACCTCTCCGGTAGCCGCCGTAAGGCCTGACCACCCGAAACGATAGGTTGCATGGAGGGGCCGAAGCCCGGGAAAATCTCCAGGTGGCTCCTTGCTGACCGTTGACTGCCAATTCGCCGCGAGCGAGCCAGAGCAGAATGCGAAAAGTACGATCGCCATGCATTGTCCTGCCCGAAATCTTGCTTGACGCGCAAGCGGGCTTCGAACGGACATTTGCGCAGGTTGCGACCGCTCACAGATCGTCTCCTGTCGATGTGCGCGTCTACTTTTCATCTGTACGAAAAAATACACGCGAGTTTAGCTCGCGTGTATTTCCGAATTGTCGAACTTAAAATTAAGGTTTCGAAGGTCGAGCCGGGGAGGGGCTGGCCAGCGTCTTCTCGAGAGAACTCGTGGGCCGACCCGGCTTGTTTAGCACGGTGATGATGTCGTTCGTAAAATCGACATCGCCGTGCGAGTACATCAAAACAGGGACGCCGTTTAGACTCACGCCCGACTTGTCAAACACCAAATCCATATTGTTAGCTTTCACTTTTTCCATCACTACGTCTGTGATTTCTTTAACGATACCTTCTCGCATGCGCATCGCTTGTTCTTGCAGCTGCCGTTCGCGGGTTTGACGGAAGTCGTTGATTTCCCGCTCCATGTTTTTGATGTTGGCAATCTTGTCGTCGCGCTCCTTTGCTTTTTGGGTTTTTGCCTCAGCGCTCAGTGCTGGAGCATCGAGCTGCTTGTTCAGGTTATTGATTTCATCAAGAGCCTTTTTGTAGGCCTCCGCCCGATCATCATATTCTTTCTTGGCCGCATTTTTGGCGTCATTGATTTTCGTCTCCGCGTCCTTGGTCTTGGTGTATTCCTTAAATGCGCGCTGCATATCGACAGTTCCGATTTTTAACGTCCCCTGCGCGAACCCCGCAATGGGAGAGGAGAGTATTAAAGCAAGGATTGTAGAGAAAAGCTTCTTCATAAGACAGAGGTAACGGTGGTGGGAACCGCGTTAGACTGCAACCACCTATATTCGTTCAAAATTGATAACCAACATTGAAGTTGAAGTGCCCACCGCCGTTGTATCCGTCGCGCTGGATGGGGTATCCATAGTCAAGGCGCAACGGACCAATTGGCAAATCAAGTCGAAGCCCAATGCCGATGTCAGAGGCGATATGATTGAAGCCAAAGGACCACGAATCGCTATTGACGAAACCGGTGTCATAAAAGATTGCACCGCGCGCTTTTTCGATGATCGGAAACGTGAATTCCACCGTCGCCCGGGCCATTGAGTTGCCGCCAAGCGGTTCGCCGTTCTGATCCTGCGGGCCGACTTCGCGGAACGGAAATCCGCGCAAATTATTTGAGCCGCCGAGAAAGAGCCGCTCAAAAATTGGAACCTGGTCGCTGCTCCCTGGAATCTGGTTGCCGCTCCCCCACGTGCTAACGGTTGCGATTTCGCCGTTGATGAGCAGGATCGTGTCCCACCGAAAAGGGAAATATTGGGACCCCTCGAGGTCAAGTCCGTATATCTGGGTATCGCCTCCGAGAAAACCGCCGGCAATATAAGGCGAAAGAGTAACGCGCTGACCGCGCCGAGTAAGCAAGGGATTATCGCGCCGATCAAATACAACACTGCTAAAGATTTCGCTCTCCACAGTGGAGCCTTCTTGCGATTGGATTGCCTCGGATGCACTTGGGTCCACGTTAAAAATATCAACGTCCTGTAGCTTATAGCCCAGGGTCGCGTAGATAAACGCGTTGATCGGTTTGCGCAGCTCGATCGCAAACCCGTAATTGCGCTGGTCGTACTGCGCGCTCAGGTAGTTTGCCTCGTCATAAAAAAGCTGACCGCTCAGCGCCAACCGTCGATCGAGGAAATACGGCTCGGTCAAAACGAGAATGAAGTCCTTTCGTTGCGTGCCGTACTGGATGCGCAACCTGAATTTTTGACCCGCGCCCGTAAAGCCCGGCCAGTTCAACAAATCGAAATTGCCTTGCGTGAGTTCCGCGAAGCCGACCAGCTTGTCGATCGTGCTGAATCCGCCACCAAACGTGAGCGAACCAGTCCTTTTCTCTTGCACCAGAATAGTAAGATCTTTGCGGCCGGGTACGTCCGTATCTTCCGGGTAAGTTTCGACCTTCGCAAAATAACCGAGATTCTCCAGGCGTTTCTTGGTCGTGTCCACGCGAACGGTGTTGAAAACGTCTCCCGGCGCAAGGAGAACCTCGCGACGAATCACCTTGTCCTTGGTGCGCGTGTTACCGGCAATATTGATCCGCTCGACAAACGAGCGGTCGCCCTCCTCGATTTTATAATGCACATCGATCCGGGCGGGCCCGGCCGGCGTGCCTTCCGGCAAAACCACAAGATCGACATAACCGCCGCTGCCGTACGCATCGGCCACAGCTTTCGCATCGTCGCGCAGCTGTTTTGGTGAATAAACGCTGCCTTCCTTCATCTTCAACAGGGCACGAATCTTGTCTTCCGTTGTCGCTTTCTCCCCCGAAATCGTCAACTTGCTCACGTGATATTGCGGACCTTCCGCAATCACGATCGTGAGAATCATCGGACCATTCTTGGTGCGTTCCTTGCGCGTATCCTTGATTTGCACATCGATATAGCCGTGGTTTTGGTACCACTCACGGATCTTGTCCAGATCCTGTTCCAACTGCACTTCATCCAGCCGTCCGGACTTATCGAGAAAGTAAATGAGCGTTTTGCCCCGCGTCTTCATCTGTTTGCGCAACACCTTCTCGCTAAAATGCTCGTTTCCCTCAAAATGGATCTGGCGCACAGCCCCTTTTAGCCCCTCGTTGACAGTGAAAACAACGCGTGCCGTGCCCCGCTTCTCATCAATTGGATCGACGCGAAACTGAACGCTAACGTCGTTGTACCCACGTCCCTGATAAACTTCGACAATTTTTTGGCGTGCTTCATCCAATTGTTGTTCATTCACCGGCTGATTGAGCTTCAATTTGATTTCTTTGCGCAGCCTTTTCGCCTTGACCTGTTCGGCTCCATCGATTTCGATTTCTCGGACGATAGAACGCGTCTGCACGGCAACGATTACCTTCACGCCGTTGCCTTCCGGCTGGGCGAAGATGCGAACGTTCAGAACGGCGCCAGTTTTGTAAAGGGTCTCAATATCCTGCTCGACTACCTGATCCGAATACGGCTGGCCCACCTTGGTTCGCATTTGCGCGAGAATCCGTTCCTTGCTGACCGTCCCGGGTCCGGTGTACTGCACGTCGATTGACTTGATGATGGGAGGCCCCTGAGCTGCCTGGGGGTTCTGTGCTCGGGCCGATATGGCGCCGAGCAATACGCAAATGAACGCGATCCCGGTTGCAAACGGCGGGCGGCGCATCCATCCGGCTCGCCACGGGACGAGTTCGTCCGATTGGCGAAAAAAATGTCTCATAAGTTAAGAAGCGCAGTCCCACGCGCAACGAGCCCACGAGGGACAGGCGGCTATATCGGAAATAAGAAGGCAATCGTCAAGGCGAGATTTTCCGGGGAAGCAGGCGGTTTGTCCACAAACCAACTCGGCCACGGTTTTTAGTTCAAAAGATCGTACCAGTTATTTCGCCGGCGTGGCTCGTAGCCGGCATCGCGAATGAGCGATTCAATCTCTGTGGCATTTAGTCGAAATGTCGTCCCTGCGCTGCTCACGACATTCTCCTCCATCATCACTGATCCGAAATCGTTCGCGCCATATTTGAGCGCGATTTGGCCAATCCCCGGACCTTGCGTTACCCAGGAGCTTTGCACATTGTGGATGTTGTCCAAGAAAATCCGCGCAAGCGCTTGCGTCCGCAAATATTCAGTCACGCCAGTTGGGTGCTTCACCTTCAGAACGGCATGCTGCGGTTGAAACGTCCAGCAGATGAACGCGGTGAATCCGCCGCTGCGATCCTGCTGGTCACGAATACGCCGCAAATGCTCGACCCTGTCTTCAATGGTCTCCACATGACCGAACATCATCGTGGCGCTTGATCTCAATCCGAGCTCGTGCGCAATCTGCATTACGTCCAGCCATTGATCGCTGTTAATCTTCAGCGGCGAAATTTTTTTGCGCACGCGATCAACCAGAATTTCGCCGCCGCCGCCTGGAATTGATCCGAGCCCCGCGTTTTTGAAGTCGGAGATCACTTCGCGCAGCGGCATCCGGAAAGTTTCCGAAAAATGCTGGAATTCGGGCGGGCTAAACCCGTGAATATTGATGTGCGGATATTTCTCCCGAATGTGATGCAAAAGATCGACATACCACTGGAACGGCAGTTTCGGATGATGTCCGCCCTGCATCAGGATCTGAACGCCGCCTGCGGCTGAAAGCTCATCGAGCTTCTGATCGATCTGCTCGAGTGAAAGCACGTAATGATCTTCGTCTTTCTCGGTTCGATAAAACGCGCAGAATTTACAGTAAACATTGCAGACATTCGTGTAATTGATGTTTCGATCGACAATGTAGGTCACGATCTCACGGCCGCGCCCGCCGTAGCTTTTCGACTTTGCCAGATCGCGCCGCGCATTCGCCAGCCCGCCCAATTCCTCCAGCGGGAACCGATAAAGTTGCAGCGCCTCGTCCGAAGAAATCCGGTCACCGGCGAGAACTTTTTCCGTCAACGCATCTCGATTTAGCGAAACCATGCTGGCCATTTTATATGACGGGGTGGCTCATTGCACGTAGATCATGCTGATGAAGCGTCGAATAGCAATTGTGGGCGCCGGGGTGTCGGGACTTACTTGCGGTGTTCTTTTTGCCGAACGCGGATACCGCACCGCGATTTTCGCGAAAGAAACCGGCCAACAAACAACCTCTGGAGCCGCCGCGGCGCTTTGGTTTCCGTACGATGCCGAACCGGCCGAAAAAGTGATCACGTGGGCGCTCCAGACCTACAAAGTCCTTGTCGATCTCACCAAAAACTCGCGCAGCGGCGTTTCCATAATCGAGTTGCGCCAATTTTCCAGGACCAGTGAAATCCAAATTCCGGAGTGGGCGATCCCGCTCGGCGCTTCTGTCATTCCGACCGTCCCTGCATTCAAAGGTGGTTTCACACTCAAGGTTCCGCTCATGGATACGACGATCTATCTCGATCATCTCGCGAAACGTTTCTTCGATGCCGGCGGCGAGATCCATGGCGACGTTAAATTTGAAAAACTCGAAGATGTCAGCCCAGTTTTTGATCTCGTCATCAACTGCGCCGGCATCGGGGCGCGTGAACTCGTTCAAGATATCGACCTCGAGCCGCACCGCGGCCAAGTAGCCATCGTTCCGAAGATCGATAATCTCTCCTGCGCGATTGTCTGCGACGATCCGCCCCTCATGTACGCCATCCCGCGCGCAAGCGACTGCGTCTTCGGCGGCACAAACGAGCTCAGCGACAATCTCGATGCCGATCCAAAATCGACCTCGCGCATCGTCGCGGAATGCAGCCGCGTTTTGAAAATCGCCAATCCGAAAATTCTGGCCGAACGCATCGGCCTCCGTCCATTTCGTAAATCAGGCGTTTGCCTCGAACGCGATTGCCTGCCCGATGGGCGAACCGTCATTCACAACTACGGCCACGGGGGCTCCGGCTTCACCCTTTCCTGGGGCTGCGCGCAAAAAGTGTTCGAACTCGCCGAAGAATTGCCGGGTCAGCGTCGGTAATGAGCCCGCCCATTTTTAGGAATTGCCAAAAGCGCTGAGACCTGCCGCCAACATTCCTCGTAAGTTGTGCCGTGCGTGCTCACTCGATGTGAGCATCACAACTCGCATGGTGATTACCGGTTTACGTCAGCGCAATCGCCTGGAAGGAGCTGACTACGTCGTCGGGACCTTTTTCAGCGAAGAAGCTTTCGTAATAGCCCGGGCCGAGGTCCCAGGAAGGGCCCTTGTAATATTCGTCGCGATAAAACCGCCAGACCCCGCTCACTACGATGAGACAACTGATCCGGTCGTTCCAGAAATCACCGACATAATGAAAACTAAGGTTTGTACGTGCGTAGGCCCCGGCGAATCCGATGTGATCGTAAAGCACGATCTCCGGCAGGCGGATGATTTCTTTGGATGGCTCCACTTTTACCTTGCCGGCGGCGCTCGCGTGATAACTCAGCGGGCCTACTGTCCATTTCGTGTCGATGATACAGCCGTTGGTCGGCGACAATTCAGTTTTTGCTATTTGTCTCATAAGCGGCAGATGTTTGTTATTTATCTTGCACCAATCAAATCGGGGCTGTCGAGCAGATTGAACCGCGGATTTCGCGAATTCAACGGATAAAGGGTTCTGTTTAATTTCATCATCTGTCCTATCTGCGTAATCCGGGGCTAAAATTCAAATGATATGTTCGCGATTATCGGAACGGAGCCGGATCGTTTTCGTCTGCAAATCGTGGGTGGCACGGATGAAGCGCACGGTTTTACTTTTAGCGCGCATCAAAACAGAATGTGTCGTGGCCTTGGTACCCTGCCCTTTCACACCGCGCAGGAGTGCGCTATCGCTAATTCCTGTCGCGCAAAAAATAATGCTTTGCCCGTTCGCCAGGTCGTCAGCCCAGAAAACCCTGTCCAAATCTTTTTTGTAGCCATCGTCCATTAGTTTCTTTCGTTCCCTTTCATCGCGCGGCCACATTTTGCATTGCATCTCGCCCCCGAGACATTTGATTCCCGCTGCTGCCAGCACCGCTTCGGGCGAACCGCCGATGCCCATGTAAAGATCGACATTGCTCTCCGGTAACGACGGCGCCATGGCCGCGGCGATGTCGCCATCGCCAATCATGCGCAACGACGCGCCCGCGGCGCGAATCTTTTCGACAATCTCTTTGTGCCGCGGCCGATCCAACATCATTACGACCACGTCCTGCACACGTTTCTCCAGCGCGCGCGCTACGATGGCGAGCGTCTCGGCAACCGGGCTCTCCAGCCCAAAGGTGTCCCCACGTTTCTGCGTGTATTCAATCACGCGCGGCCCATACGATAGCTTCATCATGTAAAACGATGGAACATCCCGTAGCGCAACTATCACGCCTTCCGCGGGGCTGGCCGCCGCGATGCAACTGATCGAATTCGGCGCGCCTTTGGAAATGTTGGTCGTGCCGTCGATCGGATCGATGGCAATATCGAA
>QHNJ01000260.1 GCA_003218395.1 Verrucomicrobiota bacterium
AGAAATTCTACCGGAAGAATCAGCCACAGACGTGCACGGATTAACACGAACGAATGCAACCAAGGCGCGCCGGCGCTTTTGTAAGACCTGCTCGATCAGACACGAAACATCTGATTTCCTTGCGGATCACGAGCAGTCGCCAAATATCTGTGTCCATCCGTGTTAATCTGTGGCTAAGAATACCCGCCTTGAGTCACAATGAGTAAGTCCTTCGAAAGCTTCCGAGCGCCGGAGCCTGTGGGCGCGTTCCCGCATGCCAAGCGAGTCGGTGACCTCTTGTTTCTTTCCGGCATCGGGCCGCGCGTGCGCGGGAGCAAGGAAATTCCCGGCGTCACGGTTGATTCGGCTGGTAACGTCGTGAGTTACAACATCGAAACGCAATGTCGTGCGGTGTTCGAGAACGTTCGGATCGTTTTGGAAGATGCCGGCGCGACGTGGCAGGACATCATCGACGTCACGGTCTTTCTTACGAACATGAAAAAAGATTTTCCGATCTACAATCGGCTCTACGCGGAATATTTCGCCGGGTCTGGCAAACCAAACCCAACGCGCACGACAATTGAAGTGACGGCGCTACCCACGCCGATCGCGATCGAGCTCAAGGTAATCGCAGCTGTGGGATAAAACGAACCGCGGATCAGACGGATTCAGATCTTTTCCTGCGTTCCTGCTTTCCTAATTCAATTTCTTGATCTTGGTTTCCTGGTTTCCAGATTGGACGATCAGAGCATGAGCAAAACGCTATTTCGCATCATCGCCGCGGATCACACTGGTATTACGGTCGCAAATCTCGAACGATCGCTCTCTTTCTGGCGCGACGTGCTCGGGTTTGAGCTTTCTCACCGGCCGCACCAAACTGGCAATCTCGCCAGCGAAATAACCGGTGTGCCCGGCGCCGAGATTTCAATTGCTGTCCTGAAAGGTTACGGGCACAAGATCGAATTACTCGAGTACCTTGCCCCGCCCGACCGAAAACATGTCGATCTTCGACCTTGCGATGTCGGATCGGTGCACGTCGCGCTTACGGTAGATAATCTTCACGCCGTGATGAGCGCGATTGCAGCATCTGGTTGGAAAGCAGTGGAGAAGGAAGAATTAAGAAGTAGGATGACTTTCTCCGCTGACGAAGATTTCGCGCTCCAACTCGATGCCGAGGATCCACTCCGGCAGTTTCGCGAAAAATTTCATCTGCCGCTCGGGAAGAACGGCAGGCCGGTGATTTATTTCGCCGGCAATTCGCTCGGCCTGATGCCGAAAGGTGCTCGTGCAATCGTCGAAGAGGAAATGGACAATTGGGCAAAGCTCGGAGTCGATGCTCATCATGCCACCGGAACGCCATGGTATTCGTATCACGAGACGCTGCGCGAACCGATCGCTGGGTTGGTCGGCGCGAAGCCACTCGAAGTGATCTGCATGAACAGCCTGACGGTGAACCTGCACCTGATGATGGTGACGTTTTATCAGCCGACGAAATCGCGCTTCAAAATCCTGATGGAAGAACCAGCTTTCCCTTCCGACACCTACGCGATCAAATCGCAGATCGTTCATCACTGGCTTGATCCGAAGGAAGCGCTTATTCTCGCGCAGCCGCGCAAAGCCGAACTCACCGTTCGAACTGAAGATATTGTCGATCTAATTCAAAAGCACGGCGACCAACTTGCGGTGATAATGATCGGCGGCGTGAACTTTTTCACGGGTCAGTTGTTCAACATTCCGGAAATCACGGCCGCGGCCCAGAACTGCGGGATCATCGTTGGCTTCGATCTCGCCCACGCGATCGGCAATGTGCCCCTGGCATTGCACGATTGGAACGTCGATTTCGCGGTGTGGTGCTCGTACAAATATCTCAACGCGAGCCCCGGCGCGGTCGCAGGCGCGTTCGTGCACGAACGGCACGCGACCAACACGAACCTTCCGCGCCTCGCGGGTTGGTTCGGCAACGATCCGAATACCCGGTTTCGATTGCATCTTGAGCCGGAATTCATTCCCGTTCCCTCGGCTGATGGTTGGCAAATTAGCAACCCGCCGATCTTTTCGATGGCGCCGCTACGCGCCTCGCTCGCGATCTTCGATGAAGCCGGCGGCATGGAACGACTGCGCGCGAAATCGATCAAACTGACCGGCTATTTCGAGTTCCTTTTGGGTCAAGCGGGCTCGAACCGCTTCACGGTCATCACGCCACGCAAGAGAGACGCGCGCGGATGCCAGTTATCGATCTTGGCACACGAACATCCCAGAGAACTTTTCAAGAAACTCCAGGCCGCGGGTGTGAAGTGCGATTTTCGCGAACCGAACGTCATCCGGGCCGCCCCAACGCCGCTCTATAACACCTTTCATGAGGTCTGGCGCTTCGCAAAAATTCTGGCTGAACATCAATAACCGACTTAGCCTCGGTGGCCGTGGATGAAAGGCATGTGTGTGAGAGTGATTCGTAATCTTGTTTTCGTCGTTGCATTCGTTGTTTGCACACGTGCAGCTTGCGCGAGCGACGCGTACTCAATCAAGAGTTTAAGTAAGGCGCTAGCAGCGCTCGCGTCTGATGTCGATCCGACCGAGGCTGAGCTAGCATCGGAGACCGCGCACACGACCGCGCGTAGTCTTAAAATTAAATATCATGTGGTCTTAAATCCGGAGTTTCAATGCTTCCTGATCAACGTCGGCTTGCGGAAACGTGGCTGGTGCGGCCATTGGACGCGCGATATCGGCGAACGCCTGAAGGAGCTCAAGCTCAAGACGCTAGTGCTTCACTGGGGTGTTGCTTATGATGGAACATCGTCAGAGAACAATTGCGTCGTAGTGACTGCACGCAACCAGCCTTTCCAGGACGGAATCATCCTCGATGGGTGGCGGAGGGGAGGCCGATTGTTCTGGTGCGCCGTCAAAAAAGACGACGAATACGAATTGGAACAGCATTACGGCCATTCAGGGATCACGGCATGGAAAGAGAAAATGGTCTACACCGCCTGGCTGCAGGACTACCGACACGCCTACGAATTTGAACCGCCGGCGCGAAAAGTGCAGCCTGGACTTCGTTAGCCATGAACTAACTGGCTAAAGCAATTCAAATCTTCGCTGGGCTCGTGATTCGTAAACTTTGATCCATGGCGAAGGTTGTTATCATCGGCAGCGGAGCTACAGGCAAGCGTTAGGGGTTCTTTCGTTCAAGCGCCACAAAGGGATGCAGCTCCGCCGTCATCAGTCCGCCCGCGACGGCGGGATCGGCCTGCATGAACGCACGCGCAGCGGCTTCATCGAGCGCCTCGAAGATCGCAATGCCGAACGTCTTGTCACCCGGTTCTTCCGTGCGTCCAGCGAGGATCAGTTGACGAATAGAGGCGCGGTACGAGCCGTAGTGCATAGATGAATTGCTTGGGTTTTCAGCCTTCGGTGCTTGAGCTGGCAACGATTGACCGATTGTAAAAGTGCAAACCAGGGGAATGATGAATCGGAGATAAGACATAAGGGCGTTTTTTATTTCGAACAGGATTTCCGGATTAAACCCGAATTAGAATTATGCAACATCCATCGAATCCCGCGTCTTTTCTCTTTCTGGACGGCGAAGTTTTTTCCTTATTGGACTAACCGATCTGCTTCTCGAGCCGATGTTGAAAATAGCCCTTCCAACTTTCAGGAAGTGAATCGACTCCGATGGCTCGGCGCAGCCCTTTCAGATCGTTTTTCTCAAAAGCGTAAAGGCGGGTAATGTCGGCCACGCTGATTTCTTCTTGTTCTCGCCCGATTAGTTCTATCGCATCGCCGCCGCTTACCAACCCCTCGCGCGCCACGGCAAAATAGAAACCGTTGCGACGGCTGGCCAGAAACCGCTTGATGATATCGGGGCGGCCGAACTTTATGCCAAGTTTGTAACAGGGCATTCGTGGTTCCGTGACCA
>QHNJ01000107.1 GCA_003218395.1 Verrucomicrobiota bacterium
GAAATGAGCGCGAAGACGGCCGAACTTGTAAAAGAATCCAAGAGATTCGGCGGTCCCAGCGAACCGATCACACTGGCTATCGCCAATCGGCTCTTTTCACAAAAGGGGTACGACTTTCGCGAAGCGTTTCTGGCGGTTGTGAAACAAGATTTCGGCGCAGCCTTTGAACTAATGGATTTCGTTCACGATGCCTCCGGAGCGACGCAGCACATCAATAAATGGGTCACAAATCAAACCCATGACCGGATTCGCGATCTCATCCCCGCTGGCGCGCTGGACGAGACGACGCGCCTCGTACTGGCGAACGCCATTTATCTAAAAGCGCCCTGGGCTGATCCATTTTCCGAGGACGCAACGAAGCCTGAGCCGTTTCATGTTCACGGTGGCGCACCCGTTGACGTCCCGATGATGCGAAAAAGAGATAAGAATTTCGGTTATGCGAAGCACGACGGATTCACGGCTGTGAGCCTCGCGTACGCCGGCGGTGATCTCCATTTCCTCGTTCTTCTTCCCGACGACGTAAATGGTCTGCACGCGCTCGAATCGAAGCTGAGCAGCAAGGTGCTGGCGGAATGCGCAACGCTCGAAACTCGCGATGTCGATCTCTCGTTACCAAGATTCAAGTTTGAGCCTCCGACCATGGCGCTTGCGGAAAAGTTGGAGACGCTCGGGATGAAGACGGCATTCGATCAACCGCAGGGGAGCGCCAATTTCGACCGGATGGCGCCGCGAAAGCCCAACGATTACCTCTATATCTCGCAAGTCTTTCACAAAACCTTTATCGCCGTGGATGAAAAGGGAACCGAAGCGGCCGCGGCCACTGCAGTGGCGATGATGGCTGCGACCGCTCTTAGATCGCCTCCGCCGCCCCCAATCCAAGTGAAAATTGATCGGCCATTTGTCTATGCAATCCAACACGTACCCAGCGGCGTCTGCCTTTTTCTCGGGCGCGTAACCGATCCTCGTTGAAATGGACATTTCGAACATTGCAAATCTCATCAACGCGTTTGCGGTGACTGCGGGCGTCATTTTCGCGGCGGCGCAAATTAGATATTACCGCCAACGAAGACGACGAGAAGCGATGCTCGAGCTGGTGAGATCATTCCAAAGCCCAGCTTTTACCAGTGCACTTCGTCGCGTACTGTCGTTACCGGATGGGGCGGACGCGCAAAAAATACGCGAAATGCTGGGACCTGACGGCGAAGACGCGGTTTACCTCGTTTCGCTGACTTGGGAAAGCCTCGGCGTGCTGGTGTTTCGTCGCGAGGTTACGCTTGATCTAGTCGATGATTTTTTTAGCGGTCCCATCCTTCTTTCCTGGCAGAAACTGAAGGTTTATTCGGAGGATTGGCGTCGCACGCTAAACCGAGAGACAGGCAACGAGTGGTTTCACTGGTTGGCTGAGAGAATGATGGAGCGGGAGAAACTTTCGCCGCCGGTCCCGGCTTACATTGCACATCGCACATGGCGTGAACCGCGCCGGCGTTTAGCCAGGGATGGATCAACCCCGTCCGATTCGCGTTAAATTAAACGATCTCTGTCGCTCGCGTAACTTAGGGCGCCGTCGACGATGCGCGCCGCAGGTGTGAACGGATGCGGTTGGTTCTTGTTTGCATCGACAATGTGTATGACCTCGACACCGCGCGTCTTCAGATAATCGGAAATGAGCGCGCGATGGCAACGCCACCAGACGGCTTCCGCGCACATGATCGCAGTCCGGCCGACTTCGTTCATGCGATCCAGAAGGCGTTCCACGCCTCTGTGAAACTCCTCCGTCTCCATGTAATCGGCGTACCCGCGAAAGGAAGCGTTTCGCCAGGCGATATTGCGCGAATCCGATCTGGGTTTTCGCCGTCCGCCTAGCTCGGCGAAATGTTCATAACGAATTCCGCGTTCCTTAAGTGATTTTGCCAGCGTCTCCTTATTAAACTGTGGATACCGTCTCGATCCCGGCAGGCTCCGAACATCGACAACGAGCCTGATTCCGTTCTGCTCAAGCAGCGAAATGAAGACATCGATCTTGCGCGTGGAATGCCCAATCGTCCAGATGCTTCGGATCAATGAGTCGGTTTTGTTGGAGCCGTCGCTTCGGCCATCGATTTGAGCATTCGGCCCAGATCACTGTTGGTGGAGATGACAGCGGTGGTGTCTTTCTCGAACGCGGCACGCATGACATCGAGGCTGCGCAGGAAGGAATAAAGTTCCTGCGCATCGGGGGGATTGAAGGCTGCGGCATAAATGGAAGCCGCTTCAGCGTCGGCTTTGCCTTCGATCTGAAGCGCGTTCTTCGTAGCAGTGGAGCTGATCGAGGCAACGTCGCTTTCTTTTTGGCCGCTGATGTTCGCCCCTTCGCCACGGCCTTCGGAACGGAATCGCGCGGCGATCTGATGCCGCTCGCTCGACATCCGTTCAATGATTTTTTCGGCGACCGCTGGATTGTACTTGCTGCGCTTGAAACGTTCATCAAGTAATTCGATGCCGAAGTCGGCGATCTTTTGCCTCGTGCGTTCAGTGATCTGTTTTTCGATTTCGCCGCGGCCGAACTCGATATTTGGAATGGAGCTGGGCAGAACCGTGCCGCTTTTCTCAAGTTCCTCGTCGCGCAACGGCTTTCTGTCCTTGGTCACCCGAATAATCTCGACCAGATCGTGTGTCGCTACGGCGGTGCGGGTTTCGCTGCCGAGGATGTCATCGAGGCGTGAAAGCGCGCTTCGCTCGTCATTGAGGCGATTGTAATAGAGGAATGGATCGCTGATGCGCCACCGAGCAAAGCAATCGACAATGATGTATAGCTTGTCCTTTGTCGGGCATTCGGTCGGCGGTCCGTCCCAGGCGAGTATGCGCTTGTCGAAACGCTGCATTTTGTCGATGACCGGCAGCTTTATCTTCAATCCAGGGCTGGTAACGGTGCGAACGATTTTGCCGAAACGCGTGATGATAACGGTCTCGTATTGATGGACCACAAAGAGCAACGTTCCCCATTTTAGCGCGGTTAAAATGAAAATGACGCCCAAGATGGACATTAGTCGACTCTGCAAAAACCGTACGATCGCCGAAAGAGCCGCGGGTCGTGGAGTCACATCGATCACGTTCATTGAGAGGTCTTGGGCTGCTCCGTTGGCAGCAGCGGTAATGTCTGGAGGATGCTCTTCAAGCTGTCATCGATGATGATCTTCTTTTGTAAGCTCGGCAGAATCGCTTGCATCGCTTCGAGATAAAGACGGCGACGCGTGACCTCAGGCGCTTTCCGGTATTCGGCGAGTAATAGCGAAAATTTTTGCGCTTCGCCCGTGGCCTCGTTCACGCGGTGGAAGGCATACGCTTCGGCTTGCTTCTCGCGCTCCTTCGCCTGACCACGCGCGTTCGGCACGGCATCATTATAAACAGCCCAAGCCTGGTTAATCGCGGTTTGCTTTTCCTGTTGCGCCTGATTGACCTCGTTGAACGCGGCCTGCACGACCGGCGGCGGACGTACGGTCGCCAGTTGCACTTGTTGAATTTGAATTCCCAAGCCGTACTGCGAACAGAGATCGGCCAGGCGCTTCAAAGTTGACGTTTCAATATCGTGCCGTCCGATTGTGAGCACTTCGTCCACTGTACGGTCGCCGATCACCTCGCGCATCACGCTTTCGGAAAGATCGCGCAACGTTTTCTCAGGCTCGCGCGCGCCGAAGAGATACATTTTTGGATCGGTGATGCGGTACTGGACGACCCATGGCACGAGGGCGGTGTTGAGATCGCCCGTGATCATTGTCTCGGTTTCTTGCGGTTCCATATCGCCCTGATAGATGTTGCTCGCGTTGGGCGAAGTGAAACCGAACTCGAGTTTCAACAAACGTTGCGTCGGCACAGTTCGAATTTCATCAATGTACGGAATTGCGTAAGCTAGACCGGGATTCACGAGGTCGTGGTACGCGCCAAAGCGCGTCTTTACACCGACGGAATTTGCCGGGATGGATACGAAACCGAACAGCAGTGTAAAGAAGGCAAGGACAAGCCCGATGCAGGCGATCAAGCCAAGCACCAGTCTGACCGGCTTCACTTCAGCATTGGGCGATGCGACCATCTTTGCCATGCGCTACAGTTTTGAGGCAAATGCACCGTCGCGCGCAAGTCTTTCCTCTCGCTCCTTGGCAGGTTGCCGACCTTGCACTTTGATTACAAAGGATTCCTGATACCTTCTTGAGGCAAATTGGAGAACGCAAAGATGAACAAAATATTCTTATCTGGAGTTGTTGGGCTGATTACATTGGCATTGGTGCATGCAGCCGAGACGCAAAAACAGCTGGAGGTGGGGAAGCCGGCGCCGAATTTTAGTCTGACGACCGGCGATGGCAGCCAGGTCAGTCTGAAAGATTATCGTGGCAAATGGGTCGTGCTCTATTTTTATCCGAAAGATTTCACGACCGGTTGTACGATGGAAGCGAGGAGTTTCCAGCGCGATCTTACGAAGTATGAACAAGCCGGCACCGTGGTTCTCGGAGTAAGTGTAGATACCGCACAATCGCACAAGGAGTTTTGCACGAAGGAAGGACTCAATTTCAAATTGCTGGCCGATCCCGATGCGAAGGTCTCGACCGAGTACGGATCAGTCATGGATTACAAGGGCGCCAAGCTGGCCGCACGCAACACCTTCATCATCAATCCGCAGGGCCAGATCGCCAAAGTATACACCGGCGTGAAACCGGCAGAGCACAGCGAGCTAGTGCTAAAGGATTTAGCTGAGTTGAAGAAGAGTTAATCAAACTGGAGGTCACAATGGGAGCTCAAAGAAAATCGATTGATTGCCGAGACTATCCGAGCGAGAAAAATTGCTCGGTGAAAATTTCCGGCACCGAAGAAGAAGTGCTTGATGCGGCGGTTCAACATGCCGTTTCAGCCCACGGTCACAAAAATTCGCCGGAGTTGCGCGACCAGATCAAGTCGATGCTCAAAGACGAGAGCGACTAGGGACTGACAGCTGTAGCGGCGGGCGTGTCGCCCGCATTTGTTTGGGTTCGCAGCCGACACGGCTGCCTCTACAGAGATGGAAGGTCGTGCGAAAAGATCGCGTAATTCTTGTCGTCGCGACAGTATATCTGGCTGTGATTCTCTTCGGTCATCTGTCCGATCATCTCATTCTCTTTCCGACGAAGGCTCCGATCAACGCAGGCGCGGCCGTCCGAAAAGCAATTCCGTTCCAGAACGGTGAATTGGAATTATGGACGGCAGAATCACATCGAGCGCAACAAAATGGCCGGGCGGATACTTACATTTTGCGGTTTTACGGCAATGCGGATCGCGCGGAGCGCTGGGTTGCGGCCGAAGCCGACGAATGGAACGATCGGGCCGTCGAAATCTGGGGAATGAATTATCCGGGATTTGGTGGGAGCACAGGACCAGCTCGGCTATCCCGGATTGGACCGGCAGCGCTTGCAGCATTTGATGAACTGAAACGGCATGCAGCGGAACGGCCAACTTTACTCTTCGGCGCAAGCCTTGGCAGTGCGGCGGCGCTTCATGTCGCCACGCAGCGGCAGGTTGCCGGGTTAATACTTAATAATCCCCCGCCTCTACGCCAAATGATCTTGCGTCAGTTTGGTTGGTGGAATCTCTGGTTGCTGGCGGGTCCCATTGCGTTGCAGATTCCGCAAGACCTCGACAGCATCTCAAATGCGAAGAAGATTCATGCGCCCGCGATCTTTTTGCTTGCGGACAGAGATGAAGTGGTTGCACCCCGCTTTCACCGGCTCGTAGTTGACGCTTACGCTGGTGAAACGCGCGTGATTTCACTGCCTGGCGCTTACCACAATGATCCGATCGAAGGCGCAGCGTTGGCAGATTTGAATCGTGCGCTCGACTGGTTGCTGCTTAAAAAGGACAATTGATCAACGCGGCACTCGGTCAAGTTCTTCGATCACTTTCTGCATGCCGCTGACCACTAGCGCAAACCGATCGTAATCGAGCTTGTCGGGCGTGTCGCTACCTGAATGATAGTACGGATAACGAAACGGCGCGGTGTCGGTGATCATGATGCCAGGGTAACCGTTGCGCCAGAACGACCATTGATCAGACCAACTGACTCCGGGAATAAATGCGGGAAGCGCCGCGCCTTCGGATGGAATCTTTGCATGCTTGCGAAAAAGCGCGACAGAGCGACGGAGCAACGCGCGTGAACCAACGTTACCGACGAATCCGATGAAGTTGCCGACCTTGGGATAAAAAAGACCTAAGCCAGGCGATGGATAATTCTGTGAATGCGGCGCATCGGAGAAATAGCCGATCGTTTCGAGGCTGATCATCGCGGAGATTTTATCGCCGCTCTCCTTGCATCTGCCGGCGTAAACAAAGCTTCCCATTTCATTCGACAAAAAATAAGGAGGCTCCTCGTTGACAAATGCGACGAACCGCAAGGTGTGTTCTGTTTTTCTTCCGACGAAGCGCCGCGCCAGCGCGAGCATCGCAGCCACGCCGCTGCCGTTGTCGTTTGCGCCCGGCGAGCCAAGGACCGAATCGTAATGCGCGCCGACGAGCAAGATCCGCGGAGAGGCACCGCGAATTTCCGCTTCGATGTTGTGGCAGGCTTGCCCGTGCATTTCGTAACTGTCCCGTCGCGGCTGAAGGCCGGCGCGTGAAAAAGAATTCTCGATGAAATCGGCAGCGGCGTTGAGCTGCGTGTAATGCCACATGTTGCGTTCCCCGATTTCGCCAGCAAGCTTTAGCACATCGGCCTGCAGCTCTTCGCGTAACGCAACTTCATCTGGCGACAGCGGCGCTGCCTTCGAAACATTTTTGCCGGGCATTCTCACTCCAAACCACCAAACTAACGCCAAAACCACGGCGACCGCGATGGTAATGCGCAGGACGCTGAACAGAATGCGTTTAAGCACGTCGGCGCTAAGCTACGGCGGGATTTCATAACAGGAAACATGTCCGCGTAACCTCTGGGTAGCGCACGCGTCTCGCGTGTTGGCGATGGCGTCCTCGCCGTCGCGAACTTTCTTAAAGGCCATCCAGGGACGCTATTCTGCGCTGCCAGAAAAGATTGTTGCGGCGGGACACCGCAACCAACACGCGAGACGCGCGCGCTACCCAATCGGCGACGCGCAGAGGTTACCCGATCTTTTGTCGAAATCGCAAAGCGCAGAAAGCAAAGAGCAAGATCGACATTATCATCAGCACGGCGAGTTGCGGCCAGTATTCGAAGACGTTTGCTCCGCGTAAAATGATGGCGCGCATGAGCGCGATAAAATATGTCGTCGGGAAGAGGGCGCCGAGCGCGTAAAAAATCCAGGGCATGGTTTCACGCGGAAAAATGAATCCAGAGAAGAAGACGCTCGGCAACAGGAACACCATCGACATTTGGAGCGCTTGCATTTGGTTTTCAGCCCTGGTCCCAACGAGCAGACCAAGACTAAGCAGCGCGAAAACATAAACCAGCGTCGAAAACATCATCGCTACGACGTTGCCCGCGATGGGAACGAAGAACACAAACCGCATAATGGCGAAAAGAACGACAGCCATCACCATTCCAATGCACAAATACGGAACGAGCTTGCCAAGCATGAGGCCCGCGCGGCTCAAAGGACTCACGAGCAATTGCTCGAGCGTCCCGCGTTCCCGTTCGCGAACCAGCGCCATAGCGGCAGCGACTGTCGTCCCGATTTGCAAAACGACGCCGATCACGCCCGGCACAAAAAAGTTCGGGGCGCGCATTGCCGGGTTATAAAGCATCTGGGGGCGAATATCGATCGGCACACCTTGCCGGCCGGTTTCGCGCAAGAGCGACTCCACTGATTGGGTTAACGCCACGCCGAGGCCGGTGTTTAGAGCTTGCAAAGCCGTCGTGGAATTCGATCCATCAACGAGCAATTGCACCTGCGCAGAGTGACCTGCATTAAGGTCGCGAGTAAAATTGGGCGGGATTTCCAACGCAGCGTATGCTCGGCCCTTACGCATTTCGCTTTTAAGCGCATCTAAGCTTTGCACTTCGCCTACCACACGAAAAGTCTCCGTGTTCACGAACCGATCGATCAACTGGCGGCTCTCGACGGTGCGATCTTCGTTGCGCGACGACGATGAATTCCTTGAACAAAATTGCGCCGAATCCGCGGAACAACTTGTGTTTCATGTTCTTTACAAGGAGCGGCGGTCTCTAGTCCGCCGCCGGGGCGACTTGGAAATCGCCCTTCCTTGGATTTCCTTCACTTCGCTCAGGATGACATCCATTAGATTACGCCGCCTTTTGTTGTTCAGCGGCGTGCTTGGCCGAAAGCTCGACAAATACGTCTTCGAGCGAAGGGCCTATTTCGTGAATCTCGGAATGACCGACGCCGACTTTGCGCAGTTGCTCGTCAATCTGCGCGCGCTTGACACTTTCATCGACCAGCAAATGCATCGACTGGCCGAAGACCGTGGCGCTGCGCACTCCGCGCATCTCATGCATGGCATGCAGTGCCGTGGTCACATGATCGCAAGTCACGTCGAGTCGGCGCGTCCCAGGCGGGTTTACCTCCGGCAATTCTTTTAACTCGTCCGGCTCGCCGCACACGATCAATTTCGACATGTAAATGTAGCCCACATGATCGCAGCGCTCCGCTTCGTCCATATAATGCGTCGTCACAAAAAGTGTCATGCCTTTACCGGCGAACTCAAAGAGTAAATCCCATAGCTCGCGCCGCGCGACCGGATCGATGCCCGCCGTCGGCTCATCGAGAAAGAGCACGGTCGGCTTGTGCATGAGCGAGCAAGCCATGGCCAGACGTTGACGCCAGCCACCGGAAAGCTGCGCAGCACGTCTGCCGATGTACGGCTCGAGATGCGTCGTTGCGATCATTTCGTCGCGCCGTTGGTTCAATTCGCGACCGCGTAAACCATAAAGTTTTCCTGCAAAGATGAGGTTCTCATTCACCGTCAGCTCGTCATAGAGTGAAAATTGTTGCGACATATAGCCGATCATTTCTTTTATCGGCTCGGCATCTCGCACGATGTCGTGCCCGCCGATGCGAGCAGTTCCATCACTCGGCTCAAGAATTCCGCACAACATCCGGATCACGGTGGATTTGCCGGAGCCGTTTGGGCCGAGAAAGCCAAAAATCGATCCTTTCCCAACGGAAAAGGAAACGTGATCCACCGCCGTGAACGTGCCAAAGCGTTTCGTCAGCCCTTCGCACTCGATCATTGCTTCAGACATAAGAAAAGAAATCTGGAGATCACGAAGCCAGGAAAACCAACAGATATCTTTTTTCGGCTTTTCCTGCTTTCCTGATTCAACCTCCTGGATTCCTGGTCTCCCGATTCATTTTACATTTGGAAAATAAACATCTGCGGCCATTCCGGCGCGCAAGCGGTCGTCGTCGCTGGGCAAACGAATCTTCACGCCGAATACTTGTTTGATCCGATCTGCCACGGTTTGCACGTTACGCGGCGTGAATTCGGCCTGGCGACTGATCTGTTCGACCACGCCGTCAAAATCTTTTCCAGGAAACGAATCGACTCGCACGCGAACATGGTCGCCTACCTTGATGTAGCCGAGCCAGGTCTCCGGCACGTAAACCCGCACCCAAAGATGCTGAATCAGCAGCAGCGTGGCGGCTTCGCGATTGGCCGGCAGCACATCGCCCAC
>QHNJ01000108.1 GCA_003218395.1 Verrucomicrobiota bacterium
CCGTTCAAGCCGCAGCGTTTCAATCTGCCAACCAAGACGACTCCGACAAAAGTCGCACCTGTAACCTTCCAGCAAAACAAACACATCGAAGGGAGCCAAAACTGGCAAGGCCCGCAATATACGGCATTCCGCAACTATAACTCCGAATGGCACGACCAGGGTTGGTGGCACAGCCATTCCAATAATGTCGTATTCGTATTCGGTGGGTGGTATGCTTTTAACGCGGGCTACTGGTATCCGGCGTGGGGCTATGCTCCCAATTCGTATTACGCTTATGATGGGCCAATCTACGCCTATAACAACTTGCCGCCCGATCAGGTGATCGCCAATGTCCAGACCGCACTGCAACAGCAGGGCTATTATCAGGGGGAAGTGGATGGTCTGCTCGGACCGCAAACGCGAGAGGCAATCGCGGGTTACCAACGCGCCAATGGGCTGACAGAAACAGCTGCCATCGATCAGCCAACACTACAATCATTGGGAATGGCGTAACAGGAATCCGATTACCGAGAAGCCGCCGCGGGATGATCTTGACGGCGGCTTTTTGCGTACTGAAAAGATGTCGGCGCGCGGATCGCGTTCGATGTTCCGCTGGCTCCGCCGGAGATCCCGCCCAAAAAACGCTGGAACATTGAATGACTTTGTCTCGCGACGCGTGCGAGATTGCATTTGGTCACTTGAGGTTTGCGTCAGGCTACGCAACTAAGGGCTCGCTTTGACGTTGAATAAATGAAGAGAGCAAAACATCTAACCCTTCAGAAGGAAAAAGCGTATGAGAACATTTCTTGTTTTAATTTGCAGCTTTGCGCTCGCCTGCGTCGCAGGCGGTGCGCAGGAAAAAAACAAATCTAAGAAGCAAGGCCAGAAGAAAAATCACACCCAATCGTCGCAGCACGCAGTCGCTCCGGGCGGAGGACCCCAGAAGAACAAAGGCTCACAACGTGGGGCTACGGTTGGGGGTCATCCAGCCGGTGTTGAAACACAAAAGACCAAGGGCAAAACGAAAGGGTCCCAATATGTCACTACGGCTGGGGGATATCCGGCGGGTGCTGGAGGATACAAGACGAAAGGAAAGACGAAGGGATCACAACAGATCGCAACCGCCGGCGGTGGACCAGAAAAGACAAGGGGGTTGTCACAGCAGAGGGTCACGGCTGGGACATATACAGGGCATGCAACGTATTCTAAAAAGACAAAACAATCGAAAGGCAGCACGACTTCTGCCGCCGCGTTTCAGTCAAGCTCTAAGACATATAAGGCGCATCAGTTCAATCTCCAGACCAAGACACGTCCGGCAACGGTCGCAGGCGTAACGTTTCAGCAAAACAGACGAATTGTGGGAAGCCAAAACTGGCAAGGTAACAATTATTGGGCCTTCCGAAATTACAAACCTGTGTGGCACGACAGGATTTGGTGGGGGAATCATTACAACCGTGTCGTTTTCGTATTCGGTGGATGGTATTATTGGAACGCGGGCTGGTGGTATCCGGCGTGGGGCTACGCTCCCAATGCATATTACGCCTATGATGGCCCGATCTACGCCTATAATGGTTTGCCACCCGATCAGGTGATCGCGAATGCGCAGGCGGCACTGCAACAGCAAGGCTACTATCAAGGCGAAGTCGACGGTCTGCTCGGGCCGATTACGCGTGCGGCGATTGCGGATTACCAGCGAGACCATGGGCTGTACGAAACAGCCGCAATTGATCAGCCGACTCTGGAATCGTTGGGAATGACATAGCGAGAAATCTAGCCACTGAGAAGCCGCCGCCGGAATGATTTCGACGGCGGCTTTTTGCGTACGGGACAAATGGGGACAGTCCGCCATCGTCAGAGACAGGCTCTTGTGTTCGCGCTGTGTTTACGGCAGATAAAAGGCTGGAAACATTGCTGATGGAAACTGCAACTCCCCAATTGGTCGCACGCGACCTTTTCCAGTCATTCCGAATCGGCGCTCGGCGGATTGAAGTCTTGCGCGGCATCTCGATGGAGATCGCGCGCAACGAAGCGGTCTTTCTTTCGGGCGCCTCCGGCGCGGGCAAGACGACGCTCCTCTATACGCTGGCCGGGCTGGAGCGCCCTCAAGCGGGGACGGTCGAGTTCGAGGGACGCCGGCTCTATAACGGCAGCTCGGCCACTAAAGCGCGTCTGCGGAATGAAAAGATGGGCTTTGTTTTCCAAGGTTACTTTCTACTGCCCGAGCTCACTGCGTTGGAAAACGTGCTGTTGCCAGCAATGATCGGGCGGAGGGCGACGCGAGACGTCGCTGGAGAGAGTTTGGCCGCCGTCGGTTTGGGTGATCGTCTGCATCATTTGCCAGCAGAGCTTTCGGGTGGCGAACAACAGCGCGTCGCCATCGCGCGCGCGTTGACGAATAATCCGCAAATTATTTTCGCTGACGAGCCAACCGGAAACCTTGATTCGAGAACCGGTGACGCAATTATCGATCTTCTATTGAATCTATCGCGCGAGCGAAACAAAACGTTGCTCGTCGTGACGCACGATGCTCGCCTGGCCGCGCGGGGCGACCGGCAACTGCACATCAAAGACGGCGTGTTGCAATGAGCGAAATGTTAAATCGTTGAAAGAGTTAAATCGCTACAAATGTCTGGCGGCATTAGCCGATTTAACTACTAACATTTTTACCATTGTAACGCTTTTCATTTTTGCAGCTTGAATTACACGTCTAAACACAGGAGATATTTGTTGCGATTATGAAAACTACTGAAGCAACCGTGTTAGATGAATCGAAGATTCACGAGCCTACTGCCGTTGCAGTAGTTGAACCTGCGATCGAAAGTCGTCCCCGCCCGACGACCGGCGTTAAGGAAGCGAAGATCTACATCGACGGGAAATTTTATTCGGAAGCAAATGCCAAGGTCTCTGTCTTGGATCACGGTTTGCTTTACGGCGACGGAATTTTCGAGGGCATTCGCTTTTACAACGGGCGCGTCTTTCGGCTTGAAGAGCATCTTAACCGGCTGTGGGATTCGGCGCGCTCGATCTGTCTTGAAATTCCAATGACGATGCGGGACATGACGGAGGCGGTCCTCGATACGATCCGCCAAAATCGCCTGCGTGACGGCTACATTCGGCTGCTGGTCACGCGCGGAGTTGGCAATCTGGGACTAAATCCGGCGGAATGTAAATATCCGAGCGTGATTATCATTGCGGCGACGATCGCTCTCTATCATGAGAGCTTTTATCGAAAGGGATTGACGATCGTGACCTGCGCAACGCGGCGCAGCAATCCGGCCGCGCTTAATCCGGCGGTCAAATCGCTCAATTACCTGAACAATGTAATGGCGCGGATTGAAGCGAACCTAGCTGGGGCGGATGAAGCGCTCATGTTGAACGATGCAGGAAACGTCGCCGAATGCACTGCTGATAACGTTTTTATCATCAAGCGCGGTCAAATTTTTACACCACCTATCACAGCCGGCGCGCTGCGCGGCATTACCCGCGGGATTGTCTTTGAGATCGCCGGCGAACTCGGCATCAAGATTTCGGAGATAGATATCACGCGCCACGATGTTTTCGTGGCCGACGAATGTTTCCTCACAGGGACTGTCGCGGAGATCGTTCCAGTTGTCAAAGCGGACGGGCGCTTGATCGGAAATGGAAAACCGGGACCAATTACCACGCGCACAATCGCACGATTTCGGGAGATGACGCGTGAAACAGGCACACCGATTTTTGCGGAAAGTTGAGCAGTGCAGGTTCTGAAGCACAAGGTGCTCAGGAAATATTCAGGGTTGAATGTTTCCAAAGTATCGAGGTCTAATTAAGAGAAATGTTGTGCGACGTTTGCAAATGCAATGATGCGACGGTTTTCCTGACGCAGATTCTGGAAGGCAAAATGCAGAAGGTGAATCTCTGCGACGCCTGCTCGAAAGAAAAAGGCGTGCAGGATCCAACCGGTTTCGCACTCGCGGATCTGCTCCTCGGTATCGGCGCAGCGGAGGAAATCGAAAAAGGAGCATCGACCCAGAAATGTCCAGTGTGCGGCTTTGGCCAGAGCGACTTCAAGAAAACTGGCCGTCTGGGCTGCAGCGCATGCTACGTCACGTTTGCGGAGGGTTTGAACGCGCTTTTAAAAGCGATGCACAAAGGCACCGAGCATGTAGGCAAACTGCCGGAACGCGCGCATCGTGCCATCCAGCTGAATCACCGGATGCGTGCCTTAACCGAGAACCTGCAGAAAGCAGTCGCGGCAGAAAACTACGAAACAGCGGCTTCGTTGCGCGATCAAATCAAACAACTGCAGAGCGAGCTCCCGAATTCGTCATGAAATTTTCCAATGTGCTGGCCACCGCCGGAGAATGGCTGCGCGGTGAAGGGCCTCATCACCAAGTTGTAATCAGCAGCCGGGTCCGACTCGCTCGAAATTTGCGCAGCCGCCCTTTTCCGGGTTGGGCCAAGAAAGCGGAACGCACTTCGATTCTCGAATTGGTAAGACCGCGTGTGGAAGAACTGTCTGAAATGCAGGATTCGTTCTCCGAAAGCCTGCAGGATCTTTCGGCGCTTGACAGGCAGGTGCTTGTGGAACGCCATCTAATCAGTCGCGAGCACGCCGCCAAGGGCGTCGGCAGCGCGGTCGTGATTAATCGCCGGCAAACCCTTAGCATCATGATCAACGAAGAAGATCATCTGCGCATGCAATCGATTCGCTCCGGCCTGCAGTTGAAACAGGCATTCAAACTCGTCGATAAGATCGACAGCGCGCTAGAGAGCAAACTGGAATTTGCCTACGACCGGCGCCTGGGATACCTGACCGCGTGCCCCACAAATGTGGGCACCGGCATGCGCGCCTCCGCGATGTTGCACTTGCCGGGGCTTGTCTTGAGCGAGCTGATTAACCAGGTCATTCAGGCCGTAAGCAAAATCGGTCTGGCAGTACGTGGTCTTTACGGCGAAGGGACAGAGGCGATGGGCAATCTTTTCCAGATTTCAAATCAGACGACGCTCGGGGAAAGGGAAGACGACATTATTAATCGTCTGAGCAAAGTGATTGAAACAATTATCGAGAAGGAACATGACGCGCGACAGGTTCTGCTCCAGAAAAAGCCAAATACGCTTTCCGATCAGATTGGTCGTGCGTACGGCGTTTTGACTTACGCGCACGCCATGGCTTCGAAGGAAGCGCTCAATTTATTGTCGATCATCAAGCTCGGCGTCGACCTTGGTGCATTTCCCGAAGAGCGGCGCTTCTCTATCGATGAATTGTTCATCGAGACGCAGCCCGCGCATTTACAAAAAACTTCTGAACAGAAGTTAAATGCCGAAGAGCGCGATCATCTGCGCGCCCAGATTATTCGCGAGCGTTTGAAACTCTTTCCCAGACCTGATATTAGTAAGCTGGCGAGGGAGCCGGGCAATGGCTCGGCTAAGGGGCCATCGAATAATGAATAATTTCACACCGCGCGCTCAACAGGTTCTGGCGCTTGCTCGCAAGGAAGCCGACCGCTTTAATCACAACTACGTCGGCACCGAACATCTGCTTTTGGGACTCATCAAATTGGGGCAAGGGGTGGCCGTGAACGTCTTGCAGAAGATGGGTCTCGACCTTGAGACCGTGCGCATGGAAGTGGAGAAGCAGGTGGGCTCGGGACCGGAAACGAAGATGGTCGGCAATGTCCCGTACACGCCGCGCGTTAAGAAAGTGCTGGCACTCGCCGGGAAGGAAGCCAAGGCACTCAATCACTCGTACGTCGGCACGGAACACATTTTGCTCGGCCTTTTGCGTGAAGGCGAGGGGGTCGCCGCGCGAGTGCTCAAGAGTCTTGAAGTCGATATCGAACGCACGCGCAACGAGATTCTTAAAGAGCTCGATCCAAATTTCACCCCGCCCGAATCGGACCAGGAAAGCGGCGAACCGACGAAAAGAGACGTCAAGACTCCGGCGCTCCGCGCGTTTGGCCGTGATCTGACCGATTTGGCGAGAAAGGGCGAACTTGATCCGGTGATTGGGCGGCGCAATGAAATAGAGCGCGTCATTCAAATCCTTTGTCGAAGGACGAAGAACAATCCGGTCCTGATCGGTGAAGCAGGCGTTGGCAAAACGGCCATTGCCGAGGGGCTGGCGCAGGAGATTGCGAACGGCAACGTGCCCGAATTGTTGCGCGACAAACGCGTGATCACGCTCGATCTGGCGTTGATGGTAGCGGGAACAAAATACCGGGGCCAATTCGAAGAGCGCATCAAAGCGGTGATGGATGAAATTCGCCGTTCCAAGAACGTGATCCTTTTCATTGACGAGCTGCATACGATTGTGGGTGCGGGTTCGGCCGAGGGCGCCATGGATGCGTCAAACATCATCAAGCCCGCGCTGAGCCGGGGTGAATTGCAATGCGTCGGCGCGACGACGATGAACGAGTACCGCAAGTACATCGAGAAAGACGCGGCGCTCGAACGCCGTTTCCAAACTATAAAGGTCGATGCACCGACCGTCGATGAAGCGATTCAAATCCTGAAGGGTTTGCGTCCGAAATACGAGGCCCATCACAAAGCAAGACTTACCGACGAGGCGCTCGAAACCGCAGTCAGATTTTCAGACCGTTATATCACTGGACGTTTTCTTCCAGATAAAGCGATCGATGTCATGGATGAGGCCGGCGCACGCGCGCGTATCAATGCCATGACACGCCCGCCTGATGTCAAGGAGATCGAGAAGGAAATCGAAGAGATTCGTCTTGAAAAGGAGGCGGCGATCAAAGCGCAGGATTTCGAGAAAGCTGCCGCGCTTCGCGACAAGGAGAAGCAAACCAGAGAGAAGCTCGATGCAATTCTGAACAGATGGCGAGAGGAACGCGAGGAGAAAGAAGTGGTCGTAACAGCAGACGACATGATGCACATCATTTCCAAAGTCACCGGGGTTCCTCTGCAACGCATCGAACAGGAGGAGACGCAAAAGCTGCTTATGATGGAAGCCGACTTGAAGGAGCGGGTCGTCGGACAGGACGAAGCGGTCACCGCCATCAGCAAAGCGTTGCGCCGCTCGCGCGCCGATTTGAAAGATCCGAAGCGACCGATTGGTTCGTTTGTTTTTCTTGGTCCGACCGGCGTCGGCAAAACCTATCTCGCGCGCACACTGGCCGAGTTCATGTTCGGCGATGCTGACGCATTAATTCAGATCGACATGTCGGAGTACATGGAAAAGTTCACCGCTTCGCGTCTGATCGGTTCGCCGCCAGGTTACGTCGGATACGAAGAGGGCGGACAACTCTCCGAAGCAGTGCGCCGCCGGCCATATTCGGTTGTGCTTTTCGACGAAATAGAAAAGGCGCATCCGGACGTGATGCACCTGCTCTTGCAAATTCTCGAGGACGGAAAAATCACCGACTCGTTAGGTCGCAAGATCGATTTTCGGAATACAATCATCATCATGACATCGAACGTCGGCGCCGAGCTGCTAAAGAAACAAACAGTGATGGGCTTTGGCGCGCCGCGGGAAGGACACGATTACGCTTCGATGCGCGATAAAATTCTCGATGAAACCAAGCGCGTCTTTAAACCCGAGTTTCTCAACCGGCTCGACGAGATCATTGTCTTCCATTCACTGGAAAAATCGCACTTGATGCGCATCGTCGATCTTGAAGTGGGGAAGGTAAAGGCGCGAATCAAGGCGAAAGAGATCGAGATCATGCTGGATACGACCGCGCACGAGTTCGTGATCGAGAAAGGGTACGACCCCAATTACGGTGCGCGACCGATGCGGCGCGCGGTGGAACGCTACCTCGAAGACCCGCTTGCGGAGGAATTACTCAGAGGCAATGTCAAGGCTGGTGATCGCGTCGAGGTTACTGCTGC
>QHNJ01000109.1 GCA_003218395.1 Verrucomicrobiota bacterium
GACGCTGGCTTTAGTGTTTCTTGCCACCCACTTTCTCCTGGTCGGTCGCCTGATGATACTGACGGCGAATTTCCGTCAGATTCACGGTTGGCTTTGGCATCTGCATATTCATTTCTTCCATTGTGCGGGTAATGATCTGTGAGATGGACAAATTACGGAACCACTTGTGGTTTGCAGGGATGATGAACCAAGGGGCACGCTCGGTGCTCGTCTTGGTGAGAACATCCTCAAATGCCTCTGTGTAATCACCCCAATAGCCGCGTTCCTTGTAATCCGATTCGCTGATCTTCCACTGACGGGTTGGATCGTCCAGTCGCTTCTTAAACCGGGCGAGCTGTTCGTCTTTGGAAATGTGCAGGAAAAACTTGAGGATCGTCGTGTTGTTCTCGGTGGAGACTAGCTGCTCAAAATCGTTTATTTGAACGTAACGTTTCGACCAGACTTTTTCCGGGACGAGGCCATGCACTCTTGCCACCAGCACATCTTCGTAGTGGGACCGATTGAAAATGGTGACGGAGCCTTTACCTGGCACATGAGGGTGCACACGCCAGAGAAAATCGTGGGCCAAATCTTCCGGCGTCGGTTCCTTGAAGTTAACTGAGACGCAACCCGACGGATTCATGCCTGTCAAAACGTGGCGGACCACACCGTCTTTGCCCCCCGCGTCGAGTCCCTGCAACACAATGAGAAGGGAATGCTTATTCTCTGCATACATCAGGTACTGCAGTTCCTGCATTTTCTGCCGATTCTCCTCAATCTCCGGCAGGGCTGCTTTGCGCGACTCATGTTTACCGTGATAACCGGGGTCGAAATGTTTAAGCCGGATCTTGGAGCCGGGCTTCACGATCAGTTTTTTCAGGTAATCGGACATGATTATTCTCCTCTTTTTCTGTTTACCGCAGAGTCTCTGGCCATGGGACCTCGGAGCGGCTGGAGGAGAGATTTCTTCCACGAATGGCCGGGATCTAGAATTCCATAAAGCCCGAGTTTCACCACGTCCTGGACCACCATCCATGCCAGGTTATAGGCCCAAACAAAGCCAATGATTCCCCAGGGAAGCGACGGCACGAGCCAGCCCTCGCTGCACATCAGGACCGCAGCGATCTGGGTCGCGACAATGGCAAAGAAAAGCTTGGAGTTCGGATACGGCGGTTTCCAAAAAACTCCTCGTGTGCGAGTCACGAATAACATCAGGTGCCCACCAGCAACTAGCTGCAAGAACATCATGGTCTGGAGTTGTAGATGGTCCAGGTGATGAAGCGTGTCGCCGAGGTAGAGCAGACCAAAGCTTTGAATAACTCCAAGTAACCCCAGCACCGATGAAATAACCAGCACCCGGTCTAACTCCCATTTCACCGGTTGAGGCGGCACACTGGCATTGTCGAAGGCGATGGTCATAATAGGCACATCGTCCAGTAGGGCGAGCGCGATAAGCATGATCGCGGTGAGAGGAAAGAAATGGTAGTAGATCGACGCAAGGACCACAAACACCATGATGGCGATGGTCATGGCGATTCGATACAACACATAACTCGTCATCCTCTCGAAGATGCGCCTGGCTTCGGCAATCCCTTCGATAATTACCGACAAGCCGGGTGCGGTCAGAATTAAAGCTGCCGCTGCTCTAGCGGCCTCGGTTGCCCCGGAAACCGCGATGCCCACATCTGCTTGCTTAAGGGCGGGTGCGTCGTTAACACCGTCGCCGGTCATCCCGACGATATGGCCGTTTTCCTGCAATATTTTTACGATGGCGTACTTATGCTCGGGGAAGACCTGGGCGAAGCCATCCGCCTGATCGATTTTCTCGGCAGCGTCCAACGGGATTTGGCCTTTGATAACATCGCCGGGGAAGAGTTCCGTCGCCGGCTGGATGTTTGCGCCCATGTCCAACTCTAATGAGATCTGCCGGGCGATGGCTACGTTGTCACCGGTAACCATCTTCACCTGGACGCCGTACGCACGAGCCCGGGCGATCGTGCTTTTCGAATCCGGTCGGGGCGGATCGAGCAGGGGGAGAATCCCCAGGAAGCTCCAATGGTCATCGTCTTGTGTAACAGCCACGCCAATGGTGCGGTACCCTTGACTGGCAAAACCGTTCACCGCCTGCTGTGCTTTCTCCAAGTCGGTGCCAGAGAGCTTCGCCAGGCCGAGAATCACTTGCGGCGCGCCTTTGCTCACCCGAAACACTTTGCTGGAAGCATCCTTGATTGTGGCCTCCGTCCGTTTGTCCACGGGATCGAAGGGAACATACTTTTCTTGTTGATAGCTCTTAAGGACGGACGGGCCTTTGAGGCCGGCCATTATCGCAAGATCGATCGGATCGTTGTCCGCTGCCCGGGAAGCTAGCGACGCCATCAGAATCAATGTTTGCGTGTCGGTTCCGGACCAGGGTTGTGCTTCGCCGAGGGTCAGCTTGTTCTGGGTCAGCGTGCCGGTCTTATCGGAACAGAGCACATCGACTCCTGCCAATTCCTCGATCGACTCCAGGCGCGAGACGATTGCCTTACTCCTGGCAAGCATACGAGCCCCGAGAGCCATGGTTACCGAGAGCACCGCCGGCATGGCTACCGGCACTGATGCGACCAGAAGGATGAGAACAATTTCGGCCAACCGTAACAAGACGACCCGGTCGTAGTGGCCGCGCATGTCGAAAAGACGACTGGCCACCAAAATCACGACCAGCACCAGCGCCAGGATAATCAGAAAGTTGCCGATCTTCATCACGGCTCTCTGGAAGTGCGAGACGCTTCCGGCGCCAGCCACCAGTTTCGCCGTGCGTCCAAAAAAGGTATTCCCGCCGGTCGCCGTAATTACGGCTACCATTTCTCCTTGTTTAACGATGGAGCCGGAGTATGCGTCCTCACCCGATTTCTTGCTCACCGGCAAGGATTCTCCCGTCAGCGCGGATTGGTCGATGCTGATGTAGTCGCCTTGGATAAGCTTGCAGTCGGCGGGGACAACGTCGCCGAGGTATAACCGAATGATATCTCCCGGCACCAGCGTCCGCGCATCGACTTGTTCCCATTTTCCGCCGCGCAGCACGCGGGCTTTTAGCGCAAGGGAGCTTTTCAGCGCGTCAAGCGCATTGGAAGCCTGGTGTTCTTCCCAGAACCCCAACAAGGCGTTAAACAATAGAAGTGAGGTGATGATAGTAAAATCGCCCCAGTCTTTTACGACCAGAGCCATCAGGGCCGCGGCCTCGATCATCCATGGTATAGGACCCCAGAAATAGGCGAAGAAGGCGGAAAGCGCGCTTTTCTTTTCTTCCGCCAGCGCGTTCGGCCCGTAATTGTTGAAGTGTTCTTGCAGCTCAGCGGGATTTAAACCGACCTTGGGATCGACTCCCAACTTCGTTAAAGTTTCGGCGACAGTGGGACTAGCGGACCCGGTGGCATTTGGCGTTGGCATGAACAATTCCTCGGCTCGCTTAGCAAAGCGACGAGTGATAACTTGCCATGTCTTCGAAGACGAGAAAAAAAGGTAACTCTAGTGAAAGGTGCCCGCCTGGGCACCGCCCGTCTTGTTCGCTATGGGACCGACTCGCTGGCCAACCGGCTTACACTCGCACGCAGGGATCCTGCCCGCCTACAGACTGAGTCAGAAAGCCGGTCAACGGACTGGTTGCTGCAGCGCTTGCCAATTTTTCGGCTAATCCGATTTCGCGCGCTTCGCGTCCTGCTTCAATTGCTTTTTTGAATGCCTTTGCCATGCGAACCGCGTGTTTGTCACTTCAGATGACATGTGCCGCTCACGCCATCTCGACTGCGAAGGCAATCGCTTGCCGGATTTGATCGAACGCTTCTCTTGGCAATTCACCAAGCTTTCGTTCGAACCGGGCCAGCGGCAGCGACGCAATGCCTTGCACGTTGGCCACGCTTGCCTCTCGCGGAAAGCGCAGGCTGGGAAGCGCAACTTCATATTTGCTGCCACGGTTCTGGGTCGTCAGTGGCACATAGATTGTTAGAGCCCGAGGCGCGTCAGGGTCGTAACGCGACACGATTACTACCGGGCGAGTCTTTGCAGCAAGGCCTAGATCGGCCGGCCAGACTTCACCGGGACGCGGGCTCATCGAGCTGGTCTAGCACTTCTTGCTCAACCGCGCGCGAGCGCATCACGTCGAGAGCATCGTTATCTGCCGCATCGATCACTTGCGACACCAGCGCGCGGACTTCGCGTGAGATTTCGGGTTTCCACTTGCTCAGTTTTGTGTCCAGTTTTTCGGCGATGGCGTCCATGGACATCACTTTACGGCACCCGTGTCGCCAGGCAACCCGGTTGGCAAATTTCAATTAGCTAAGACAAAAATCCGGTCAGCGGACTGGTTGCCGCAGCGCTTGCCAATTTTTCCGCCAACCCGATTTCGCGCGCTTCGCGTCCTGCTTCAATTGCTTTTTTAAATGCCTTCGCCATACGAACGGGGTCGGAAGCGATCGCGATCGCAGTATTGACGAGCACTGCGTCGGCACCCATCTCCATTGCTTCCGCCGCCTGACTTGGCGCGCCTAGCCCGGCATCCACAACCACCGGAACGGTGGCCTGCTCTATGATGATCTCGATCTGTGGACGCGTTTCGATTCCGCGATTACTGCCGATGGGTGATCCGAGCGGCATCACGGTCGCAGTGCCGACGTCTTGCAATCGCTTCGCCAGCACGGGATCGGCATTGATGTAGGGAAGGACCGTGAATCCTTCTTTCACCAGAATTTCCGCAGCCGCCAGCGTCTCGACCGCATCGGGAAGCAAATAACGCGGGTCCGGGTGAATCTCGAGTTTGATCCATGTCGGCAAGCCTGCACTTGCGGCCAGTCGCGCGAGACGCACGGCCTCATCCGCATTGCGCGCACCGCTGGTGTTTGGCAAAAGAAGAAAACGTTTCGAATCGACAAAATCGAGAATGTTCGCAAAAAAATCGTGTTTGCCGGAAATATCGGCGCGCCGAAGCGCCACGGTCACAAGCTCGGTCCCGCTGGCAAAGAGCGCGTCGCGCATCAGCTCATTGGACGCGAATTTCCCTGTGCCAACAATCAGTCGCGAGGTGAACTCGCGATCGGCGATCTTCAGTTTGGAAGGCTTGTCAGCCATTGAAATCAATCTATGACAAATCGTGGTGATGCAAAATTGCCGGTAATGGTTAAGCGAATCAGGAAAGCAGGAAACCAGGAAAAGGGAACTTGGACAGAATGAACAGAATTTGCAGAATCGAGATTCGTATTTTCCTCTCTTCCTGCTTTCATAATTTGATTTTTCTGGATCTGTGTAATCTGCCGTTGATCTGAATCCGGGAAAGCAGGAAGGGACCCCATGGTAACGCGCCTCACAGAGGCGCGGCTACAGCAGCATCGTTTTTATCTTGTACTCGCGATCAACTGGTTAACAATACAGCAATAATGACCAAGTTTGATCTTCGCCAGCAAGACTGCATTCAGGGAATGTCGCAGCTCGCAGATGAAAGTATTGACCTTGTTGTCACATCCCCACCGTACAATCTCGGGGTCGGTTACCGCAAATATTCCGACCGACAAGATCGACAATCGTATCTGACATGGTGCGAAAAATGGGCGGCACAAATTCGGCGAGTATTGAAACCGACCGGCTCATTTTTTCTTAACATCGGCTCCGCGCCATCCAATCCAATGCTGCCGCATGAAATTGCAATCGAGCTGCGTGATTTGTTTGTCTTGCAGAACACAATTCACTGGGTCAAGTCGATCACGATTGGAGATCGAGAAGGCGATCTTCAGTCGCATGGTCATTTCAAGCCAATCAGCTCAAGGCGTTTCCTAAATGATTGCCACGAATACATTTTCCATTTTACGAAAACCGGTTGCGTCGAAATTGATAGGCTCGCGCTTGGCGTTCCGTATCAGGACAAAAGCAACATCATGCGCTGGCGTCATACGCGGGGAAGCGATCTCCGCTGCCGGGGGAATACCTGGTTTATCCCTTACGAAACAATTCAGAGCCGCGCGAAGGAACGCCCGCACCCGGCGACGTTTCCGGTGCAATTAGCCGAATGGTGCGTCAAGCTGCACGGTCCCGCAGGCGCGGGCCGTGTGCAGACCATGCTCGATCCGTTTCTCGGAATCGGAAATTCAGCCGTCGCCGCGCAGCGCTGCGGCGTGAAGAAATTTATCGGGTTCGAAATCGATGAGACCTATCTCGCGGAAGCGAAGCGCCGGCTCGGGTAGCGCACGCGTCCCGCGTGCTGGCGAAGATGTCGCGTCTTCGCGAACTTGTCTTTACGTGATAAAATGGAGAAAAAGATGATCGCAAAGGAAGACCGTCGCGGCGAGGACGCCGCGACCAACACGCGACCTCTGAAAGCCTTCGCGATCAGGGCCGCGTGCGCTACGCTGAACAAGTTACTCTTCGTTGGCTGGCTGGTTGTCACGCTGAATGTTGGTTTGATGCTCAGCGCGAACGCAGCTGAATCTTCGCTGAAGTTCGCTGGTATTCCCTTTTCTCCAGGTTCAACTGTTCGGGCCAATGTCCCTCTGAGCGCGCAGGAAAAATCATATGCCGGGCAAGGCGGCAACCCCGTGCCGCAAAGCGCAGTCGCCGTGCTGGCAACGCCTGTAAATTTTGATCCGAGAAGGAGCTGGCCCGTTTTGGTACCCTGTTCCACAAGCGATTTCAAACGTCAGAATCGAGATGACCTCGTCGATTTTTATCGCAGCGTCGGCCTTGCTGAAGGCTGGGTGCTGCTAGCGGGGGACGGCCCTCAACATGCGCGGAACGACACGGCGGGATGGCGCGGAGCCATGACCCTCGCTGCCATCGACGCGATTCACCACAGCTTTGTCGGGTCGGAGAAGTGGCCGATGGCTTGCGCCGGCTTCTCTGGGGGAGCGAAAGGCGCCGGCTCCATCGCGCCTTTGCTTGCGAGAAACGGTTGTCGCATCACCGGAATTTACCTCACCGGCGTGAACGAGGACTACCTGAGCGGAGGATATGCGAGGTCCCAGCCCGGCGCGGATTTTCTGAGAACGCCAATTTACGTTAGTGCTGGGCACGATGATAGAATCGCCAGGTTAGAGCAGCAATACGACGTCGTGGGCTTGATCAAACGAACCGGCTTCACGCGAATTCGAATCGGGACTTTCCGTGGCGGTCATGAGGTCAATGACGCGCAAACTTCCATTGCCTTGGAGTGGTTCCGGTCGCTGCAGAAGTAGGGGTTCTCACAGGAGCCGACCGTCTTCTTTGGCAATGCTGGAGGATTGCTGAAATTTCTCGAGTGATGTGACCAAATTTCCTGGAAGCGGCCGAACACGATCAAAGATGCGCGCTGCCAGCGGCTTGGCTGTCGTGTAGCCGGCGGCGAACATTTCCAGACGCGCATCGAGATTGTCGATGTAATGGAGCGCCATCGCTTCTGGCGTTTTCGGCGCAACCGGAGAACCAAATTCCATTTCGCCATGGTGCGCGCCGATCAGGTGTAGAAGATGCAGGCGAACATCTTCTGAGGCGGGCACGAGATCTTTCCACGCCTCCGCATTTTCGGCATTTAGCCGTCTCCACAATGCGTTCACCAATTCGAGCCCGATTGAGATGTGCCCAATCAATTCGCCGCGCTCGTCGTAATTCATGACGAACCCGTTTTCGGATAAAGCGTTCTCCCAAAGTTTTCCAGAATCGTGAAAGAGAATCCCCGCTAGCAGAAGGTCCAAATTCAATTGCGGATACAGGGGCGCGATCTCCTTCGCTACACGCATCATTTGCGCGGTGTGCTCGACTAGCCCGCCACGGCGCGCATGATGATAATTCCGGGCCGCAGCGGTGCGACGAAACCGGTCGCCCCATTCTTTCAAGAACGCTTCGCACAACGCGCGCAAACGAGGATCGAGAATCGCCTGGATCCTTTGCGCAATCAATTCCCAGTCTGCCTCCTGCCTGGCGCGCAACTCCAAAGGACCTTGCAGCAGTTCGTTTTTTTCCTGCTCGGTGAGCGGTCGCACTGTCCATTTGCGCGCTTCGAGTCCGTATTGCTGATGCCGGTGAAACTCACCGGAGAGCTCGACAAAATTCTCGGTCGTGAACGTGCTACACGTTTTATATGCCGGGTGATCGCTCCAGACGCGCAGCGTCATCCGATCGCAGGCATCTGCAAGCGTAAGCTCGCAGTACGGCTGCTGTTCGCGGGTCAGCTTGGGCGCGGCGCCTTCGACTTGCACATGCACCCGTGCCGGCACCCCGCCGTTCTGCGCCGCTCTGCGAATTTCTGTCAGGGTCATTAAATCCATTTTTTTAATCTACCACGGGTCGCAAGCCGCGGCCGTGGCACAGGCACTCTGCCTGTGGGGCAAACGGGTCTCTCGCCTGATGTCTCTGAGTGGGCAGGCAAGATGCCCGCCGGCCCCACAGACAGGATGTCTGCGCTACAACTAATCGATCATTCGCTGTTCGAGCCCGCCGTACGCATCCACGCGCCGATCGCGCAGAAATGGCCAATGCGTCCGATGCTCGTTGACGCGGTTCCATTCCACATCGGCCATCACAATCTCTTCTTGATCGGCCGAACCTTTCGCGACGATCTCGCCGCTCGGCCCTCCGATAAAACTTTGTCCCCAAAACTCAATTCCGTCGCCGCCGGCGGGTGCTTCATGACCGACCCGGTTCGCTGCTGCGACATAACAACCATTCGCAATCGCGTGACCGCGCTGAATTGTTTCCCAGGCGGAATATTGCGCTGCGCCGAATTCTTTCTTTTCGCTTGGATGCCAACCGATTGCCGTTGGATAGAAAATAATTTCCGCACCACGCAATGCCGTTAAGCGTGCCGCTTCCGGGTACCATTGGTCCCAGCAAACGCAGACGCCAATTTTGCCATTGGCAGTCGGCCATGCTTGAAATCCGAGATCGCCCGGCGTGAAGTAAAATTTCTCGTGATAAAGGGGATCATCCGGAATGTGCATCTTGCGATATTTGCCGAGCAGTTCGCCATCGGCACCGATAACTGCGGCTGTGTTGTGATAGACGCCGGCACTGCGCTTCTCGAAAAGCGACGCGATGATGACGATCCCAAGCTCACACGCGAGTTCGCCAAGGGCAGACGTCGATCTTCCGGGCACTTCCTCGGCCAGTTCGAAATATTTGTGATCCTCGGTCTGGCAAAAGTACTGCGACCGAAAAAGTTCGGGGAGGCAAACGATCTGCCCGCCCTTCTTCGCCGCGTCGCGAATGAATTCGACGGCGCGGATGAAATTCTTCTCCGGCTCAGGGCCGCAGCGCATCTGAATCAAGGCGATCTTTGTTCGCTCCGGTTTTACCATTCAGTCATTAACCACAGAGGACACGAAGAACACGAAGATGAAGATTAATTTTCTCCTTCGTGGCCTTAGTGATCTTCGTCGTAGAACTATTTCACGGAATTCGCAGGCACGATCTTGACGCTCTCGATCATCACACGTTTCGTCGGCTTGCTGTTTTCGCCCATGCTGTTCCTCGTCACTGGAGTGTCGCCGATTTTTTCCAGCACGTCGTCGCCTTTGATCAATTTACCGAAAGTCGTGTATTGCCCATCGAGCCGCGGAACAGGCGCGAGACAGATGAAGAATTGGGAACCGGCCGAATCCGGATCGGGCCCACGTGCCATCGAGATCACGCCGCGCTCGTGCGAGTGATTGTTGAATTCAGCTTTGATTTTGTAACCGGGCCCGCCTTGTCCATAGCTGTTCTCTTTCGCTGGATCTTTCGAATTCGGATCGCCGCCTTGAATCATGAATCCCTTGACGATGCGATGAAAAGTTGTGCGGTCGTAAAATCCCGAGCGCGCAAGTTTCTTAAAATTTTCTACTGTTTTCGGAGCGGCATCGGACCAAAATTCGATGACCATTTCGCCTTCGTTGGTTTTGATCACGGCCACTTCGCTTGATGGGTTCATTGGAGAGGTTTCCTTGTTTTCTTCAGCGACTGCTGCTGCGACGAGTGCAGTCAGCAATCCGGCTAAGATCGACAATTTCATTCTGACAAGTGACACGAACACGGTGCGCTGTCACGGGCGTACTGTAGAGGCAGGCGTGTCGCCTGCTGGGATAAATGATGCAGCCGGCACCCCGAAAGCTTTCGGGGCTACAGCGTCTCGGCGTGATATTCCTGCAAACTGCGCACGCGCACTTTGCGTTTTTGCAATGAGCGGATTCCATTCGCGCTCGCCTGCGCGGCGCGTACGGTGGTCATGATCGGAATCCGTTGCGCGAGAGAGGCATTGCGAATGCGCACCTCGTCCTCGCGCGGAATTTTTCCGCTGGGGGTGTTAATGATGAAATTGATGTCGCCATTCTTCACCCGGTCGAGAACGTTTGGACGGCCCTCGCGCAATTTGAAAACTCTTGTTACGGGAATTTTCGCTGCCGCCAAAACTGCAAATGTGCCCGCAGTGGCGATAATACCGAACCCCAGCTTCACAAATTCTCGCACAACCGGCACAACGGCTTGTTTGTCGGTGTCTTTCACGCTGACGAAAACGTTTCCGCCAGTCGGCAGCGGCGGCGGCGCGGCCATCTGCGATTTTGCATAGGCGAGACCAAGATCGACATCCATTCCCATGACTTCGCCAGTCGATTTCATCTCCGGGCCGAGCGAGATATCTACTCCCTCGTAGCGCAGGAACGGAAAAACGGCTTCCTTCACGGAGAAATGTTTCGGCATGATGTGCTTCGTGAATCCGAGTTCACGCAATGATTTTCCGGTCATCACTTTGGCGGCGAGTTTGGCCAGCGGGACGCCGATTGCCTTGCTCACAAACGGAATAGTGCGCGAGGCACGCGGATTAGCTTCAAGGACGTAAACCTCGTCGCCTTTCACGGCGAATTGCACATTCATCAGGCCGCGCACATTTAATTCGCGCGCCATTGCTTTTGTTGCCGCGGCAATCTCGTTGAGAACTTTTTGCGAAAGCGAGAACGTCGGGATCACGCACGCGCTGTCGCCGCTGTGAATGCCCGCTTCCTCGATGTGCTCCATAATTGCGCCGATCACGGTCGTTTCGCCGTCGGAAATGCAATCGACATCGACCTCGATTGCGTCTTCGAGAAAACGGTCCACCAACACCGGACGGTCAGGCGTGACGTCAATTGCACTCGTCATGTAGCGCCGAAGATCTTCCTCATTGTAGACAAGCTCCATGGCGCGCCCGCCGAGGACAAAAGAGGGCCGCACCAAAACCGGATAACCAATTTTGTTTGCAACCTCGACGGCTTCATCGGTCGTGATCGCGGAGCCGCTGGGAGTCTGCCGCAAGCCAAGTTTGTCGAGCATGGCCGCAAATAATTGTCGATCCTCTGCGGTCTCGATGCTTTCGGGTTGTGTCCCGAGAATGGGCACGCCGGCTGCCTTCAAGCCGTCAGCGAGATTGAGCGGCGTTTGACCGCCGAATTGAACGAATACGCCCTCCGGTTTTTCCTGATCGCAAATGTTGAGCACGTCCTCGAGAGTGAGCGGCTCAAAGTAAAGTTTGTCGCTCGTGTCGTAATCGGTCGAGACGGTCTCCGGATTCGAATTGACCATTATCGTTTCGAATCCGAGCTCGCGCAGCGCAAAGGCGGCGTGCACGCAGCAGTAATCGAACTCAATTCCCTGGCCGATACGGTTCGGCCCGCCCCCCAGGATCATTATCTTGCGCTTGCTGCTCTCGCGCCGCTCGTTTTCGTCGCCGTAAGTGGAGTAGTAATATGGCGTGTAAGCTTCAAATTCTGCCGCGCAGGTGTCGACGAGCCGGTAAGTGGGCAAGATACCTAACGACTTCCGTTTCGCACGAATTTCACTCTCGCTCACGCCATTTGCCACCGCCAGTTGGCGGTCCGAAAAGCCGAACTTCTTGCCGCGCAGCAACCGGGCCAAAGGCATCTTGCTTGGTTGTGGCACAGGCATCGTGCCTGTGCTACAGCGTAATGCCTCGGCTTCCTCCACAACCTGCTGCACATTTCGCAAAAACCACTTGTCGATTTTAGTGAGCTCGAACACTTCATCGATCGACATTCCATTTTGAAATGCTTGTGCGAGATAAAAAATTCGCCCGGCGTTGGGGATCGACAGTTTCAGCCGCAACGTTTCAGGATCGACACTTTTATCCGCGCCGTCGCCGCACAGACCGAAGCGTTTGATCTCCAAACTGCGCAGCGCTTTTTGCAACGCTTCCTTGAACGTGCGCCCAATCGCCATTGCCTCGCCGACGCTTTTCATCCGCGTCGTAAGCGTTGCGTCGGCTTGAGGAAATTTTTCGAACGTGAACCGCGGCACTTTGACGACGCAGTAGTCGATGGTTGGCTCGAAGCACGCCGGCGTCTCACGCGTGATATCGTTTTTGATTTCGTCGAGCGTGTAACCGACGGCGAGTTTCGCTGCGATTTTCGCGATGGGGAAACCAGTCGCCTTCGATGCCAGGGCGCTCGAGCGCGACACGCGTGGATTCATCTCGATTACGATCATCCGGCCGTTATCGGGATTAACAGCAAACTGAATGTTCGAGCCGCCCGTCTCGACGCCGATCTCGCGAATGACCGCAAAGGCGGCGTCGCGCATCATTTGGTATTCTTTGTCCGTCAGCGTTTGTGCTGGCGCGACTGTGATCGAGTCCCCGGTGTGCACGCCCATCGGATCGAAGTTCTCGATCGAGCACACCACGACGCAGTTGTCCGCGCGGTCGCGCATCACCTCCATCTCGAATTCCTTCCAGCCGACAAGCGATTCCTCGATCAACGCTTCATGGACGGGTGAGAGATCGAGGCCGCGCGCAACGATCACATCGAGTTCTTCGCGGTTGTAGGCGATGCCGCCGCCGGTACCGCCGAGTGTAAATGCCGGACGGATGATGAGCGGGAATGCTCCGATTTCATCGACTATACGATCCACATCTGCCAGGGAACGGGCCACGCCGGAGCGCGGCACTTCGAGCCCGATGCGCAACATCGCTTCTTTAAACAATTGCCGATCCTCGCCTTTCGCGATCGCCGGTGCGTTAGCGCCGATCAATTTGACGCCGTGCCGCGCCAGCGCGCCGTTGCGGTTCAACTCCATCGCGGCATTGAGCGCGGTTTGCCCACCCAGAGTCGGCAAAATCGCGTCCGGTTTTTCGCGTTCCATGATCGCCTCGATCACTTCCGCGGTGATCGGCTCGATATACGTGCGATCGGCAAATTCCGGGTCGGTCATGATCGTAGCCGGGTTCGAATTCACCAGCACGACCTGATAACCTTCTTCGCGCAGCGCCTTGCACGCTTGCACGCCGGAATAATCAAATTCGCAGCCCTGCCCGATCACGATTGGACCAGAGCCGATCAGCAGGATTTTGTTGAGTTCGTTATTCCGCGGCATCTGCGCCAGCGCGGACAGTAAACGAAATCAAGCGAACGTCACGCGCGACTTGCGCCATGCGCTGGCGGTCGAGATAAACCTTACAAACGCTTTTGATGCGCGTGAGCACGTAATAAATCGTTTGGCTGCGAATGCGTACCAGTTCCGCGCCGACGATGCGCGTCACGAAATCGCTCGCAAGATCGAGAATTTCCTGCGGCGTCGAGCCTTCGAGGCCTTTGCAAAGAATTGCCGTCATGGAGCGGGTAAGCGTCAGCACCTCGGGGCCAAGCGTCATGCGAATCTGCGCCTTGCCGTCTTCATCGACGTGGAGATAAACGCCGACCGTGTCCATGCATTCTTCATCTTTACGAACATCGACGAGGTCGAAATTCTCGCCTTCGCGTGGCTCCTGCTTCTTCGCGTTGTCCGCGTACGAAACGAGCGTTTCCCGCCGCTCATCTTCCGGCAGCATTTCAAAGAGATTGATGATTTTGTCTAGCTTTTGTGGATACATCGACAATGGAAGCTTAGCGCATTTTGCGGGCTTCGGCAGGCGGGACGCCCGCCGGTCCCACAGGCTGGCAGGCTGTGCTACGCGCTTTTTTCAATCGGTGCCCCGACTTTGTTGCCCCATTCGGTCCACGAGCCGTCGTAATTGCGGACGTTCTCCAGGCCGAGCAAATACGTCAGCACAAACCAGGTGTGACTTGACCGCTCGCCGATACGACAATAGACAACTGTGTCCGTGCCCGGTTTCACGCCGCATTGATCGAGATAAATTTTGGCCAGCTCATCTGCGGGCTTAAATGTGGCATCTTCATTCGTCGCCGTTTTCCACGGCATACTCTTTGCGCCGGGAATATGCCCGCCGCGCAGCACGCCTTCCTGCGGATACTCCGGCATGTGCGTGATCTCACCCTTGTATTCGCCTGGGGAACGCACATCAATGAGAGGCTTGTCACTCTTGCTTTGTTCCAGCGCTTCATCAAAAAACGCGCGAATCTCCTTGTCGAAGCGTTTCTTCGGCACCGGATAATTTGTCTCTGGATATTTTGGAACTTCGCGCGTCATCGGACGCTGTTCGGCCTTCCATTTGTCGCGGCCGCCGTTGAGAATTTTCACTTTCTCGTGACCAAACAAGCGGAATGCCCAGAGCGCGTAACACGCCCACCAATTCGCCTTGTCGCCGTAAAAAATGCAGGTCGTCTCCGGCGTGATTCCGTAACGACTGCAAAGCCGCGCAAATTTTTCTGGCGAAATGTAATCGCGAATCACCGGGTCCTGTAAGTCGGCGCGCCAATCGATGTGGACCGCGCCTGGAATATGCCCAGTGTCATAGAGCAGAATATCTTCGTTCGATTCGACAATCCGGACGCCCTCGTCGTTGAGATGTTTTTCGAGCCAATCGGTTTCCACCAGCGCCTCGGGATGCGCGTATTGCGTAGGATGCGTAGCCATAGGAATAGAAATTGCTTTCGTTGAGACGTGTTGGCAACCGATTTGGTGATCCAATTTTAGGTTGAGGACGCTGATCCGCGTGTTGCGACTGTCGCACTTGGGGGTCGCAGATGCAGTCAACCTAGCCGCAGCCGGTTGGTGCCCCAGTGGGACATCAGTGCAAAATAGAATCGGCGGGATAAACCGCTCCATTCTTGATCACCGTGTCGATGTCGGAAGCATGGGCAATGTCGTCGAGCGGGTTCGATCTTAGGATCACGATGTCCGCGAAGTTGCCCTTCTCAATCTTGCCGATCTGCGCGCCGGTATCGCCGCCGAAAAGTTTAGCGGCGTTGGCAGTAGCGCATTGAAGGATTTGCATATTCGTTAGGCCAGCTTCTTTCATTAATTGAAATTCACGGAACAACGCTGGGCCGTGAATTGTGCCGATGTTTCCCGCGTCTGTGCCAGCAGCGATGGTGATGCCAGCGTCTTCCAGTGTTTTCAAATTCGGCAGCGCGATATGGTAAGTTTTCTTGATTCGATCCAGAGCGTCATCGGGTTTAGCTAACGCGTCTCTAATGCGAGCGGGCAATTTGTCCTTCGGAATTTTGGTGACGTTTAGCGATGCGATCACTTCCGGATTGCCCCAGGCTTTTTCCTCCGGCGTAAGATTTAACTGGTGCGAAAACGTGCGGCCGTAACGCTCGAAGACCACCAGCGTCGGACACAGAATCGTATGCCGATCCTTCAGCAGCTTCACGAACGAGTCATCGACCGGTTTATCGATCACGCTGTGCACGAGCACATCGGCCCCTTCTTCGACCGCCGCGCGCGCCGTCTCCAGTTCAGTCGCATGAACCGCGACGCGGATTTTGTGCGCATGACTTTCTTCAATCGTCGCACGGACGATCGGCCGAAACGCATCGACCGGATGGTCCTTATCGACGATGTACCAAATCTTCACCAAGTCTGGATTTTGTTCCGCCAGTTTGCGCACGAATTCGCGCGCTTGATCCGGCGTATCGATTTTCACGATCGGCGGATCGCCAAGATCAAGTTTCTCGCGGGATACACTTGAAATTAGCGGACCGGCCACAGCGACCCTCGGCGCTTTCGCAGTCGCGTTCGCAGTTTTACGAACCTCGAAATTCCAAAAAGGCCCGCCGACATCAACCACCGACGTGACCCCGCTTCGTAGGTAGCGTGTGAAAACGTCGTTCAAGTGACTCTTCACCCACGCGACTTCGTCTTTGTAGGGGCGAACACTGTTTAGATCGGCACCGTCTGGCCGCGTGAATAGATCGCCGGATTGGAAGAAATGGACATGAGTGTCGATGTACCCGGGCAAAATGAATTTGCCCGCGCAATCAATTTGTCTCCCGAGCGCCGCTGCGTTCTGCTTGCCCGTGGCGACGTTTTCAATCTTCTGGCCGTTGATCACGACGGTCGCATTCGGCATCACCTTGCCATCGGCTGGATTGATTACGGTCGAGCCGACCAGCGCGATCTCTTCGGCCTGCGCTGTTATTGCGAAGATCGATAATGCGATAGCGGCGAGACAATTGGTCTTGTTATTCATGAGAATGAAACCCGATTTGGCGTTTTGGTTTTTCCGGTGGCGTCATCAATTCGCGGATCGCATCGGAGACGACCTTAAATTGCGCATCGTATTTCTTTTCCAATGCGGTGAGTTTGCGGGCAAGATCGGCATTGAAAGAAGCATCTCACGCAGGCGCACGAATGTGCGCATGATCGCGATGTTCACGTGTACAGCGCGTTCTCTGCGCAAGACGCTGGAGAGCATCGCCACGCCTTGCTCGGTGAAGGCATAAAGCAGATAGCGGCGCCCACCCCGCCGGCTCTTTGAGGTTTCATTTTGAAACCACAAAGCTGGGATTCTGAGTGCGGCCGATTCGTTTGAAATGCCAATTTGCAACCTCAAACCTTCTGTTTCAGCGCGCGTGAGCTGAAACATGAAATCGTTTGGGAACCGGGCCGCGTTCCTCTTTACCGCTAAATTAAGCGACTTTGTGGGCACGCCGTAAAGGGCAACAAGATCGTAATCGAGCATCACCTTTTCAGCGCCAATCAAGTAGATGCGGCGTTCGACTTGAAGCGCGAGTGCATTCGATGTCATTGAAAAGAGATTCCTCGACTCCGCTCGGAATGACAAAATAGAAATGAAAACGCATGAAGATTTTTGTTGCGGCTAGCCTGGTTTTCGCCTGTTCAGCTTTTGCCCGGACGCCATCACCAAGCGCGAACGCCAAGCATCCGTTTACGTTTGAAGACATGATGTCACTGAAACGCGTCGGCGCGCCTGTGCCGTCACCGGATGGGAAGTGGGTCGTGTTCGATTGCGAAGATGTCGATCTTGCCGCGAACACGAAGATTTCGCATTTGTGGATTGTGCCGGCGGCGGGTAGTGAATCGCGGCGGTTGAATCCAACGCCGAGATTTCGATCCCGAAGCGGGGCGGCTGGTTGGGAGACCACATCAAGTCACATCGATCTGCAACGGCGCCGATGGCGGGATCTGGTCACCGGACGGGAAGAATATCGTGTTCGTGTCGGCAGTGTATCCGGATTGTAAGGACGATGCGTGCAACAAACAGCGCGATGAAGATCTCAAGAAAAGCAAAGTGAAGGCGAAAATTTTTTCTCGCTTGTTCTATCGGCATTGGAACGCGTCCACCGAGTTCAAGCGCAGCCATTTGTTTGTAGTCAGTGCGAACGCGTGTGCAGATCGTAGCACAGGCAAGATGCCTGTGCTCCAGCCGAGCGCAGCACCCCGCGATCTTACGCCGGGCGATCACGATGTGCCGCCGTTCCATCTGGGCGGACAGGACATGTATGCGATTTCGCCCGATGGCCAGGAGGTCGCTTACACGTGCAACATTGATGAAGTCGAAGCCACGAGCACGAACAACGAAATTTTCATCGTGCCGATCAGCGGCGGCCCGCCGAAGAAGATTTCCACCAGCCCCGGCAGCGATACCACGCCGCTTTATTCTCCGGACGGAAAATACCTCGCCTGGCGTTCGCAAACGCACGCCGGTTTCGAAGCCGATAAATGGTCGCTGATGTTATACGAGCGAGAGTCGGGCCGACTAAGCAATCTGACACCAGCGTTCGATCGCTCAATTGGCAGCTTTGCTTGGCGAGTACCGTTTCCGATTGTGTTGTTTACGGCGGAAGATCACGGTGAATCACCCCTGTACGCAGTATTAACTCGGATCGCGGACGCCAATACAGGTCTGCGTGGCGTTGAGATTGTGCACGGCCCGAGACTTCATGCGGATGATCTGATTTGCATTCGTAGCAACGCGCTATTCTTCACGCGAATGTCCGCGGCAGCGCCCAATGAGATTTGGAAATTCGAATTAGGTGAGATACCGGAGGCGCCGTTCAGCCGTTATCGCGCTCCAAAGAAGTCCGATCGGCAACTAGTAGAGGTCCCAGTTGCGCCCGAGGCTGTCACCCACATGAACGACGCGCTGTTGTCACAGATCGACATGCAGCCGTTGGGGTCGTTCACGTTCAAAGGTGCGAACGACGAAGACGTTCAGGGATTCATGATCAAGCCGCCTGGATTCGATCCCAACAAGAAATATCCGCTGAAGTTTTTAATCCATGGCGGTCCGCAAGGGGCGTGGGGAAATTCGTGGACGTATCGCTGGAACGCGGAGTTGTTTGCCGCGAACGGCTACGTGGTGGTGATGATCAATTTTCACGGCTCGACTGGTTATGGACAGAAGTTTACCGACTCGATCAGCGGCGATTGGGGCGGCAAACCGTATCTCGATCTGATCAAGGGGCTCGATTACGTGGAGAAAACCTATCCATTCATCGATAAGAACCGCGAGGCCGCGCTTGGCGCAAGCTACGGCGGCTACATGGCCAACTGGTTGTTAGGCCACACTAACCGTTTCAAATGCGTCGTGTCGCACGACGGCATGTTTAACGCGGAGTCGGCGTATGGCACGACGGAGGAGATTTGGTTTCCGGAATGGGAGTTCAAAGGTCCGCCGTGGAAAAATCGCGACGTTTATCGGAAGTGGTCGCCACACCAATACGCGCAGAATTTCAAAACGCCGACGCTGGTCGTGCACGGCCAGAACGATTACCGGATCGACGTTTCGCAAGCGTTCGATCTTTTCACTACCCTGCAATTACTGAAAGTGCCGTCGAAGCTGTTGTATTTTCCGGATGAGGGTCACTGGGTCCTGAAACCGCAAAACTCACGGCTTTGGTACAAGACGGTGAACGATTGGGTTGATCAATGGTGCGGCGAGGTCGCGATGAAACCTCGTTAGCGTTTAACTCTTTCCTTCCACTAGAGCGGCTGCTTCGCGATCGATCGCGGCGTAATCGGGGTTGCGCGGTCGCAAATAGAATTCGTCGATGACAATCTGGACAAGCGCAGCAGCAGGTACGGCGAGAATCACTCCGAGTAGGCCGAACATTGTCGCGGTCGCAAGCGTAAAGAACAAGATGTTAACTGGGTGCAATTGCATTTCTTTGCCGAGCACGCCCGGCACAAGAAAGTTCAACTCGATTTGGTAAACCAGCACTATGACGCCGAGCGCGAGCCAGAATTTTGTAGCGCCCAGGCTTAATGCGACCAGCAGGATCGGAATGGCAACGAGAAATGCGCCGATGTTCGGAAGAAACTCCCCGAGAAATCCAAATACACCAAACATGAGCGCTGGCTGCACACCGATCAGCCAGAGCAATGTGCCGATGGAAAGGCCGGTGATCACACCGTTGATGGCGACCCCGCGCGCCCATGCAGTCATTTGGCGCATGAGTCGTGCGAGCGTGCGATGCGCTTGTTCGCGATAACGGTCGGGCGCAAGCGCCAAATATCCAGCAATGAGCGGTCGCGGGTTGGCCAGCACGAAAACGAGCAACAGAATGGCAAAGACGATGCTGACTGCGCCGCCAACCAACCCGATTGTCGATCTTAGCAGAATATTGCCGAGTGTTCCCGCGGCCGCGCCGACTTTCCCCGCGATTTCATCCGTGCGCGGCAGCGCCTCGCGAACCGCTGGATAATTTTGCGCGAGCGACTCGATGCGGGTGCGAATGCCTTGCCACACGTTTGGCGCGCTATGCATCAATTCCTGACTTTGCCTGGCGAGTGGCGGAATCGCAAAGACGATGATTGTCCCGGTGACAGCAACAAGCGCGAGCATTAGCAGGATCACGCTTGCGAAACGTGGAACGTGACGCTTTTGCAACCAGACAACGATCGGGTTAAGGACCATGGCGAGGAGAAAAACGATTGCGAAAAGCAACACCACAGACACAAGCGAGCGCAGAATCAACCAGACGATGATCAGCAAAAAAGCGAGCCAAACGATGCGATGCGCACCGCGATAACTCAGCGGAGCATGCTGATTTTCGTGCTCGGACTGTTTCATGAAACGTGACGTCTGGCGCGACCTGTCAGGTGTTGTCGATCTTCGCGCCCACAACTCGGAATGACAAGAAAGCATGATCGCAAATTCTGGGGAGGACACGCCGCTGGCGTGTAGTTGCTTCCTCTCATCTGCACCTTAACTTCGCATCGTGTCATTTAACAATTTCGGACTTTCGCCAGACATCGTGCGCGGGACGCAGGCGATGGGATTTGTCGAGCCAACACCGATCCAGCTGCGCGCTTTTCCGATTATTCTTGCGGGAAAGGACTTAATTGGCACCGCCCAAACAGGCACCGGCAAAACTGCGGCATTCGCGCTGCCTATCCTGACGCTCCTAGCAAAACACGGCGCGTTCCGATGTCTCGTGCTCGAGCCTACGCGCGAACTGGCCGCGCAAGTGGAAACCGCATTTCGCGATTACGGCCGCTTCACCAATTTGCGAGTCTCTCTGGTGCATGGCGGAGTGGGTTACGGAAAACAGCGCGAAGAACTAAAGCGCGGGGTCGACGTTCTCGTGGCCACGCCGGGACGACTGCTCGATCTGCTCGAGCAGCGCACGATGACTCTGCAAGAAGTGAGAGTTCTGGTGCTCGATGAAGTGGATCGCATGCTCGACATGGGATTTTTGCCGGACGTGCGTCGCATAGTTGAACAAATTTCGACGGACAGGCAAACCCTGCTCTTCTCCGCTACGCTGCCGCCGGAGATCGAGCGTCTGGCTGCCTGGGTTTTGCGTGATCCGGTTCTGGTGGAAATCGGCGCTCGGCGCTCACCAGCGGAAACGGTGACGCATGCAGTTTATCCTGTGGCTGCTGAACAGAAATTTGATTTGCTCATGGCACTTCTCGAGCGGACGAACTTCGACAGCGTACTGATTTTTTGCCGCACGAAAGTAAACGCCGATCGCGTCGCGCATTCCCTAAAGCACGCAAAGCACGCCGTCGCTGTGTTGCATTCCAACCGCACACAGCGGGAACGGATCGAGGCACTGGAGGGATTTAAAAGCGGCAAATACGAGGTCATGGTGGCAACCGACATTGCATCGCGCGGGCTCGACATCGCCGGCGTGAGCCACGTGATCAATTACGACGTGCCCGAACATCCGGAAGACTACGTGCACCGCATCGGACGCACCGGCCGGGCACAAAATGTAGGCGATGCTTTTACGCTTATGAACGGTGAAGAGCTCCCCGCTCTGCAGGCAATCGAACATTTTATCGGCCAAAAAATTCCGCGGCTGAAACTGGAGAGCTTTCCCTATCTATACACAGCGCTCTTCGAACCGGAATCAACGGCCGGCGGCAAACGTGCCATTGGCGGTGGCCGCACCCATCGCGGGTACTCGTTTGGTCGCCGGCGGCGATGAACCCCCACATGACCCCTTAAGAAGGTTAAAAACGTTACAAGGGGTACAAAAGTGGGCGGCCATATAAGGATGTAACATTGTAACGATGTAACGATTTTAACATGGCGTGTCCAAGATGCGGCGGAGCACAGACTCCCAGTCTGTGGGGCTCCCAGGCGTCTCGCCTGCGAGTCGTGATCCGGGGTAGGCGGGATGCCCGCCAGCCGCACAGCCAAGATGGCTGTGCTCCAGAAATCTCGCGCTTTTCAACAGAGCCAGATGAGTTCTAAATAGTTGTTTATGTTCGAACCAAGACTTGCCACGGGTTCACAGGATCAATTTGATCGATTGCAGAAGAAGCTGGTCCCGCTATGGAAATCGATTGAGCATTTCAATCAGGACCCGCAAACGATTGTTGTCGTGCCATCGATGTCCATCGACGCGATCAGCGCAGGCGCGGTCATGCAAGCCTATGAAGAACGATTTCTCTTCCTCTTGCTGCTGCTGCGTCAACCCCGGGCGCGGCTGATCTATGTTACGTCGGAAGCAATTCTGCCAAGCATCATTGATTACTACCTCGATCTATTGCCCGGCGTCATCCCGAGTCATGCGCGCCCGCGGCTGTTTTTGCCCTCGCCCCTTGATGGTTCAGTGAGTCCGTTGAGCCAGAAGCTGCTCGAACGGCCACGCCTGATCGAGCGAATACGTTCTTTGATCCCCGATCCCGATCGCGCCCACCTTGTCCCCTTCAACACGACCAACAGGGAGAAAGAGTTGGCGTTGCGGCTCGGCATTCCAATGTACGGGGCTGATCCAAAATTTTTCCCCTTGGGAACAAAGAGCGGGTGCCGGAAAATCTTCCTCGAAGAAGAGGTGCCGCATCCACTTGGCCATGAGAACCTCGGCACCAAGGAGGAGGTGATCGAAGCCATCAAGGAAATGCGTGCCCGAAAGCCTTCAATCAAGCAAGTTCTGATAAAGCTTAATGAGGGCGTTTCTGGCGAAGGGAATGCGCTTATCGATTTAGCCGGGCTTCGACCCTCGGGAAGCTCGAATGAGCGGGCTGAATTAGAAGAACGCCTCGAGGCGATGCAGTTCGAGCTGAAGGGAGTTGCCTACGATAGCTATATGGAGAAGCTCGAAGAGCGAAAAGGAATTGTCGAAGAGCGAATCACGGGAGATGAATTTAGAAGCCCAAGTGTGCAGCTTCGCGTCACTCCGCTGGGCTCGGTTGAATTACTCTCCACCCATGATCAAATGCTGGGTGGTCCGTCAGGACAAAGTTACCTCGGATGCGTGTTCCCGGCCGACACTGGCTATGCCGGGTTAATCACGCGGGAAGCGGCAAAGGTTGGCAGGCGTCTTGCCAAAGAAGGAGTCATCGGACGCTTTGCTTTAGATTTTGTCGTAGTGCGCTCGAACGGAAAATGGGAGCCGTACGCCATCGAGATCAATTTGAGAAAAGGCGGAACCACTCATCCGTTTTTGACGCTCCAATTCCTTACAGACGGCACATACGATCCGGAGACGGCGATCTTCACGGCGCCTAACGGACAGCAAAAGTTTTTTGTTGCCAGTGATCACGTTGAGTCGCCGCTTTATCGAACTCTGACGCCGGACGATCTTTTCGATATTGTCGTGCGGCATGGCTTGCACTTCGGTCAAACGCGACAGACAGGCGTTGTGTTTCACATGATGAGCGCTCTCGGTGAGCTTGGAAGAATGGGGCTGACTGCGGTTGGCAACTCACATCAGGAAGCGAAGGCTCTGTACAAGCGCGCGGTGGCAGTGCTGGATCAGGAGACGCAAGGCGGCTGATTTTCCTTTGGTCAGCGCACCGATGGGAAAGGCCACGAAGCGCTAAACCGCGGATTACCCGACGCTGCTTGGCCGCAGGCGAAGGTTAAAAGTTTAGGACAACTAGGGATGTTGGAGAAGAGGCACACTCAGAATCGGACGAAAAACCGAAGCGAAATAGAAAACTAAAACCTCAGCCTAAATTTCATCCTATGAAAAAGAAATCCGCTTCACAATCCGCCTTCTTTAATCTGCGTGTTTTAATCGGTCTGTTCGTCGTCCTGGCTGGTGTCTTTCTGGCGCTGCTTGGCTTTGGCGCGTTCTCCGCGCAAGCGCAGCAGAATTACACTATCACCAATTTCACCGACCCCCTCGTCCCTGCCGGATTTGACTGTTCCCGAATTCACGAGCTGGGCATCGACAAGCAAGAAAACATGCGGGCCGGAGCCATCATGATTTTCTGCGGCCGGACACAGGGAGGCGCAGCTTCCCCTTCAGGTACCTTCTCCCAGTTTGTCCAAGGACTGCTGCCAGCGCCCCTGGCGTATGGCACTACGGATGTTGACCTGATCACCGGCACCGAGACCTTTCCCAACGTTACCCAGTCGGAGACATTTACTGCGGCTAACCCAGATAACCCCCTCCAGATTGTCGTCGCCTACAACGACTCACGAGGCCGCAACGCCAGCCCCATCAACATCTCCGGCGCATCGGTCTCCACTGACGGCGGCAACACCTTCGTCCGCCTCACCGCCGCCACCGGTCAAAGCCCCTTCGCCAATACCGAGGGCGACCCCGTTATTCTGTACAACCGCCCAACCGGCACTTGGTACACTGTCTGGCTTGACGTGGGCTGTGGCGGTCAGGGCCTCGGCGGGTACAAGTCCACCACTCCATCGGACCCGAATAGCTGGACCCATTTCTGCGTTCACAACAACTCCAACGACGACCGAGAGTCTGGCTGGGCAGACAACAACCCTAGCTCTCCCTTCTACGGGCGGATGTACGTCTCCTGGAACGACTTCAATGTCGGGGGAGGCGCCCTCTTCGTCCGCTATTCCACTGACAACGGCGCGACTTGGACGAACGCGCGACAGCTGACCAGCGGCAGCCCTTTCATCCGCGACGTCCAAATCACCGGCGATCTGGCCACCGGCAACGTGTATGTCGCTGGCATGAACGAAGGCGGCGGGGGCCTCACTACGCGCTCTAACCTCATCTTTAGGTCCACCGACGGCGGCAACACTTGGACCAACACCTACACCGGCCCCACCTTCAATGGCCCCGGCCGTAGTTCTTCGGGCTACTTCGCCACCATGTACAGCAACCCTGCTTACTGGCGACACATGGGCTGGGGTGAGCCTGCCGCCCTCAACGGCGTAGTTCACTACGTCTATGCCGCGCGCAACACTGGCAACGGCGACCCCGGCGACGTCTTCTACATCCGCTCCACCGACAACGGGCAGACCTTCAGTGCACCCTTTATGCTCAACACCAACACCGACGCTACCAAGGCCCAGTGGCAACCCAATCTTTCGGTCGCCGCGGATGGCAGCCTCCTCGCCGTCTGGTACGACGAGCGAGAGCGGACAGCGGCCAGTTGCCAGCCCTCCAGCCCCAGCACCCCGTGCTACAGGATGTGGGCGCGCAAGTCCACCGACAACGGCGTGACCTGGCTGGCCGACATGGCGTTTTCGGACGTAGTCACCCCGCTGCCGCTGCAACCCGACCCCGGCATCGTAGCGATCTATGTGGGCGACTACGACTACGGCTCCTCGTTACTTAACCAACACCTCTCTGCATGGGCGGACGGGCGCGTGATCATCAGCGGCATGCGACTCCTACACCTGGGCCTATCACGCTCAGCGCCTCGGGGCGCAAGGTGGGTGGAGTAAATACGGCGGATCTCTCCTGGAGCCCGGTCACCTCAACCAACATCGACGTCTACCGCAATGGGGTAGTGGTCGCGACGGTACCCAACACGGGCGCCTATACAGATTCCACCGGCGCCCACGGCCGGGCTACCTACACGTATCGGGTGTGTGAAGCTGGGACCCAGACCTGCTCCAATGATGCGACAGTGAGCTTCGGTGGTGGGCATTAGGGGGAACAACCACGCCACTTCTCTATCAACGCGGCGTCCGGCAGCTGCCGGACGCCGCGTTTGCTTTTAGCACCACACATGCGGGACTCCTGCGGAGTGTGACATATTTTTCGCTCGCGAGTCTTGGCAGGCGAATGTCGAAATCGGAATAACGAAAAGCCAGGCCGCGGTTTCCGAAGGCTATTAGGCGCCATCTGCGAATCAAGGCGCGCACTGCATTGGGGGATTTGCCTTCCTGCGGAGAGGAGTCAGCCTCTTGAATGGCGATGGTCAACTCGCGCTCCAAAGCGGTTTTTTTTGTTTCTTTGCTTCGCCATTTGTCGCATCCGCAGTTCAAATCCTTCTCAACAGCATTAGATGCAGGAAACAGCCGAAAACTGCGAAACCAAAAAAAATAAAAAAACTTAAAAAAAAAGCTTGACACCCTTCTGCGCTTTTAACTAAAACGGGGCGTTCACCATAGGCATTGCTCTCCCCAGGGCTGTAAACAGAAGAAGGGTTTCACGGGAAAAGTTAAAAAAAAGTAAACAAAAAAAATAAAAGGAACAATCCAAAATGAATAAACAACCTACAACCATTAGGACGTATCTCCTCCGAGGTGCGTTTTTGCTCAGTCTGGCTTTTGTGATCGTGATGCCCCTCGCGCTGGGGCAGCGACAGCCCCTCGCGCCGGGACAGCGACAGAGTGCCGATACCATATTGCAGCACTTTAAGCAGCAGGCGCCACAACAAGCGCCCCTTTTCGTTCCGATGCCGCCCGCCGGTGTCATCGATTGTGACAACCAACCGGGCATCATCATCCACGATGATGGCGGGATCGAGAATGGCTACAGCGGAAACCCCTTTTTGGTCAGTGAAGTGAGATTCGTAGACAAGTTTACGCCGAGCAGTTATCCGGCCTCCTTCACCTCGGTCTGCCTGGATTTCGTCATACTTTCTGGCGGTCCGGCGACGTACCCCATCGATGTGGTGGTCTTTGATGACGACGGAGCCGGTGGCAGTCCGGGCACTTTGCTCGGCGAGCTGAATGGTCAAACGGCTACCACGCACCTTTTTACAGGGGGGGGGCAAGCCCCGATCTGGAACAGCTACGACATCTCGTCGATGGGGCTCAACATCACTTCCGGCAGCGTCTATATTGGAACGCGGTACGTGCCGCCCATCAACAATGTTTTCACCTCGGCGGATGAGAGCGGTTCGGTCGGCTTTGCCGGTGGCTACTGGTGGAACAACTTCGACGGCGTGTGGTCGCAGACTCAAAACGCATTCCCGGGCTACCACTCCATGTTCATACGCGCAGTCCAAAGCGGCGGTGGAACCCCAACGCCGACTCCAACGCCGACGGCGACCCCGACTCCGGGTCAGATTGTGCTCACGGGCTCAGCGCGCAGGTTTGATCAGAGTGAGGCGGTGCGTCTCACCTGGACTGGTACGACCTCGCCCAGGGTGAAGATCTACCGCAATGGAGTTGTGCTGGCGAAGGTGCAGAACACCAGCTCCTATACGGACGTGCTCACTGTGCACGGGTTCTACACGTACAAGGTGTGCGAAGTCGGCACGACGAACTGTTCGAACGAAGTGACGGTGAGGTTCTTCGGCGGCCCGTAGGGGGAATCAAGGAGGCAACTTCAATCAAGGCGGCGTCGCGCAAGCGGCGCCGCCTTTGCTTTTGCGCGCATTAATGTTCGATGTGCGCACGTCGCAGGTCAGTCGGATGGACTCGTCCGATTAATGGGCCACAAGAAAAATCCAAAAACCAAAACATGCTTGACATATTGCCGCGCGCCTGCCTAGTCGATAA
>QHNJ01000110.1 GCA_003218395.1 Verrucomicrobiota bacterium
CAGAATGGCGCTGCCACCGTGTCATGTTCTATTTCAATTTTACGTGCAGGACGACGAGTTGAGTTGCCAGCTTTACCAGCGCAGCGCCGATTTATTTCTCGGCGTCCCATTCAACATCGCGTCGTATTCGCTCCTCGCCATGATGGTGGCGCAAGTTGTCGATCTTAGGCCTGGCGATTTCGTTCACACCTTCGGCGATTTGCATCTCTACCAGAATCACCTCGCGCAAGCACGCGAACAACTCACTAGGGATTGTCGATCCTTGCCCCGGATGAAACTCAATCCCGCGATCAAAAAGATGCGTGATTTCCGCTTCGAAGATTTCGAACTGATCGGCTACGACCCGCATCCGGCGATCAAGGCGCCCATCGCGGTGTAGGGAGTGCACGCGAAGCGCACGTGCTCCCAGAACGAGAACGCGCGCCATCGGCGCGGCCGAATCGGTGCGACTTTATCCCCGCGGGATGGTTCAACTTTCTGTGAGGGTCATCGTCGGGTGGTCCATTTTTCTCTGCGCGACCACATCGTTGCGCGCGCAAACTGCCGTGGAGATCGATTTGGAGGAACAGACAGCTTATCTCCTTCAAGGCGGACGACCGGTGCTAGCATCGCCGATTTCAAGCGGGCGTTACGGACATCTCACCCAAGCAGGTTCATTCAAGATTCTCGAGAAAGAGCGAACACATTACTCGAGTATGTATGGAAAAATCGTCGATGCGCAGGGGAACACAATAGTAGCTGACGCCGATGCGGACATGCCGGTTCCTCGCGGAGGAAAATTTATTCCTGCGCCGATGCATTACTTCATGCGGTTCAACGGAGCCGACGGACTACACGCCGGATATCTGCCAGGCTATCCCGCGTCGCATGGCTGTGTCCGCATGCCAGAACATTACGCAATTGCGTTATTCAATTCAGTCAGTGTCGGAACTCCAGTCACTGTGTTCGGCAGAACGCCGGTCGGTCGTTATTGGAGCCAATCGCAATCTACATTTCTGCGACGAGACAATAGATTTGCCGACCCACGCTTTGGCTCACGTTTTGATCCGCGCTTTGCTCCGCCCCCGCAATTCTGGGGATGGCGGTGAGATAATTACTGCATCGCTGCTGGCTCAGCGATTCGTGCTGGCCGTTTTTGGCCCCCGCGAAAGATCGACAAGATCCCCCAGGATATTCAACGTCTCATCGCGCTCGGGATCGATGGCCGGTTCTTTGGTGTCATCTCCAGCGCCGACGCCAGCGATCAGATCCGTATCCGCATCCGGGGCCGCTTCTGCGTCAACTTTCGGCAAAACTCCGTTCTTCTTCGCCTCGGCCAGTTTTCCGGGATACATGATCAACTGAAGATTCGGTTTGTCGACGGTGTCGAGCGTCAGACGATAAATGCGCGGTTCTTCCTGGTTCCGCGCCAGGCGTTCTTTCGAACGCATTTCTTTGCGCAGCTTATCGTCGGCAAGTTCTTTCTTCCGGACATCTTCGTTCAGCGAAATTCGATTTTCATCGAGCTTGTGACGCAACCGACCAACGTCATCCATCACGTAGTGGAACTCGATATCGTTTTTGATTCGCTCCTCTGAGCGTCGCCTCAATTGATCGACAAACAGCGAATGGGTGTCCGACCATTTCGTGTATTTCGCCTTGGGCACTTCATCATATGGCAGGGCGTTCTTTAGCGCGCCTTCGCCAAATTCGGGAAGATCACTCAAGCTCGGCAGCACAATATCGGAGGTCACACCATGGAGCTGCGTCGAGCCACCAGCGACTCGATAAAATTTCTGGATAGTCAACTTCAACGCGCCGTCTTCATCAGAATGGCTGCCAAGCAGCGAAGCGAACCGGCCAATTGGAAGAATTGTCTGCACCGTCCCTTTCCCGAACGTATTCTTGTCACCGACAATCAACGCGCGCCCGTAGTCCTGTAGCGCGGCCGCAAAAATTTCGCTGGCCGACGCGCTTTGCCGGCTGGTCAAAACCACTAGCGGCCCGGAATAAGCGATGCCAGCGTCCGGATCGGACGAAATTCTGATGCTTCCGTTATAATCTTTTGTCTGAACGATCGGGCCGGATTTCAAAAACAAGCCGGTGAGGGAGAGAGCTTCTTCGAGCGAGCCGCCGCCATTTCGCCGAAGATCGATCACAAGCCCGGCGATGTTTTCTTTCTTCAGCCGTTTGAGCAGCGCCTGCACATCGCGCGTCGTGCTCTTCTGGTGCTTGTCCATGTCGGCGTAGAACGACGGAAGCGTAAGCCAGCCGAGTTTTATAGGATTACCGTTCTCATCTTTCCTGATAATGATGTCCGCGCGCGCCTCTTGATCTTTCAGCTTAATTTCATCGCGCACGAGCTCGACATTTTTCCGGCGGGAAGGATCGGTTGCATCCGACGGAATCACGAGGAGGCGCACACGTGTGCCTTTTTTGCCGCGGATCATCTCGACGACTTTGTCGAGCCGCATCTCGCGAACATCGACATAGTCACTCTGACCCTGCGCCACGGCGGTAATCCGGTCGCCTACTTTCAGCCGTCCATCCACTTGGGCCGGCCCGCCAGGGACAAGGCTCTCAATTTTCGCGTAGCCATCCTCCGAGCGAAGCATGGCGCCGATGCCCACGAGCGAGAGGCCCATATTAATACTGAAATTTTTCATGTCCGCCTTGCTCAGGTATTCGGAGTGCGGGTCGTACGTTTGGGCGAGCGCGTCGAGAAAAAGCTTCATTTGCTCGTCCTTATCTTGCTCGTGAACATTTCGGGCGAGGCGATCGTAGCGGCGCGCAACCAGTTGCGGAGCAGGCTCAATCGGATGCTCGCTTAGTTTTTCCTGTAACAGCTCGTTTGCGATCCGACCGCGCCAGAGTTGATCGGCTTCCGCATCGTCTTTCGGCCACGGCGATTTTTGGCGGCTAAGCTCAATGTTCGCGTCGGTTTTAGAGTCGAGCGATTGCTTCAGCAGCTCTTTAATGTTAGCGACGCGGTCGTCCACGCGCTTCGCGTAGAGGTCGTAAATTTCGTAAGCCGGTTTCAGCGTGCCGAGAAGAACGTCGCCTGCGATTGAGTTGCCATATTTCGCATTGAGCTCATCGACATCTTTTTGGGTAAAAAACAGGTGACTGTAATCGAGCAGCTCAAGATACGTCTGAAGGAACTTCTTCGAAATCTCCTCATTCAGTTTCTGCCGGGTGTAATGGCCTTCCTCCAAAAGCCGACCGACCGACATGGCGATCGTTTCTTTCGACGTCGCTACGGCTGGTGGGGCGGCGATGGTGGCTGTTAAAAGGATGGCGCAATACGCCAGTGATCGCTGAAACGGTGATTTCATCGGTAATTCTGCAGTTTCCCACCTTGGCAGAGTTCAAGATGAAACGCAAGATGGTGAAACAAGATCGACATCTGAGTAGGAATGAGACAATCGATAACAGGGAACATTCAATTATTCGTAAAAACCCCCATCTTCAGCCGTAGCCAGGGTTAGATACTGTGAATCACGATGACTTACGAGAGCTTTTGCGGCGGAATTTTTGAAACGAATTGCTATCTATTAAGGGCTCCAGAGGGCTGGATTCTGTTCGATGCGCCCGATGGCGCTTGCGATTGGCTCCAATCACACAAGATAGACCTTAAACTTCTGCTGCTGACCCACGGGCACGTCGATCACGTCCAGGATGTCGCCAGGATCAAGCGACAGTTTGATTGTCCAATCGGTTGCCACCGGCTCACTGCGCCGATGATTTCCGATCGCGAATTCTTTCGCAGTTTTGGATTTCAACTGGAAATCGAGCCGGTTGAACCGGATTTTTTCATTGAACAGACGCGCGAGAGAAAATTTCTCGGTTTGGAAATGCACGTGCTGGAAGTTCCGGGACATTGCCCCGGCAGCCTCTGCTTTTTTTCGCGCAAAGATCACTTGCTCGTCGGCGGCGATGTCCTTTTCGCGGGAAGCGTGGGCCGGGGCGATCTGCCCGGTGGAGACATCGATCTGTTGCTGGAAGGGATCAGGAAAAAATTATTTTCGCTCGGCGACGATGTGACGGTGCTTCCCGGTCACGGCCCACCGACAAAGATCGGCACCGAGCGTAGAACTAATCCGTTCCTGAGGTAAAGGGTGGACGGACCCGGGCCGCCCTGAGCAAAGTCGAAGAAGACCGTCCGAATTTCGGCGCATCGGTCTTCGCGCCTTACCTCGCCAACAATTCCTCGAGGGTCCGCTCGAGTTTATCGAGGCCGGTGAGCTCGGCGACAATGGAACGCAATAATTTCATCGCGGCGGGCAGATGCTTAAGGAAATGTTTGTGGCCCTTAACGAGTCCCAGAAAGCCATAAGCGCCTAGCGCCTGCATGAGCCGTTGCATCGCGCAAAGCCGCAACTTGGAATCGAACTCGCCGTTAACTGTCGTTCCATTCTTGATCTGCTCCTCGCGATAGTACGCGATTAACTCGGCGCGCTCCGCTTCCGTTAGATCGACATACGGATCGTAGAGCAACGAAGCAAGATCGTATTCCGCCAGACCGGGCCGCATTCCCTGAAAATCGATCAGATAAGCCTGTCCGTTTCGGATGATGATGTTTTGCGATTGAAAATCGCGGTGGACCAGAACGCGCGGCAAGCTGGCGAGCTGCTCCGCGATTTGATTTAGCGCCGGCAACGTAGCCAGCGAAGCAAGCTTTCCGTCGTCTACGCCGAAATGACGACCGAGACAGTTCTCGAAAAAGTAATTCTGCTCCCAAACGTAAAGCGAAGCGTTGAACTCTGCGGGCAAATATTCTTTCGTTTCGACGCAGGTCGACTCTGGCAAACTGTGTAGCGTCGCAATTTGATCGAGCGCCGAGTCGTAAAACGCACGGCGGACGAGCCAGTTTTCGCGGCGATAACTGTAGAGATCGCTTTCGCCCAGGTCTTCGATCCAAACGAGGCCCTCTGCTGGATCGTGAAAATAAATCTTCGGCACGCGAATTCCATGCGCGTCGAGAAATTTCGCGATCTGGACGTAATGCCGATTTTCTTCGTGCTCCAGATTGTATTTGACCAAGATCACCGTCTGATCCGGTGAGCAACGAATTCGATAAAATTTTCGATCCGATCCTCCTGTTTCGATCGGCCTGATTTTTATCTGATCGACATCCAAGCGCGGGAAATGCATCCGCGTTCGCCGAAGAAGAAGGTCGGTTCTCATAAGTTAGATGTCGATGTTGCGATGGATGCCGCTGGCTTTTTTTTTGGAGCGGACAATACAACCCTGAAGGTAACTTTTGGAAGCAATTTCTGCACCGGGCCATAAAATTGTGTCTTCCAGAATCGCTCCCGCTCCAACTCGACAATCCCGCCCGACGACTGTCCAGCCACGCAACTGCGCGCTTGGATCGACAATTGCGGTCTTATGGATCGACAATCGCCAGTCCGGCGTCTTCACGTGGTGCGGGTTCCATCGCTCGTGGAAAATCGTGCGGTGCACTTCAAGATATTCAGCGCGAGAACCGATGTTGAACCACTTTCCGTCATTCATCACTAGGCCGCCAATCTTGCCGCCCTGCCCGATCCAATCCCCGATAATTGGAATGAAAGAAATTTTTCGGTGCGGCGGGATTCGCCGGAAAATCTCCCGATTCCAAACCGCGATGTTGGCAAAATCGTAATTCCCGGCTACGCCGTACCTGCTCGAAATATCCACGACGCGGTGATCGCGGAAAGCCACGCCCGGAGCGAAACGGGTTTCGCGCAATGCAAGGCTGACGTCATTTCCGCGACGAAAATGTTCGTCGATCAACGGTTGTAGATCCATGTTCGTTAAGATGTCACCGCTGTAAGTGACGAACGGCTCGCTGCCAAGATAGCGTTCCACATTCTTGATACCGCCACCGGTTTGAAGCAGGACGGGCTCATGAACCAATGTGACCGAATGGCCTGCATAGCCGTTCTCGCCAAAAGAGCTTTGAAACACTTCCGGGAGCCTGTGGGTGTTAATGACGAATCTGCTCACTCCGAGCTCGATCAAATGATCGAGCGCAAAGGTGATGAGCGGTTTTTGAAAAATTGGAACGAGCGGTTTGGGCAAATCGTCCGTCAGCGGCTTTAGTCGAATGCCGAGCCCCGCGCCTAAGACGAAACCTTGTGTGATGGGATACACGGTGATGGCGCGAATCTTTCGATCATCTACCCGGATCTAGCCTGGCGGTCGTCGGGCATTTCCACCGAGTCGGTGACGCGAAGCTTATGTACTACAAGTTCGTCGATCTCGAGGCTCTTGATTCTCGACCGGCCAATCGCGAGCCGGCCAATTGCAACTGCGCCCAAAGCAAGTGCGCCAAGCGCCAGCGCGCCGACGGCTAAAGCTCGAATGCCTTGTGCTCCGATCGCCAATGCGCCAAGACGCGTCGGACGCGTCGGGATAAGATCATTTGTTTCTGGTTCGCCCATATCGCGGCAAGTCGTCAACGAGTTGAATCCACGGCAATCGATCCTCTATCCAGGTGTGATCTTGCGACAATCCGCGCAATGGGAATGCGTAATATTACAAGGCTTGCCGCTTGCTTCATAGCGGACTGCGCCGGACAGACAACCGTGAGTAATGTTTGCTCCCATTTAAGATGCCCCGGGTGCTTTACCCTTGCTTCACAGTTTCCTCATCCGCTACTTTGTCCAAGCTGTTGACGTACAAGGCGTGCAATCCCGGCCAGCCCGGCGGTCCGTCCCCTACCTTTTCAAATAAAGCGTACGCGTACCGAAATCGATAATGCCGTGATGCCGATTGAGGATTTCCGCGCCCAGTAGGCCAGCGACGGGCGGTGAACCCTGCAACAATCTGCCATGAATCAAGCCTTCCAGATCGACGACACCCACCTCCTTGCCAATGATCTCCACCGACCCCACCGATAATTTGCGAATCCGCGCCACCCACACCCCACGCTCTCTCAAATTCACGGCGGAAGAACTAAACTGTGTCTCGTGAGTCGGAATTCGCATTCGCCGAACGAAAGAGCGATGTAGCAGCGTGGCAAAGGAACCCGTATCGACCATGAGTTTAGCGGGTTTGCCGTTAATAGAGCCATTCACATACAAATTGAAACCGTCACTGACTTGAATGGGCACAGCCTGCAATCCACGGCGGTCGAAACCCGGTGCGTTGCCAGCGACATCTGGATCAACTTTTAAGATCAGCATCTGCCGTTGACAATCCAGCACCGCTTTGGTTGGGAAAAGAATATCGGCCCCGATAATTCCGTCGATTTCCTGCTCGTGTCGTATTCGCGCCACGGCGCTAGAGTTGCCAAGATTGACGGTAACGACCGGCTCATCTACGAGACTTAGCGCGCCGAGCCGCAGCTCACGAGCGATCGCCACATTATTGAACGCGCCATTAATCTGAATGCGCGCCGGCAGGTTCGACTTTGCAGTAATTGGCCTGAGCTGAAAATGCTCGCGACGGTCTAAAGCGATTGCGCTCACGGGAGCACCGCTGTCGACACCAAGCCACGCTCGTTTGCCATTGATAAAAGCGCGCACGATTAGATGATTTTGCCGTGAACGCACCAACGGCAGCGCCTCAAATTGCGGAGTTGCTCGTGCCGAAGGTTGCTGCGGCGCAGCGGGCAATTCGGCAACAAGCGCCGCGCTGGTGCACAAAATCGACAAAAACTTTCGGGCAGAGGGAAGTTGGTCGAAGAACGTCACGCGGCGGAGATTAACATGGTTCGCAAAACGTGAAAGCGCTTTCGCGCTTCGACCGCTTCAAGAAGAAAACGAGGCGACCAAATCTTTGGCGTTGCTTCATCCGCCTGACTGATGATTAACTCTCCGCCAAATCCAACGGGCTCGGAATGACAAGCGCGATAACTCAGACACCTGTAGCCGACCAGAAGTTCGTTAGAGGACTCGGTTTGCTCGACTCAACCATGCTCGTGGCTGGCTCGATGATCGGCTCGGGAATCTTTATCGTGTCGGCCGACATTGCGCGGCTCGTTGGGTCTGCCGGATGGTTGCTTGTCGTGTGGGCGGTGACCGGCGTGCTCACGATGGTTGCCGCCCTCAGCTACGGCGAGCTCGCCGCGATGATGCCCCGCGCCGGCGGCCAATACGTTTACCTGCGCGAGGCGTACAGTCCGCTCTGGGGATTTCTTTACGGCTGGACGCTGTTCCTCGTGATTCAGACCGGAACAATCGCCGCCGTGGCGGTGGCGTTCGCGCGCTTTCTCGGCGTGTTCACCAGCACAGT
>QHNJ01000268.1 GCA_003218395.1 Verrucomicrobiota bacterium
GGAAATTTGCGCGGACGGAGCAGTAAAAGCACGGAATCAAAGATCATTTTCAAAGCCGACGATGGACAGCGAGCGAGACGCGGTTTCCGCGAATCAAACGTGTCCCGAGATGGGGCATGCAATGCCTTAAGTCGGGCTTCAATCCTGCGCTAAGTTCTTGCGACCCTGTCGTTTTTGTTGCCTGTCGCTGATCTGAGACAGTTAATCCGCTTCACGTTCCATATGAGCCACAAACCAAGGCTGAATGCCGGCGGCAAAATTTCCTGAGGTCGAAACTAGGGCTAATGTTTCAACAACTTAGCGATACTGGCACGGGAGATGCTCGTCTACTAAACTCAAGGAGGTGAGACTATGACAATACGGAATAACTACTTCGCTGGCGGTCTTTTGAGCCTCGCTCTCCTGGCTGCTGGCTGTGCTGCAAAAGATACGGACGTACGGACCGGCCCGATAAGAGGGGAATCCAACGTCCAACAGGATAACAGCGGCAGTAGTTCTAGCCGTAGTCAGGATGGCAGTGGCACTAGCTCTAGCCGTAGCCGCAGTGACACGGAACGAGGGACTAGCGGCTCGTCAAGCAGCTCTAGCCGATCCACTTCAGGCTCAGGCTACTAACCGGTCGATTTAGAACAGCCCGAGGGAGTGGGACTCGAGCCCGCTCCCTCGGCTCACTCTGCACGTTACTTCCGTCAACTACTTCCATTAAGACCACGGCAAAGCCGGTCAACTCTTTTGAGCAAAGTCGGTATGCGAAATTCTCCATGTAGCTCGACCACGCTCTGGGCAGCTTCATTCAAGTCTATCCCTGCAGCGGTTACGTATAGCGGCCTTGAGCTCGCCCCACGCTTGATGGCTCGAACCGCAGGACCTTCTTGGAAGAGTGCTTTCGCCACGCCGATCACTGCAGCAGCTCTACCGAGAGCTTCGTAAAGATACGCCCCGAGTCCGGGATGAAACTCATCTCCAAGCCAGACATAACCGTCGATTATGATGACTCCGGGCCGCTCCGGCACTCTTTCGATCACCGACAGCAATCCCGGTAGCTCGCGACGATAGAACCGACCGGGCTCGTAGGGCGCCGGCTGTTGTATCCGTTCCGTGAGTTCGAGAGATGGGTGGTCGTCAGACCAATGACGAAAGAGCAGACAAGCAGCAATGGCCTGAGTTTGTCCGTAATAAACATCCGTGCAGGCAATCATTCCTTGTCAGGGTAATACCGCGTGCTTGTCCAATCAATATTCGCTCCCGGCCTCAACGCGAGGAAACAAACAAATTGCCCGTCGATTGGTCTGAGGTGTTTTAGTTAGAGGAAGGGACCGGACTGGCTTGAAACGTTGATTGTCCCGCTAGCATCGAAGGTCCCGTTCAAACTTGGAATAACGCTAGATGCAGATAACGTGAGCGACGATCCCGCCACGATGTATAAAGCCCACGGACATTGGTGAAGTCATTTATTGACTATGGTCAGAACAGCCGTATCTCGGAGGCCGAGTATGGCTCCGCCTTGCGGGTTGAGCAAAGCCAAATTGACTGTCTTGTTGGGCTCATCGACGGGGTCATTGATGATATCGATCGTGAAGGTTTTGCTCGTCTGTCCCGCGGCAAAGATGAGTGTGCCGTTGGTGGCGTTGTAGTCAGTACCCGAGACGGCCGTTCCATCCGTGATGGTGTAATCGACCGAGACGCCACTGGCGCTGCCGCCGGAGCGGGTCACCTTGATGACGGCCTTGCCGCTGAGCACCCCCTCATTGACGCTGTAAGTGGCCGAGCTGAACTGCAGGACACCTCCGGTATCGTTGTCGATGATCGTCAGCACGGCGGTATCCGGGGTGCCGAGAGTAGCCCCGCCGGTGGGGTTGCTCAGAGTGAGATTCACGGTCTC
>QHNJ01000111.1 GCA_003218395.1 Verrucomicrobiota bacterium
GAAATGCTGGCAGCACCAGTTGCGTCCCGTTGCCCCCATGCCGCATTGCACTTCGTCGAAAATGAGAAGCATCTCATTTTCGTCGCAAATTTGCCGAAGCGTTTGCAGCCATTCACCGCGAAAATGGTTATCCCCACCCTCGCCCTGGATCGGCTCGATGATGATGGCGCAGATGTCGATCTTGCGCTTGTCGATGTGCTCGCGAATCTCGGCTTCGGACTTCTTCTCCCGCTCGATCACATCCGCGTCGCGCTCGGATTCTCCGAGTGAAAAATCGATGGACGGATTCGAAACGCGCGGCCAATCGAACTTGGCGAACAAATCCGTCTTGCGCGGATCAGTGTTGGTGAGACTCATCGTATAACCGCTGCGACCGTGAAAGGCGTGCCGGAAATGCAAAATCTGCGTCCCGCGTTCGCCGTGACCAGCCTCCATGTTCTTGTGCACCTTCCAATCCATCGCTGCTTTCAAGCAATTCTCGACCGCAAGTGCGCCACCCTCGATGAAGAGATAGCGTTCGAAGAGCGGTAAGCCGACCACGCGCTCGAACGTTTGCACAAATTCCGCATATCCCTCCGAGTAAACATCCGAGTTCGCGACTTTGACTTTCGCGGCCCGCAAGAGATCGCGCTTCACATCATCCCGCTCGAAGTACGGATGATTAAAAGCGACCGGCATCGAACCGAAAAATCCGTACAGATCGATCAGGCGGCGTCCGCTTGCCGCGTCATATAAATATGAGCCGCGGCTCTTCTCGAGGTCGATCACGATCTTGAATCCGTCGAGCAAGACATGCTGCTCAATCGTTTCAAGAACGCTCGACGGTGCTATTCCTTTTTGTTTTTCGCTCTTTCTGGTGCGGCTTCGAAGTGAAGCCGCCTCCGTGAGCACGGGCGGCATACTCATCCGTTGAGATTAGCTGTCGCTAAACGGTTGGTCAACCGAGGTAGGGCGATTGACTCAATCGCACCTACCTAAACAATTCCGCTGCGCAGGAGTCCGTGCTTTCCGGCAAGCAAATCTTGCACGAGCTGATAACCGCGCCTGTCAACATTCTGATGCGTGCCGGCGAAGTGATTGTCGATCCTCATGCACGCCGAGCGGCAGAAATAATCTGCGACCGAAAGAATTTCATCAGCCGGTTTGCCTTGGCCAAGCAGCCATTGCGCATAAGAGCAAGTCGCGCTGATAGCGAACAGCTCAGTCGCAATTCCGACAAAACGCGAAAGCAATAATTGTTCACGATCCAGTTTCGGGCCGAACCGCGCCATGGCGTGAAATAGACCACGCGCGAGCCGCTTGCTCGCGGTCGCGGCGTAATCGACATGCTGGCGCAGTGTTTCATGCAGCGCGCCGTCCGTTTTGCCGGCGCTGCCGGGCCACCACTGTCGCGGATACCAACCCGCATAAAATTTTCCGGAACTGAAGACGGCTTTGAGACGTTCCGATTTCGGCAACTGCGTGTTGAATATCGCACCGCCGACTTTCAAATGCGGATCGAGCGCTTCGCGGGCGATGAAGAGCCGCATAATTTCGCTCGAACCTTCAAAGATCGTATTAACACGGCAATCTCGCAGAAATCTTTCCACGGCGATTGGCGCCTCACCCCGTCCGGTCAGCGATTGCGCCGTCTCATAGCCGCGACCGCCACGTACCTGCATCGCGTCGTCGGCAATCTTCCAGGTCATTTCCGTCGCCCACATTTTGCACATGGCTGTTTCAATGCGCAGATCGAACGCTTTACGATCGAGCAGCGACGAGCTGAGGAACGTCATCGCTTCCATCGCGAAAACGTTGCCCGCCATCTCCGCAATTTTCCCCGCGATGGCGGCATGTTGACCGATCGGCACGCCCCACTGAACGCGTTCGCTCGCCCATCTTCGCGAGATTTCGAGCAACCTTTTGGAAACACCCACACACGCGGCAGGTAACGTGAGCCGCCCGGTGTTCAAAGTCGTGAGCGCGACTTTGAGTCCCTTGCCTTCGCCGCCGATAATATTTTCACGCGGCACACGCACATCTTTAAAATTGACGACTGCGTTATAGAGCGCGCGCAATCCCATGAAGCGACAGCGGTAAGCGATCTTCAGCCCGGGCGTTTCCACATCGACAATGAAGGCCGTGATCTGTTTGCGTTCTTTTCCGCCCAACATTTTTGGCGGCGTGCGCGCCATCACGACAAGCACGCCTGCTTTCACACCATTTGTGCACCAAAGTTTCTCGCCATTTAGGATGAACTCCGAGCCGTCAGACGTCGGCTCCGCGCACAGGCTCATCGTCGCCGGGTCGGAGCCGGCGTGCGATTCGGTCAATGCGAACGCGGAAATCTCGCCACTTGCAACGCGTGGCAGATATTTCTGTTTCTGCTCTTCCGTGCCGAAAAGCATCACCGGTTGCGCAACCCCGATGGATTGATGCGCGGAAACGAGCGCGGCGACGTTTCCATCCCAACTGCCGAGCAAAACTGCCGCGCGCCCATAATTATATTGCGACAAACCGAGACCACCGTATTTCTTCGGCACTTTGATTCCAAACGCGCCGATCTCCGCGAGTCCCCTGAAATTTTCCGGCGGAATTTCACCGGTACGGTCGATCTCATCCGGATCGACATGCTCGCGCAAATAACTCTCCAGTTTGCGCAAAAAATCTTCGCCGGCTGCGCGATCTTCCGCGCTTTGCGCCGGGTACGGGTAAATTCGACCGAAATCGTAGCGCCCGATGAAAAGATTGCTCGCGAAACTTCCGCGGTCATCCAGCGGATCGCGCGAGGCTTCGGCCAGCTCCAGCGCTTCGCGCTTGCCCTTCGCCATCTTCGACGTGTCGATGACGGCAGACGTGGGCTTTCCCGGCTTCGCGCCCGCTTCCTCGGGGATTTGTTTTTCGGGCGCTTGGAGCGGCGATTTCATGTCAGCGGCGCACGCAGCACAATCCTGTCATCCCGAGGTAGTCGAGCACGATGGCTGTCTGCCGCGGCGATTTCAGTTCTCATAAAATTTTGTTCCGTCGCGGGCGTGTTTTTTCAAAATCTCGCACGGAGAAAATTTCTCGTCGCTTTGCGCCAGCCGTTCCAGTTCATCGACGACCTTTTTCAATCCAAAATGTTCGGCGAAACGCAATGGCCCACCTCGGAATGGCGCGAAACCGGTTCCCAAAATCATTCCGTAATCGGCGTCTTCCGGCGAATCGACGACTTTCTCCTCCACGCAACGCGCGGCTTCGTTAACCATCAGGAAGATAAGCCGGTGCGCCAGATCCTCTTCGTTCAGCCGTAGACGGGGATCGCGATGCCAATCTGCCGGAATGTTCGGTCCCTCAGCTCCTTCGGGCTCGCCGTGCAACGCGCGCCGCCACTGTATGAGCGAGTCGTTAGGCGTCTGTGTTTTGGCCTCGTATTTGTAAAAACCACCCCCCGTTTTTCGGCCAAGCATCTGACCTTCGCGCAACCAGAGCAGGACAGCAGAAATGTGATCGCGCCGTCCGTAGGCTTTCTCAAGGGTATTGCCAATATCAATAGCGATATCAACGCCAATTTCATCGATCAATCGCAGCGGTCCCATCGGCATGCCCCATTGCACAAGTGCATTATCGATCTTGTCCGCGTCCAGGCCACTCTCGAAAAGCTCGACTGCATCCAGCAAATAAGGAAACAACACGCGATTAACCAGAAAACCCGGGCTGTCGTGCACGACCACCGGGAGTTTTCCGATTTGTCGCACAAAGGCGAGACTCCGCTCCCGCGTCTCCTGTGACGTTTCCTTCGCAACGACAACTTCCACCAGCTTCATCCGGCTAACCGGATTAAAAAAATGAAGGCCGATCACGTGCTCGGGTGAAACGGTCGCATCAGCGAGCTCGCCGACCGGAAGGGCCGACGTATTTGTGGCGACGATCGTTTTCGGACCGGCCTGCATCGCCAGTTCGCGAAAGATTTCTTTTTTGATCTCGATCTTCTCCGAGGCGGCTTCGATCACAAATTGCACATCGCGCAATTCCATCGGTGCAGTCGATGCCACAATCCGGGCGCGTCCCTCTTTTGCTTTTTCCGCGCTCATCAAATTCCGCTTTACTGCGTCGGCATAAGTCTTCTCAATGTTAGCCAGACCGCGGTCGATCTGCTCCCGCGCTATGTCGCGCAGAATCACAGTAACGCCATGAGAGCTGAGCCATTGCGCGATACCCGAACCCATCACGCCAGCGCCTATCACAGCGGCGTGCACGACCTTGGGCACTGCCGCTTTGGAGCTGCCTTTCTTGTATTTCTCGGCCAAGAAAAAATTGCGGATCAAATTTTGAGTCGATTCGGTTTTGCCAAGATCGACAATCGCGTCCAGCTCAAAGACGAGCGATTGCTGAGTTGAAACGGAAAGACCTTTCTTGATCACTTCGAGCGCGCGAGCCGGCGCCGGATTATGATCACGCAGTGCGAGAATTTCCTGATCAAACTTCGGCGCCAGCGAAGGTTTACGTTTTCCGCCACGCAATCTTTTTCGCGCATGATCCACAAGTTGATCGCGCGGTGCGACTTCATCGACCAAGCTGAGCTTCAAGGCTTCCTGCGCAGAATAAAGTTTCCCTTTCGAAATCACTTCGGCTGCTTTGTCCGCGCCGATCAGCCGCGGCAATCGCGTGCAGCCGCCCCACGCGGGAATTAACCCGAGCGTCGTTTCCGGCAGACCGATACGTGTACTTGGATCATTCGAAGCGACTCGATAATCGCACGCAAGCGTAATTTCATAGCCACCGCCGGCACAAGCGCCATGGATCGCCGCAACAGTCGGAATTCGCAATTCGGCAAGCCGGTTGAGAGTCCGTTGCCCTTGAGCAATGAAGGCGCGCATATCCCCGGTCTGCGCTTGTTTCAACAGCGTCTTCAAATCGGCGCCAGCCATGAAGATCGATTTCTTCGCCGACGTGATGATTAAGCCACGCAGCGAATTGTCGTTCTCTACAAAGTCGAGATGTTCACTCAACTCATCGAGAGTGGCGGCATCGAAAATATTCGCGCTCGAATCCGGGCGATCGAACGCCAGCAAGCAAATGTGATCGCCGCCGATCTCACGCCGAACCATTGAGCCTGTCGCAACTGCCGGCATGGGAATTATCTTCGTTCTTTTTCGCGCAAATTCCAAGCAGAGAACAGCGGAGTCATCCGTTGCTTCTTGCGAACGACGGTGCTAAAACTCGGCGGCGTTCTCGCGCGAACATTCGTTTATGGTCGGGAAAATTTTAGAACCAGAAATCAGAAGCCTGATCGACGCCCGTAATTTCGGTGCGCTTCGCGAGGTATTTCGCGAGTGGCCGCCAGCCGACGTCGCGGAAGTGATTCTCGATGTGCCGGAAGATGAACAGGTCATCATCTTTCGCGTGCTGCCTCATGCGCTGGCGGCTGATGTGTTCGAGTATCTTGATCTGGATGCGCAGCAAAAATTGTTGCGCGCCATGGCGCACGAGCAGGTGGTCGGCATTCTGAATGAAATGTCCCCAGACGATCGCACAGCGCTATTGGAAGAACTGCCAAGCGCCGCTGCGCGGCAGTTGATCAGGCTGCTAACGCCAGAGGAACGCCATGTTGCGCAATCGCTGCTCGGTTATCCAGAAGGCAGCGTCGGTCGTTTAATGACGCCGGATTTCATCGCCGTAAACGAAGATTGGACCGTCCAACAAGTTCTCGATTACGTGCGCGAACACGGCCAGGACAGCGAGACACTTAATGTCATTTATGTGGTCGATGAGCGCGGCAAATTGATCGACGACATCCGCATCCGGGAATTTCTGCTCAAGCCCCTTGCACACACGGTTCGCGATTTGATGGAAAAAACCTTCGTGACCTTAAACGTGCACGATTCCCAGCAGGATGCGCTCAACGTATTCCGGAAATACGACCGGACAGCGCTTCCGGTAGTGGATTCCACGGGCGTGCTCGTCGGCATTGTGACAATTGATGACATGCTCGATGTCGCTGAAGAAGAAGCAACGGAAGACATCCAAAAGTTCGGTGGCATGGAGGCACTGGACGAGCCGTATATGCGGATCCCGCTGTGGCGAATGGTGCGCAAACGCGCCGGCTGGCTCGTGATTCTGTTCCTGGGCGAAATGTTGACCGCAACGGCAATGGCAAATTATCAGGAAGAACTGGCGAAGGCGCTTGTGCTCGCGCTGTTCCTGCCGCTTATCATTTCGAGCGGCGGCAACTCTGGTTCGCAGGCTTCGACTTTAATGATTCGCGCAATGGCGCTAGGCGAAGTGACCCTGCGCGATTGGTGGCGGGTGATGAGTCGCGAAGTGCGGGCTGGGCTTGCGTTGGGCGCGATCCTGGGAACGATCGGCATTGTGCGCGTGGGCGCATGGGCGATCGTCGGCGAACAATATTTCCATCGACAGCCGTACGGCGCGCATTGGCCCCTCGTCGCGCTCACTGTCGGCATCGCACTCGTCGGCGTCGTGCTTTGGGGAACACTTTCCGGGTCCATGCTTCCCTTTATCCTGCGGAGAGTCGGAGCCGACCCGGCAGCATCTTCTGCCCCTTTTGTCGCCACCCTTGTTGATGTTACAGGTCTAATCATTTACTTCAGCATCGCCTTGGTAATTATGCGCGGCGCCATGCTGTAGCCGGGATCGAATGATCGCGGTGTTGGCTCTGGCAAGAAATGGGCTAGCCGGGGCCAGCGACCCCGGCTACAACAATAGCGAACCATGCTGTCGATCCAAAAAATTTTCGGACGCGACCAGAAGTTTTACGATTTGCTGGAGGCGAGTGCACAGCAGGCGGACGCAAGCGTGCATCATTTGATCGGCCTGCTGGAAAAACTTGAGCAAAAGGCTTCACCGCAAAGCCTGGAGGAATTCGTGCAAAGCCGGCGCAAAGACAAACAGATCACGCAGGAACTGACCGAGCAGCTTTGCAAAACCTTCATTACGCCTTTGGAACGCGAAGATATTCAGGCGCTGGCAGCCGCACTTTATAAAATACCGAAGACAGTGGAAAAAATTGGTGAGCGCGTCCTGATCTGCCCACAGGACCTGCAGGGCCGAAGTTTCCGGAAACAGGTGGAACTTCTCGATCAAGCGGCCGAGACCGTTCTGGCGATGGTGAAACAACTGCGCAAGGGCACCGACGCGGCGACGGCGCGCGAGATGAACGCCAAGCTCCAGTCAATCGAGGGCGACGCCGACAAACTGGAGCTCGATCTGTTGCGCGATCTTTACCAGGGCGATTACAAAACGAAGCAGATCATTTTTCTGCGCGATCTGTTCGAATTAATGGAAAAGGTAGTCGACCGCTGCCGGGATGCGGGAAACATCATCCTTGAAGTGGCGCTGAAGTATTCGTAGCCGGCTGCGGCTATGCCCGCGCAGAGCGATTGCGATGGCGGCATTTTTCAATCTGACCGGTGCGCTTCTTGGCGGCGCAGTGGCTTCGACAATAGGCAAAGGGCTGGTGGACACTAACGTGGTCACAATGTCGACGGTGCTCTGCGCGGTTATCGCCGCGTTTACGTGGAACATCGCCACGTGGTGGTTTGGATTGCCATCGAGTTCGAGTCATTCACTCATTGGCGGACTGTGTGGAGCAGCGCTAGCTGCCGCGCGCGGCAATTGGTCTGTCATAAAGTGGAATGCGGGCGTATGGCCAAAAGTCGTTGTGCCAATGATCATGTCGCCGCTCGCAGGTTTCATTTTCGGCGGCCTACTGATGTTTTTGCTTTTCGTGACGCTCCATCGTTTTACACCCCACTTTGTCCAATCGCTTTTTGGCAAGCTGCAAATCTTCAGCGCGGCGTGGATGGCGCATAGTCATGGCACAAATGACGCCCAGAAAACAATGGGTATCATCACACTCGCGCTCTTTACCGGGACAAAAGCCGGGAGCTTCGATCATTTGCCTGGCTCGTTGAATTTTCTGAAAACGCCAGCATTCGTCTTGCCCACGTGGGTGATCGGTCTCTGCGCTGTGACCATGGCCGTTGGAACGGCAGCCGGCGGTTGGCGCATTATCCGTACGCTCGGTCATCGGATGGTGAAATTGCAGCCGGTGCACGGCTTCGCCGCGGAGACGACCGCCGCGTTGATCATCCAGGCAGCAAGTTATTACGGGATTCCGCTCTCAACCACGCACGTCATATCGACTTCCATCATGGGCGTGGGCGCAGTGAAGCGTTTCAGCGGCGTGAAATGGACCGTGGTCGAGCGAATCATCTGGGTGTGGGTTTTTACTCTGCCCGCCAGCGGCCTGATCGGTTACGCGCTCGCACGCGCGGTCACCGCGCTTTGATGCTTATCGCCACTGGCTGAGATTGACATCGAAATTCATGGCGCACGGTGAAGGCGTTGACCGCAGCGCTTGATTAGGTGCTTTCGGTGCCATGAAACGCTGCCCGGCCGATGAAAAAATACAGTGTGGGAAGTAACACGAGCCGCGCAACCCGGTAACGAGAACATCAGCAATAGCTCTGAAGTATGATGATAGAATAATATGTGTTGCTCGCGTACCGCGTCAGCACGTGCGAGAACTCCGGCAAAACGAATACAAGTAGGACCACCAAGAACAGCATCGCGGAAATGAAAAGCGACGAGCACACGAAGCGTGCCGAGTCGAATCGCTGACGAAACGATTGCACGAACCACGCACAGCGATGAGCGAAATGGACACAACGGTGAGGAGAGTGCGCTGCCGAGATAGTAATTCGTCGGCGGCGCCCGAAGAAGCATCTCGAGCAGTGCCCCGAACAGCGTGTTTGCGATCCGCGTCAGTGTCCTAGCCGCCGATTAAAGCGAAGCCGAGGCCGACTACGGCGAAATGTTTCAGGCCCTCCAGCATCGCAGGGCACCTATTGGGGCTATCATTTATGCAGGAGAGTCGCCATTCGACTACTCGATTTCACCGCAGCCAGAAAATCTTCTTCTACGCGCCATTCGCCTTCCAACTCCGGAGGAAGATCGACAACGTGCAACGCGCGATCACCGAGCTTGCCGACCTGCACCACATCCGAACCGAAATCATAAGTTAGAGCTCCGGTGCTGCCGTAAATTTCCAGCCGATCGCCTGGAGCCATCGCATCGACGCCGCTGAATTCGAGCACGCCTTCCGCGCCATTTTCAAAACTGCACAAAACGGTGAGCAAATCGGGAATGATGACTTCGTACCCCCCGCGAGTTGGATAGATGATTTTTTCCCGCGCAAAGACGCCAGTGATATCGCCAAGCCAGCGCTGCAATACTTCGATGTAAATTCCCAGTGTGAGCACATTCAACCCGCTAATCTCGATTCTTTGCCGCCAGTGCGGCGGCGCGTCGGGATCCAGATAGTTACCCGTAAGGCTTTGCAGCCGCACGTGATGCGGACGGCCGATGTAATTTTCAGCCAGGATTTTTTTAACCAGCAAATCAGCGCGCATCCCAAACGGGGGCGGACAAAGCATTGTCACCAGTTCGGGATAACGCTTTGAAGCCGCGAGCATTTCCTCAGCTTCAGCCAGATCCATCGACATCCGTGCCTGACAAAAAACGTGCTTGCCCGCTTCAAGCGCAGAAATCGTCACGGCTGAATGCATGTACGGCGGTGTGCCGATCCAAATGATGTCCAAGTCGGGGAGTGCTACTATTTCCGGCCAATTTCGCAGTGGTGTGGCGTGCGGTAGATTTTCGCGGCAAAATTTCTCGGAGCTCTCGTAGGTCGAATTCGAGACCGCAACAATCTCGACTTCCGAATTTTTTTTGAGCGCCGGCAAATGGCGGGCGCGAACGATGCTGCCCGCTCCAACGATCCCGATTCGCAGTTTATGATTATTTTTGTGCGTCATACCTCGAATGCGATAACGATCTTGCGAAACAGGCTGGCTCTTACGCGAGATAAATTTGACCGCAGCGCGACCTCGCCGTTCAAATCAACCACGAATGGACACGAATCCACACGGATAACGCAGGAATCGCCTTTCCCATAACCATCGGTGGTTCATTAGTGTGCGTTCGTGGTTAGACCGTCGCGAGCCGCGAGTGAATCGCGAGTGAAGATTCACTTGACCGGCGCGTATGTGCGCGGCAGCTTACGCGTCTCTTTTGGGGTCACATCATGTCAAAGATTTGCAGCATTACAGGATCGAGAGCGACGCGTGGCAGCGTCATTCACCGGCGCGGTATGGCCAAGAAAAAGGGCGGAGTCGGTCGGCACGTGACGAAAAATGTGCCGCGCGTGTTCGGACCAAATCTGCGCCACCAGCGCATTTGGGTGCCGGAGCTAAAGAAATTTGTGCGTATCCGCGTGACTGCGCGCGGTCTCAAGACGATCAACAAAAATGGCGCTTACGCGGCCCTGAAAAAGGCCGGGGTTATCGCGAAGTAAATTCACGAAGCCTTTGCCGGATATCGATTGGCCATGCAACTCACCCTTCTCAAATCGAAGATTCATCGCGCCACCGTCACCGGCGCGAGCTTGGATTACGAAGACAGCCTTGCGATTTCCGCCGATCTGGCTGAACTCGTTGGCTTGGTTCCCCACGAAAAAATTCTCGTTGGCAACTTGAGCAATGGCCAACGATTCGAGACCTATGCAATTTACGGAGAACCGCGGCGCGGACTTGTCGAACTCAACGGCGCAACCGCGCATCGGGGAAAAATTGGCGAGCGCATCACGATCATGAGTTTCGCGCGTTGCACGCTAGAAGAAGCGGCCGTTCATGAGCCCCACATTGTCGTCTTGAACGAGAAAAATGAAATCGTTCGCTATGAAGGGGGCGACTCCGAGTCGACTAATTCTTCCGACGCTTTTCCGCCAGCGGGAGCTGTAGAGGCGCTCGCCCCTGTGAGCGCCTGTTCTCCTGTTTCGGCGGTTGACACCACCGCTGCTGCAATTTCCTGCGGCTTTGCTTTGCCTCGCGGCAAATCGAGCGAGCCGTCGTTGAATTCGATCACGTAACCTTCGTTGATCAACCAGCGCACGTCGGAAGCCAATGCCAGCTTGCGCGATTCCGCTTCTTCATTGGCAGGATCAGTAATTACTTTTTCAAAAAGCTCCTTACGACTGATCCCTGGCGTCGCTGCCAGTGCTTCAAGAATCGCATTCACTAACGGACATACGCCAGCTTGGTCGTGAACAAAGGGTCGCACCCGGATCGGCGAGACGAACAACATGCCACGACGATGCCGGAAGACATTGAGGCCAGCTTGTCGAAATCGGCCGGCTAATTCCTGCATCATGTTCGATGGCGAATGAGTCTCGCGCGTCCAGGCGTCTTCAACCGCTCGATTAAGCGCGCGATCGGGCAAACGTCGGCTTAAAACTCCGTCGACGGCCACCACCTCGACGCTGCGAAGCAAGCCCGGCAAATAGTTCGAACGAAAATGTCGTTCCACTTCCGTCGCCGACGCGAAGGTTAATGGAGTTTCTTCGCGCAATGTTGTATACGTCATCACCCTCCGCGCTTCTTCCTTCCATCGCTCGATCAACGCCGGGTGGTTCACGATTTCGATTTGTCGCTGATAATCCGCAAAGCTCATTCGGTGGTTGAAACGCTGTTCGTAAAGGCTGCGAAGTCGCGGTTGGTAATTGTGGTGATTTGTTGGACCAAGCAGCGTCCCGCTCAATCGACATCGCGCCACATTTGAGAAATTTCCTTTGACCGGGTCGGACTGCGTGATGTCGATCTTATAGAAATCTTCGTGCGCAAATCGAAATGCGTTCCGCTCGAGGAATTCTCGATCCAGAGATACCGCTCCATTCTCACCCAGTTGGTAGAGCGGCGATTCTGCCTTCGCGGTCAAACGAACCTCGTAGCGTACCGGCTTTTCCAGGAACAGTCGCGCCAGCGCAAAAAGCGAATAAGCAACTAATCCCGATTTGATCTGCGCGACCACGCTTTCGAATGCCGGAGAGTACGGCAGAAAATGAATCGTAATGTCCAGAGGTGTGATTGAGTGAAAAACTTTAGGGCGATTTTCATGATGTCGACCCCGTTCATGTCGATTTTTCCCGCCATCCTTTTGCCGGCGCGCTCGTTTCGCCGCACCGAATCTGTCCCGTGGCAGAGCGTCACGCCCTACCTTCTTGCGCTCGTGCGGGTCCGCGTTATTGATATTCAGCATTGAACGTTTGAACTCGTGGTTCCGTTGGTTGCGCGGTCGCCGTCTCTTCTCTTCCCCCGTGTAATGTGCGTAGTTTTTCGCCTTAACGGGTTCTTTGACCCACGCCGGCAGCAACTTTAAATCGAGCAAATCAGCAGGCTCGACGGTGGAGGAGGACATCGGTTCCATCTACTCGAACAATAAACGAAGTAAACCCGAAGCTGCAGTGGCGGCTGAACCGATTGTCATGTCGACGGCACCTCCCGAACGCGGCCATAACATGTTGTCATGTCGAGCGTAGTCGAGACATCTCGTACTCTTAGTTGACGCGGCCAACATAGAGAACAGCAAAAGATTCCTCGACTTCGCTCAGAATGACAAAAACTGCGGCTGGCCACAGGCGCCGCTACAGTCCTGAAATTGATTGACAAGCTCTCTAATTCATTTACTTGCCATCCTGTGCCCGAATTGCTTTAAGCTTTTCCACGCGCAACGAACAGAAACCGAACAAATTTTATGGCGGAAAAATCGATCGAAGAAAAGGTTAAGGACATCATCGTCGAGCAACTCGGCGTCAATCCGGAGCAAGTCACGCCAACGGCGTCTTTCATCGAGGATTTGGGAGCCGACTCCCTTGATATCGTCGAGCTGGTGATGGCGTTTGAAGAAGAATTTTCCGTCGAAGTACCGGATGAAGACGCCGAAAAGCTGCAAACGGTCGGCGACGTCATCAAATACATCGAAGACAAGTCTTCCAAACAGTAGTCGGCGGGGCAATCCGCGGCGGCAGATTTCGCAGTACAAAAAAAGACACGGCTTTGCCGTGCTTTTTGCTTATAGGTTGCGAAGATGGGCAAGAGGCTCAGACTAATCTCCGATGAGCTTCTCGCTTTTTGAGCGGCCCCTGTTTCAAGTGGGAGGCCACTACGTTACGTTTTTGGGACTGATCGCGTTTGTCGGACTTTTTGCGGCCGGGCTCATCATCGCCCGGGCGTTGCAAAGCCAATTCGTTCGCCGCTTTTTCAGCCGCTTCAAGATCGACACCAACTTCATCGCGATCGTCACGACGATTCTAAGTCTTGCCGCCCTCGTCTTTTTCACGGTCAGCGCAATTAATGCCGCCGGTATTCCACTGGGTTGGACTGCGCCTCTGCCCGCCGTTTCACTAAGTCTTCTCCAGATTTTTCTGCTTGTGGCTCTTCTCGTGGCGGTCTTTTGGATCTCTTCGAGAACGAAGCGCTTTCTTTTCAATCGGTTTCTCGTCAATAGCGGATTAGATCGCGCCCTCCAGTACGCCATTGCTCAAATCATCAGCAATGTCGTGCTGGTAGTTGGCGTTTTGATTGTTCTCGAAAATACCGGCATTCACCTCGGCGCGCTGGCTGTTTTCGCAGGAGCCGTCGGTGTGGGGGTCGGCTTCGGTCTGCAAAACATCGCCAGCAATTTCATCAGCGGCCTGGTGATTTTGGCCGAAAGACCAATCACAATCGGAGATCGGGTGGAAGTAGCTGGAATCACCGGTCAAGTGGAACGAATTCGCGCCCGTAGCACAGTGATTCGGACCAACGACAACATCAGCATGATTGTGCCAAACACGAAGTTCATCGATTCGCCGGTGACCAACTGGACTTATGGGGACCCGCGGGTGCGGTTTCGAGTTCCGGTCGGCGTCGCTTACGGCAGCGATATCGCCAAGGTACGCGAGGCCCTGCTGACCGCCGGACGTGAAAATCCGAACACCTTAAAGGATCCGGAACCGAGCGTTTTTCTCAAGAAATTCGGCGACAACTCGATCGATTTTGAGCTGGTGGTCTGGAGCAGTGAGATGAGCGCTCGGCCGAGTCGCTATCGCAGCGATCTCAATTTTGCCATCGAACAAAAATTTCGCGAAGCCGGAATCGAGCTGCCGTTCCCACAACGCGACCTGCATATCCGCAGCGGCACGCTCAAGGTGGAAAATGTCACAGAACCAGAAACAACGAAACCGCCGGAATCAACGGACGTTTCTCCCGACCTGGGGAGCGCGGGCTAGATTGAATCGCTGCGCTTCTAAATACCCTGTAACTCTTCTTAGGCGTTGCTAGGCCGCTTAACAAGGTCTGTCGTGGACTATGAAGCTTCTCGATGAGGCCAAGCCGGGACCTAACCGTATATCTGACGTCATCCTTTAGGCTACGCTTCTCGGATTGGCGAACTTGCCAAGGCACGCTTCACCGCCTCAATCAGTTGAGCGGCAGCAATGGGCTTCTCGAGAAAGGCGAAGGCACCCAGCCGCAGCGCCTGGGCTTCGACATCAGGCCCCCCAAATGCCGTGATGATGATAACCGGCAATTCCGGCAGGGCACTGGCAAGCGCCAAAACGCCGCGCCCACTGAACATTGGCATCCGCAGGTCTGTGATGACCAAGTCGAATCGCTTTTTAGAATCCGCAAGTTTCTTCACAACCACAACTGGATCAGACACACCAGTGACTTGCATGCCTTCACTCGCAAGCACTTTAGTCATCGCCCGGAGCATTCCCGGGTCGTCATCTACGATCAAAACAGATTTGTCCTGCAACTCGTCCATAATTCTTTTCAAAGAATAGCGCCGCGCCATGCGGCAAATCGCCCAGGTGCAATGATCTCCGGCACGAACGAATTCAACTCTCCCGCAGCGATTGCAAACCGGTCGCGGACGTTCGACATTTGAAACAAGAAAATCATCATCTCATGCGCCAACAGCCAGCGGAAGTTGAATGCTGAAGGTGCTGCCTTTTCCCCACGCCGTAGCGCAATCAATCCTCCCGCCATGTTCATTGACGACCCGCTGGGCATATGCGAGACCGAGGCCGGTGCCATCGCTCTTCGTGGTGAAGAACGGGACGAAAAGATTTCGAGCTTCTTCCTCGGTCATGCCATGACCGTTATCGCTGATAGATACCAAGGCTTCAGCACCATTCCTTTGCGCGCTGACCGTCAGGTTTCCTCCATCGGGCATCGCATCCAATGCATTGCGGATCAGATTTAAAAAAGCTTCCCAGAGTTGCTCGGCATCCACGTAAACCGGTGGCAAGTTCGGATCAAGCGTGCTCCTCAAGTCCACGTGCTTTTGATCGAGCAACGGCTGCACGAAATTAAGTTTTTCCTCAAGAAAGCCCTTCAGCGAAACAACAGAGCGCTCGGACTTCGGCATTCGCGCGAATCGGAGATAATCCTGTAGCACTTGGCGGATTCGCAGCACCTGCGAACGCATCTCGCGCAGGAGCGCCTGGCATTCGGCGGCTGAACGGCGGTTGGAATTTACGAAAACGTTAAGTTCCTCCCCGATCAGGTCAAGGTTAAGGAAGATTGCGCCGAGCGGGTTACGAATTTCATGGGCAACCTGGGCGGCCATCGAGCCGACCACTGCGAGACGCTCCGCTTGGAGCTTGGCGTGCTCCAGCCGCTTGCGTTCTTCCATCTCCGCCCGCAGCGCGGCGGTTCGGCGCTCCACCGTTTGCTCCAGATGGTAGTGAGAACTGCGAAACGCCGTCAACAACCAGACGACGACGAAAAAGAACACAAAAAGCATGATGGCGTTCCAGACGGGAATCAGCGGATGCTGATACATCGGCCCACTGAGTATGTCGCTGAGGAACCACACGCCCGTACACAGCGCTCCCACTGCGAATCCGGGCAAACGCCCGGCCACCCACCCCGCGAAGCACGTCGGCAGCAAGTAAAGAGCCGATATTGCCCACTCACGACCCGTAAGATAATCCACAAGGCCGAGAGCAATTGCCAGCGTCACAGCTGCGGCAGTCGCGGCCACCTTCGATCGCGCACAAAACTCTCCCCTGGGATTCACCTGGAACTCACTGCTGCGAACTTTGACAAGACGGTTCGGAATTTCGTTCATGGTTTGGTTTATTTCCGGCGTGACCGACACCGTTACCGCGCCGTAACATCGACATGTCAGACAAAGGCCGGCGTGACCTTCGTCCGCGCAAAGCTTGAGAAAAGTTCAGCGCCTATAAATTCGCATTCTGCCTTGTCGGCGGGTTTATTCGGCCACCATTTATTTTTTGCCATGCCACATGGAAACACCATTCCGTTCCCGCAGGGCGCGGCGAAGGTCGTTACGCTCGCCGAATTGCAGAATTGTGACGCATGGCAACGCGCGTTTCGGAATAAGTGCAAAGACCATCGTTACTACGAAATCGTCGATGAAACGTTGGAGGGCAACTTTGAGCATCACTATCTGTTGCTCGAAGATGATTTCGGCAATGTACGCGCAGTCCAGCCTGTGTTTTTTGTTCGCCAGAACCTTGTCGAAGGCATGCGCGGCAAAACTCGTTCAGTTGTCGATTTCGCTCGAAAAAAATTCCCGCGCTTCCTCACCATGCGTGTTTTGATGGTTGGCTGCGCCGCTGGCACGGGGGACCTCGGCGCGTGCAACGAGAAGGACGCCGCATGGGTAGCGAACGCACTGCAGGCGAGTCTTCTGACCTATGCCAGACAAAATAAGGCTTCGCTAATCGTCTTAAAGGATTTCCCTGCGAACTATCGCTCGGCGCTCGAAACGTTTGCCTTAAATGGTTATGCCCGGATTCCCAGCATGCCAATGACGCGGCTGGCGCTCGGTTATGAGAACTGGGATGAATATTTTCGCACGCTTAGCAAGGCGACCCGGAAAGATTTGCGCCGAAAATTTCGAAAGGCCGATCGCGCGGCGAAAATCGAGATGCAACCCGCAAGCGACATCGCTCCTTTCATTGACGAAATCTATCCGCTTTACCTCGCGGTCCACGAGCGGTCCCCATTGAAATTTGAAACGCTGACAAAGGATTACTTTCGCGCTGTTGCGCAACGGATGCCGGAACGTGCGCGTTTCTTCGTCTGGCGACAAAGCGACAAAATTGTCGCGTTCAGTTTTTGCCTGGTCTGTGGTGACACGATTTATGATGAGTGCATCGGG
>QHNJ01000247.1 GCA_003218395.1 Verrucomicrobiota bacterium
GGAAATACCATGTGGAGAAAGCTCCGCTCGGGGTTGACTTCATCGATCTCAACATGATCAACGCCTTCAAGGAGGCGGAAATCAACTGGACCGACGGCGCATCGCCCATGGTGGAAGCGCGCGCAATTAAAAATGAAGACGAGCTCGAGGCGATGCGCATCGTGGCCGCCATCTGCGATGCGTGCCACACGGCCATTTCCCACTTCATGAAAGCAGGCATGCAAGAGCATCAGATTACCGCCTACGCTATGAACTTCCTGTACAACATTCCGGGCATCGAGGACGTCGAAGACATCATCGTCTCCTCAGGTCCCAACAGTTGGCCCAACTGGAGGCACTTTTCCGACCGCATCATCCAGCCGGGCGATCTCGTGATCATCGACATGGCGGCGGTCACCTGGAACGGCTACAAGAGCTGCATGTACCGCACGTACTGCGTGGGAAAGAAACCGACACAAGAGCAAAGGGACTATTACAACATCGCTTATGAATGGCTCTATCGAGCGATTGACAAAGTCACGCCTGGGGCGACGACCAAGGAGATTGCTGAGGTCTGGCCCTCGGCAATGGAGACCTGGGGCTACAAGGAAGAAGATCAGGCCGCGGCGAATCTCTGGGGTCATGGCCTTGGTTTAGCTCAATACGACACCCCGGTCATCTCGCGTATCTATTCTCTCGATTTTCCCGTAACGATCCAGCCAGGGATGAGTTTTGCCTTAGAGACGCAGCATGGCAAGCCGCTGCAGTGGGGCGTCAGGTTGGAGGAAATGATGGTCGTGACGGAAAAGGGACCTGAAGTCACGACGCAGTTTCCGATCGAAGAAATCACCGTCATCGATTG
>QHNJ01000248.1 GCA_003218395.1 Verrucomicrobiota bacterium
CGGTTGTTAGAGCTGCGCAGCGAATATTTCCCGGTGGTGTTTACCATCGATTCCATTGGCACGCCCAGGCCGAAGCGCTACACGAATCCTCCCGCCGGCAAACGGCTGGAAAAGAACGCATTGATCACGAGCGAAGTGAACGCGATCCTGGGCGCGCAGCTGACTCAAGTTTGCCAGCCGATTTTGCTGGGCGATATTCCGAGCGAATGGAAGCCAGTGATCGAATTGCAAAAGGAAGTCTATGAAGCGGGTTTGGAATTGCTGAAACCGGGCACCACGTTTGAAGCTTTAAAAAACTTTGTGAATGGATTCGGTGAGAAGCGCAAGATGAAAACGCTCATCCAGATGCACGGCTGCGGCTATGGTGATGACGGCCCGCTGCTGTCGCCAAGATTTCATGGCGATTATCTGCGCGACCTGCGCATTGAGGAAGACAACGCTTTTGTATGGAAGCCTATCGCCATGACAGCCGATGGGCGGATTCAGTTCGCCTGGGGCGGACCCGTGCTCGTGACTGCCAACGGAGCGGAGGCGTTATTTAAGCGGCAGCATGGAATGGTTTCGATTACTTAGTTTGCGAAAAGTCCCGGCGCGGGCGCAGACCCAAACCACTGAAAGCGATATGCTGAGCTACGACGTTGTCGAATGGGGCAAGCCTCTTGAGAAGGCGGAGCGCGAAACGCCGAAGCCGAACGGAACCGAGGTGTTACTCACGCTCAAGTACTGCGGCGTGTGCCACAGCGACGTCCACATCCGCGACGGCTACTTCGAGCTAGGCGGCGGCAAGCGGCTGCTTATGAGCGATCGCGGCATGACCCTACCCGCGACGCTCGGCCATGAGCCCTACGGGACAGTCATCGCCGCGGGGCCTGAAGCAGGCGATGTTCCGATTGGGGCGGATCGTCTCGTGTACCCCTGGATGGGCTGCGGCATCTGCGCGCGCTGCCGTGAGGGTTTAGATAACTATTGCATGGCGGCGCGCATGATCGGAATTCAGCGCCGCGGCGGCTACGCCGATCATCTCCTTGTCCCGCATCCACGCTATCTCATTGACGCCAGCGGCATCGATCCCGCTTGGGCGGCGACGTTGTCCTGTTCGGGGCTCTCGACCTACTCCGCCGTTTCGAAGCTGAATCCAATCCCGCGTGAAGAATGGGTCGCAGTGATCGGCGTCGGCGGACTCGGGCTCACGGCCATTGGTATGTTGCGGGCGATGGGTCACGAACGAATCATCGCCGTCGATGTCGATGCCGCCAAGCTGAACGCCGCAGAAGTGGCCGGCGCGGCCGCGACGATAGACAGTCGCGATGTCGAAGTTGCGAAAAAGCTCCAGCAGATCGCGGGCGGACCGATTTACGGCGCAATCGACTTGGTGGGCAATACCGACACGGCAAGCTTTGCCCTCGGCGCGCTACGAAAAGGCGGCCGGCTGATCCTCGTCGGCCTGTACGGCGGCGAGATTCCACTTTCGTTGGCAGCGACCATTCAGCGTGCGCTCACTATCCAGGGATCACATCTCGGTAGCGTCGCCGAGTTAAAGGAAGTCGTTGCACTCGCGCGCGAGGGCAAACTCAGGCCGATCCCATTCCAGAAGCGGCCCCTGTCGGAGGTCAGTCGCACACTCGACGAGCTGAAGGCGGGAGCGATTCTCGGTAGGGTAGTGGTAGAGATGTGAATAAGCTGCAATCGAGTTGAGCGTTAGACGAAAGGCCAAGTATGTAGGCGGGACGGAGCTCATGCTGAAACCGGGTGATGTTTTCCTGGATTTCGTTTCACTTCATTCAGGCTACGTCTGAGACGGATAATGAGCTAAGAATTAGATGAACTAAACCTCATGAAGTTGGCGAAGTTTGTAATTCTGCCGGCGGCTTTATTCACGGTGCTTGTGCTCTGGGCTTTCTGGCTGGAACCGGCTAGTCTCCGTAACGAAACCCACAAGGTTCAAATCCCTTCATGGCCTGCTGAATGCAATGGGGTACGCATTGCGGTCCTTGCCGACCTCCATACTGGCTCACCCTTCAACGGTATCTCCAAGCTCGAAAAGATCGTGTTACTTACACTTAGCGCAAAGCCTGACTTAGTGCTCCTGATCGGAGACTACGTCATTCATGGAGTCCGGGGTGGACACTTCATACCGCCCGAAGCTTCAGCAAGACTGCTCGCCCGACTTGCCGCTCCAATGGGCGTGTATGCCGTGCTAGGAAACCACGACTGGTGGTTT
>QHNJ01000257.1 GCA_003218395.1 Verrucomicrobiota bacterium
CGCCCATTCGACGCCCTCTTTGATTTCGTTTTGGGTTCCGTCGACGTACTGCGCTCTGAGGGAAAGGTTTAAAACCTCCTGGGGTTTGATCTCCGTTCGCCCAGCGTTTACTCCGACACCGACGAGCCGCGGGGCCGCAACTGATTCCGGCGGCAGTTGATTCGCCGTCGGGGTTTGAGAGAAGTCCGTTTCATCTCGTCTGAGCCACAGCAGCGATCCGACAATCAACGCGATTCCCACAGCGCCGGCAGCCGCCGTCTTCCAGTTAACCGCAAACTTGCGATCTAGGATTCGTTCACGGGATTTGGATTCGTCGAAAGGCTCGCTATCGGAGGACTGCCGGTTACGGGCGTCGCTAGAAGAGCCGCCGGGGTCGTCCTCTGCATCGCGCTCCGTCAATGCGCGATCTATCCGACCTGATTGCAGGGACTCCGAGGCCGGTTGATGGCTGGGTTTTCCGATCAGGGATTCCAAGTCGGCAATCAGTTGGCGAGCCCCTGGAGCATCATTCGAACCGTCCCAGTCCGTCAGATCGGCCGCCTGAATAGACCGAAATCCGACTGGCGGCGTGACTGCATCGATCAGTACCGGAACCAGTTTTCTAATCGTGCGCGCTTCTTCCGCTTCCTCCTTTACCCAATCGCTCTCGATTGAATCAGTCGACCACAAGACGACCATACAGCGCATCTCGCGCAGCGCCTCTTCGAGCACAGAACGCCATGTGCGCCCTGCGGGAATTCGCCGATCCCACCAGACCGTCCACCCGGCGGATTCCAGCAGCGCAGCGATGCTGCGGGCCGATTCACGGTTTTCTTTGGCGTAACTCAGAAATATATCTGCCATAGGCTCACATAGTTGCGACGTCCAATGGAGCACACTCGAGTTGGAGTAATTTTACCAAATCCCGGCGCGGTTGTAATTGGAAAAATCGGGGGACGTATGGGCAGGAACTGGTTAATTACCATCCAAAAGCAGAATTCTTCGTGCTTTCGTGCCCGGTTGTACTTCAGACTCGTGCGGCACCACCTTGCTACGACCTTAAGGCTCCCACGGCTCCTCCGTACCGCCTCGCTCCCGGCACGCCTGCCGCTTTACAATATCCATAGCCAAGCGGTAAATTCGGCCCAACGGTTTAGTCCAACACATTTTATCCCTAATGCCACGTAAGGGATTCCATCGAAGCTCTATCCTTCAAAGAAATCAGGGATAAAACGCTATACGTTAGACCGCTGAGCGCAACGTTCGGCGCGAGAGCACATAAGGAGGTCATCTGATTGATGGATACTCAAACGTACACCGGTAGTTGTCACTGCGGACGGATCCGCTTCGAGGTCACGACCAATCTTTCGCGTGCGAGCGAATGTAACTGCTCAATTTGTCGCAAGAGGGGCTACCTGCATCACATGGTCCTACCCGAGCGGTTTCGTCTACTCGCCGGAGCAGAGGATCTGGAGACGTATCAGTTCGGCACGTTTACAGCGCGGCATCTGTTTTGCCGGCATTGTGGTGTGG
>QHNJ01000261.1 GCA_003218395.1 Verrucomicrobiota bacterium
TTCGGATACCTTAATACACTGGTCAGTATATTACCAATATACCTGCCTGATGTAGCACAGCGGGCAACCACAAAGGGTTGCCTCTCCGTCAGAATCAATTACCGCTTTCCCGATTCTTCCAACAGCGAGAAATCATAAACCTGCTCCGGCCTGGGTGGCTCCTTTAATCCCATGTCCCGTTGATCCAGCTCGAACTCAAACTTTGTTGCGCCGGGCGTCGGCCTGCCGTCCAGAGCCCACGCTGAATGGACATGATCGTAGATAGAAGCCGCGTCTTCCTGTGACAGAGATAACTGTTTCATGAGAACAGGCAGCACCCTCTCCTTTTGGCTGGCTGTGATTCGGATGCACTCCAGCGTCGCCTGCACCGCCGTCCGAAAGAGGTCCCGTTTATTTTGCAGGCTCGTCAGAGAAGCGCCGAGTCCACCTGTCGATAGTTCGATTACCTCCGCTGCTCTGGCGAGTACACGGAACCCCTGTTTGACGGCATAAACAGTCTCCAGACCGTTGAGCACGGCCGCCGGCACGCTGCCGCTGGTAAGCGCGGCGAGACGAGCCGTGCCGACATTGAGGATCTTGTATTCGTCCGGCCGGAGCCCCTTGCGTCGCATGAGCTCGGTCAGAATCACGTTCACGGTGGCCTGTGCGGTATAACCTCCCAGCACTTTGCCCCGAAGCTGCTCGATGCTGGTAATCTCTTTGGCGGCAACAAGCGCGTGATCCGGACGGTTCAAACCTACCAATATGACGCGTACGGGCACACCACGAAGCGCCGCTCGTGTCGTGGTTCCTGTAGCGGTATAAAAGTCTAAATCTCCCGTCAACAAAGCAGCCAGCGCCGCGCGCGGCTCCAGCACCAAGATCTGCGGTTCAAATCCATAGCTCTCAAAGATTCCCAGACTCTTGCCCACGTAATAGTGAGTTGCGCCGATCGTGTTGCTTGGCAGCGCGATCCGCAGAGGTCTAAGCTTTAACTTCTGTTGTGCGGAAGCTGAAGTGGTGAGGAAGAAAACGGCTGCTAAGATAACCAGCAGCAATCGTCCCAATGCTTGAAACACTTGATTAGCTTCCGTCCCTCTATGACCTCGCCACCACATGAAGGCGAAGCCAAGCTAAAAATGTAGGACGGTCCATCTTCCCTGACGCAACCTCAAGAACAATACGCTGTTGTTCATCCACCGATGCGTGAATCTCATAATCATTCAGGACAAGAAAGATTTCCTCGAAGCATGACCTGTGCGTTTGTTGCCATCCACAAATGGATGTTCTGGATGAGCGAAAAACCGAGAGCTGAGGCTTTTTCGATGACACCGGAATACAATTCTTGGCCGCCAAACGTGATCCGCGGCTGAGCCAGCGCGGACTCCAATGCACCCAAGTTAAGCACCCCTAATGCTCCTCCAGACTGCGCGATAACCCGGTGATGCAGTTCTAGGACTTCGCTGAGGGTAAGATAGCGCACTAGGCGAGACGTCGATACAAGTCGGCGTTCTTATTGAGAATGTAGTCTGCGGCATGTTGAAACGACTCTTCAGGCCGCGTGATTAATTCTTCGATGCTGACGCGCGCCAAGTCTTCTGGCTTTACGTTGAAGCGCGTGGCGATCTCTCTTAA
>QHNJ01000262.1 GCA_003218395.1 Verrucomicrobiota bacterium
TGTTGTACGAGTTCGACGGCACGGCGTCTTTCTCTTTCGGTTGACATCTTTTTGCTGAATCCTCTTTGTCGGTGCTCGAACGAAGAGCATGCCTGCTTTACCTCTTCTATGACGTCCTCTAAGAACTTTCTCTTTATTCCGACTCTTTTAGTGAGAAAATGAACTGCTTGCTTTCGGTTCTCTCTAAGATCAACGGTCCATCTATACTGCGCCATACTGTGGTATTACTCGCCTAGTTCAGTCGGCTTTGTCAAATCGCTTACAAAAAGATTTGGGCAGATTTGGAGTTGTGTAATTGCGCCAAGACAAATCCCGGCTCATGTCGATACGGGAAATCTTTCGCGGTGTTGACAGTTGGTTCAACTTCACTGGGTGAAATCTCTCAACCAAAGGCTCCCTAAACCCAGCTTGCTGCTCACACGGTTGTGAAAAAGAATGAAATCAATGCGAGATGTTTTTCAGCTAATCTGCACTAAGGTACGTGCTTTTTTGGCGGCGTTACGAAAAACGAAGGGGGAAGCGCTTGGCTTCCCCCTGGGTTGCTGTTTGGCCGTTTGCGATGAATCAGTTCAGGCTTATAGCGATCTGTCTTGGCTTGGCCTCGTCGGCTTTGGGAACTTGTACTTCAAGTATTCCGTCCCGATAGGTCGCTTTGATGCCATCGTGTTTCACGGTTTGCGGCAGGTAAAAGGATCGAGAAAACTTACCTGCAACCCGCTCGACCCGGTGGTACTCGACCCCGTTGGCCGGCTCTTCAAACTTTCTCTCGCCACTGAGTGTCAATATCCCTTCGTTCACTTCCGTTTTGAGGTCCTCGTTTCTCATCCCTGGCAGCTCGGCGCGAATGAGATACGAATCCTTACTTTCAAGAATGTCCACGGGAGGATACCAAACTCCAGCGGCAGCACTCTGTTGCGCCCGTGACCGACCGAACGTGTCTTCGAATAGCTCATTGATCCGAGACTGTATTCGGTTTACACCCTCAACTTGATCCCATCTTACTAGTTCCATAATTAGCCCGACTTTTTAAACCTTTTCTTTAACATAGGCGGAAGTTAATCACGGCGCATCATCGTGTCAAGGGGAGGAAAAGCGTGGATTGATGGGCCAGGTCTAGCAATGATGCAAATCAGCTAAGGCACCTCGAAATCTGCTGTCTCGGGAGAAAAGGACGTGTTCGTGAATCGTCGACGTGGATAGCAGAATGCTCCTGGAGTCTTGCCGAAAACGTGAGCGGCTGCGCTTTCGCAGTTTCGAGTCACTTTCATCTCATTGTCGAACCTGCTCACCAAACCGCATTTAGTCAATTCATGCAGTGGCTACTGACAAGCCACGTGCGCAGTTATCATAAGCATTACGGTGGCGGCGGCCATATACGGCAGGGTCGGTTTAAAAGTTTCCCGGTTCAACGCGATGAACGCTTGATGACGGTTTTGCGTTACGTCCTACAGAATCCGGTTCGCGC
>QHNJ01000112.1 GCA_003218395.1 Verrucomicrobiota bacterium
GAGCACACCATTGACGTGGTGGTTGGTGTGATTGATGCGAAGCGAATTCTAAAGGCGCGCAATCTTACACAACGTGCGCTTGGGATCGGTCGCGGCACGGCGCATCTGCTCAGCTCAAAGAATCGGCTCACCGTTATGAGCATGGAGATGAGCTGTCCGCGCTGTGGCCGCGCGTTTGAGGAACTCGATCCGCGTTTGTTCTCATTCAACTCGCCGCACGGCGCTTGCGAGGAATGCGGCGGGTTCGGTGAAATTTGGAACCGCGATGTGCAAACCGGCGCGAGCGGCGATGGCGAATCAGTTCTGGAGAACGAATTGGCAGCCGAACGCGAATCTGAATGGATCGACGAAGCGGAAGCGCGCGAGTGCTCGAGCTGTCACGGCTCGCGCTTAAACGCGGTGGCACGTCATGTCCGTCTACAAGGATACACGATAGACGATTTCACAGCGCTTTCAGCGAGCGAAGCGCGCAAGCTTATAGGAAAAGTGCGGTTTCGCGGAACACATAAAATAATCGCGGGAGAATTGCTTCCGGAGATCCAACAGCGTTTGCATTTCATGGAGAATGTCGGGCTCGGTTATCTCGCGCTTGGCCGTTCAGCGAAAACATTGAGCGGCGGCGAATCGCAACGCATTCGTCTGGCGGCGCAACTTGGATCGAATCTGCGCGGCGTGCTTTATGTGCTCGATGAGCCAACCATCGGTTTGCACCCGCGAGATAATTTGCGCCTGCTCGACACGCTCACTGCACTTCGAAAAAAGGGGAACTCGCTCGTCATTGTCGAGCACGACGACGAGACGATGCGGCGCGCGGATCACGTTGTCGATCTTGGCCCGCGCGCTGGCGTGCATGGCGGTGAAGTTGTAGCTCAGGGAAGTTTGCGTGATGTGCAGCGCGCAAAAAATTCCGAAACTGGTCGCTGTTTGAAGAAACCACTTTGTCATCCGATCCGAAAATCGCGCCGATCACTGCACGATGTCGAAAACTGGCTGGAAGTCCGTGGCGCGCGGGCGAATAACTTGAAAGAGGTCGATGTCTGCTTTCCAATCGGAAGACTTTCCGTGATCACCGGGATTTCCGGCTCAGGGAAATCGACGTTGATGCACGATGTCCTTTGGCCGGGGGTGCGCGACGTGTTGGAAGAGAAGAAGCGCGCGGGTAACGGCGAGCTGTTTAAGCTCGTCAGCGGCATGGCCGAAATCGAGGCTGTCTACGAAGTCGATCAATCGCCCATCGGCAAAACGTCGCGCTCCACGCCTGGCACTTACATTAAAGTCTTTGACGAAATCCGGAACCTTTACGCGCAGCTGCCTATCTCGCGCGTGCGCGGATATTCAGCGAGCCGATTTTCTTTTAACGCGCAAGGGGGTCGTTGCGAAACTTGCAAGGGTCACGGCGTGATCAAGCTGGAGATGAATTTTCTGCCCCGCAGTTATGTGCCCTGTGAAGATTGCAGCGGTCGCCGGTACAACCCGCAGACGCTCGAAGTTCTCTATAATGAAAAATCGATCGGCGACGTGATGGAGATGACGATCGAGGAAGCGGCGCAATTCTTTTCAGCGCATCCGAAAATTGCGCGCCCGCTTTCCTTGCTGGTCGATACCGGACTCGGCTATCTCAAACTTGGCCAGCCCAGCCCGACGTTGAGCGGCGGCGAAGCACAACGCCTGAAGCTCGTGACGCAACTGAAACGCGGTGTCAATCGGGCGGCGAATGAACGGATTCGCAAAATGCGCAAGCCGGACTCGACATTGTATTTGCTCGAGGAACCAACCATCGGTCTGCACATGGCGGATGTTGAGCTGCTGCTCAATGTGCTTCATCGCCTGGTGGATGAAGGCAACACCGTGGTTGTGATCGAGCACAATCTCAGCATTATCGCGGAAGCCGATTACATCGTCGATCTTGGCCCGGAAGCCGGCGATGACGGCGGCGAGGTCGTTGTTGTTGGCACTCCGGAAGCAGTCGCCAAGAGTCGCATCAGTCGCACCGCACCGTTCCTGCGAAAAGTGTTGAGCTCGTCGCGCGAATAGCCCGCCCTGTAGCCGCTTCGCTGTGCGAAGCGTGCGCGTCGCCCACAGGGCGACGGCTACAAGATGCGCGTTTTAATTGCGACTATTGCGGACTTCAGTGACAATCCGCACCGGTGCTCGCTTATTATTTGCACGATCTCAATCCGCTTATTTTTCGGATCTACGACAATGTCGGACCGCGTTGGTACGGGCTCGCATATGTGCTCGCTTTTATCTCCAGCTATCTCCTTTTCTTCTGGCTCGCCAAGCGCGGGTTTGCCGATCTGCCCGCGGAGCGAGTCGGAGACTTCATCACGGGCTGCGCGCTTTTCGGTGTGATCATCGGTGGTCGGCTCGGTTACGTCTTTTTCTACAAACCCGAAATGTTGCGCGAGCCATTGTCGATCTTGCGTGTGTGGGAAGGCGGAATGTCGAGCCACGGCGGGATGCTCGGGCTGTTGCTCTTCACTTTTTACTACTCGCACCGGCACAAAATCTCGTGGACGAACCTGGGCGATAATCTGGTCGTAACTGCGCCGATTGGTTTGTTCTTTGGCCGCTGCGCCAATTTCATCAACGGAGAACTTTATGGACGCATCACAAATGTTCCGTGGGCGATGCAATTTCCAAAGGAGTTGCTCGATCATCCCGCAGAAGCAGATCGCGCCATCGCGACGTGCGCGCAAATCGATCCATCGTTGACTACGCCGGACGCGATCATCGGCGCGGTGTATCGCCAGCCAAAAGTCGCGACCGCTTTGCGCTCGATTTTGACGCCGCGCCATCCATCGCAGCTCTACGAGGCTTTTTTCGAGGGGATCGTTTTGTTCGCCGTTCTGTGGTTCGTGCGCATGCGCACACGCCAGCCAAACGGAGTGTTGACAGGACTGTTTTTTGTCTTGTACGCGATTTTTCGAATCGTGATCGAATATTTCCGCGAACCCGACGCGGCGTTGATAGGCCCGTTCACGCGCGGCCAGTTCTTTTCGTTCTTCTTGATTGCGATCGGGATTGGATTTATCGCGTTCGCTAAAACGCGGCCGACCTATCCGAAGAAGGTGCGCTTGTAGCATTTGTCGGGTCGAGCGAAGTCGAGACATCTCTCATTGTTAAATGGTAAGAGGTTTCTCCAGTCCGCTACGCTTTGGTCGAAATGACAACTAGCGCTTTCGCGAAACGGCGCTATTACTTGTGCAGGTGACGCGGAGATGCTCATTGCGACATTCTTAGCGGCCGGCGGTCTCCTTTTTGCGTTCGATCACGCGACGATCGCAGGAAAGCTCGTCCTCTCTCTTCTTGCCGTCGCTTCAATCTTCAGTTGGTCAATCATGATCACGAAATTGCGCGTCATCCGCTTCGCGCAGCGACAGAACGCCCGGTTCCTCGCCGCTTTTCGGCAAGATCGACAACCGCTGCGCTTGTTTGAGAAGAACGCGCGATTCCCGGGATCGCCCGTGTTTAATGTGTATCGCGCCGGGTGCGAGGAAATGACGTTTCATCTTCTCGGTTCGCCGGAAGTGGACGACACCTTTCGCGCGCGACTCGAGATCGCTGATAAAATTTCGCCGGCGCAAATGGGTGCGGTGAACGCTGCCATGGAGCGAGCCGTGGGCGAGACGGCGCTTGCACTTGAATCGCAAATGATTTTGCTCGCCACAGCGGTGAGCGGTTCGCCCTTTCTCGGATTACTCGGCACAGTCTGGGGCGTGATGGATGCTTTTACGGGCGTTGCCGAAGCTGGCGCGCCGAATCTTGCGTCGATGGCACCCGGCGTTTCCGGTGCGCTCATCACGACGGTGACCGCGCTATGCGTCGCCATCCCGGCCATGTTCGGTTACAATTTTCTCATCACCAGCATTCGCGGCGTCATCGTTGAAATGGACAACTTTGCCGCCGAACTCGCATCCGAATTCGAGCACAAATACGTCGATCACGGCTCACGGGAATCCGTCTTTCGCAAATGAGACGTTATTCTCAGCGCAATAGCTTGACGACGCTGAGCGAGATTAATGTCACGCCGCTGCTCGATCTCGCGTTCGTGTTGCTCATCATTTTCATGATCACGACGCCGTTACTCGAAAATAGCATGAACCTGGTGATCCCCTCCAGCGGCGCCACTAATCCACCCGTCAGCTCGTCACGAGTGCAAACGGTCTCGATCGACCGCGGCGAGACGATTCGGTTTAACAATCAAGTGGTGAACTCGGAAACGCTCACGACGCAACTCATTCAGTTGAAGCAAGCCAATCCGGATGTGGCGATCGTGATTCGGCCCGATCGCGAATTGCCCGTGCAAAAATTGATTACGTTGATGGACGCTTTACGCCGCGCGCAAATTACGAAGGTCGGCATCGCAACCAGAGCGGAAACGAAATAGATGTCGAAAGACGCCCGCTTCTGGCGAAACGTCACGCTGATAGCAATCGTGCATGTCGCACTCATCGCAGGATTAATTCGCTGGTGTGTCGAAGCCAGGAGCTCCTCAGACGCGCAAAGCATCGTTTGGTTAAGTGGCGCGGAAGATCTCGCGGCCGAAGAGCCAGATAGCGGCGAGTCGGCGCAGCCGGTAAAAGTTTCAACTCCGCCGCCCGAACTGAAACCGGACGAGGCGGAAAAGGAACAGCCTCTCTTAACCCCAGCGAAAAGCGAAATCGAACTGCCCACACCGAAACCGAAGGCAACATCGGCACCTACTCCAAAGCCGGCTGCAAGTCCCACGCCAAAGGCGAAAGTCACTCCGAAACCAACACCGAAACCGACCCCCAAAAAGACCGTGTTGGCAAAAGCTTCTCCCAAACCATCGCCGAAAGCGAAATCGAGTCCGACGAAATCGGAAGAAGCAAAGAAAACCGACGCAGACGCAGAGAAAAAAAAGATCGCGAAAACCGCTCCATCGAAAGAGGGATCTTCATCTCAGACCGGCACCGGGAAAACAGGTTCAGCGGGCAAAGGTGGACGCGCGGGCGGCGGGAGCAGCGCATCGGAATTCGGCTGGTATGGCAATATGCTCCATGACCGTTTTTACAGTGCATGGATTCAGCCAACGACTAACGTCGCTTCGGGCACCAAAATTTCGACGCTGGTCAAAGTTCGAATCGAAAAAGACGGGCGCGTTTCCAGTTTCGAAATCATCAGGCCGTCCGAGAACGTCGTGGTGAATGAATCAGTTGCGGCGATTGCGAAACGAGTAACCCAAGTTGATCCGTTACCGGCCGAGCTGGGCAACGGCGATCATTACGATGTGAAAATCAATTTTGAGTTAAATTCAGAACAAGCAGTGGCAAAATGACAAGATCGTTCCGCGCGCTTCTTATTCCGAGGGACGTAGAAGAATTTGGAGAGGGCTTGCCGCGACACGACGACTATCGGTCGCTCAATTCTATTTCGGCGAGTGTGAGAATCCCCCGCGCGCCGCTGCGTTTTTACGTCGCAAACTTGTCCTCGATCAGCCGATTCAAATACGCGGCGATCGCCGGTTGATCGAGCCGCTGAATGACTTCGTTCAAGAAACCGGTGACGACAAGGCGTTGCGCGACCGGAATGGGAATTCCACGGGTGCGAAGATAAAAAAGTTCGTCCGCGTCTATCTGGCCGGAAGTGGCACCGTGGGTGCAACGAACGTTGTCGGCTAGGATTTCGAGGCCGGGCATTGAATTGGCTTCGGCATCGTCGCTCAAGAGAAGATTTCTAACTTTTTGATACGCATCGGCGAAATGCGCGTGCGGCTCGACGCGAATGAGGCCGCCGAAAATGCTGCGAGCACGATCGTCGAGGGCATTTTTGTAAAGGAGATCGCTCGCGGTATGCGGCGAGATGTGGTCCTGCAGTGTGCGCGCGTCGAATTCCTGTTGATCTTTTGCGACGGAGACAGCGAGCAGATCGCTGCGCCCGCCTTCGCCGATGAGCCGGCTCAGACTTTCAAAGCGCGAATAGCGCGAGCCGAGATGCAAATTCAGACTTGTGGTCGAGGCATCGTGATCGACCGTCGTCGAATTCATTTGCAGCGCCACGACTTTATCTCCCCAGTTTTGCGCGCACACATAGGCAACGTTCGCGCCGGGACCCGCAATCAAATCGTTTACCCCGCAAGCGAAACCCGGTAGAGACGGATCTAACGAGCAGAAATGCTCGATCACGGTCACTTTCGCGAGTTCATCCGTGACCAGGAGCAGATGCGGAAACACAGCGGCGTTCTCTCCGTGGAGCCAATGGAAAATCTCAATGGGCGATTCGATCTCAACCCCTCGTGGAACGAAGAGAAAAGTCCCTGAACTCACCAATGCCTGATGCAGGGCGCCGAATTTGGCCGAACCAAGCGCGGCTGGCTGGGACATGAAATATTTTCGAAACAAATCGGGGTGCTCGACCACTGCGCGCTCAAGCGATTGGAAAATGACGCCGCGTTTTTTCAACTGCTCGGAGACAACGTCGCGGTGGACGAGTTCATCGCCGGCGAAAACCAGGCGCGCGGCGACTTCATCGAGTGCGCGCGATTGTTCGAGAATCGCAGCGCGCTCATCGTCATGTAGCGCGCTGGCGAGCGTGAACGGCGTAAGATCGAGAAGATCGACATTGGCAAATCGCCAGGCCTGATCCTTACGCGTCGGCTTCGGCAGCGCCTCGAATTCTTTCCAGGCTGCGCGCTGCTGGTCGCGAAACCAAACCGGGAAAACCTCCGAATCGATTGGACCAGAAAGGATCCTGCGCGGAGCGGAGACCGCGCTGGCTTTGGCTGAGTGATCAAGAACTGCTGAGTCGTGGCGCATTGTCGATCTTAGACGCAAACGGCGGTCTGGAGACCGCCGTTTTTCTTGGTCTTGTTAGGCTGAAAAGTTATCCGACTGAGCCTTCCATCTCAAGCTCGATCAGACGTTTGAGCTCGACGCTGTATTCCATCGGGAATTGGCGGACGAGATCGTTGACAAAACCGTTAACGCTCAGGCTCATCGCCTGCGCCTCGGTGAGACCGCGCTGTTGCATGTAGAAAATTTGGTCCGCGCTCACCTGGCTCACGCTCGCCTCGTGTTGCACAGCGTTGCCTGTCCCGCGCACAGTGATGGCCGGATAGGTATCTGTCCGCGAAGTCGCGTTAATGAGAAGCGCGTCACATTCGGTGTTGTTCTTGCAATGCTTGAGGTGCTTCGGCACGTGGACCAAGCCGCGATACGTGGCCCGGCCTTTGCCGATGGAGATCGATTTGGAAATAATGTTGCTCGTTGTTTCATCGGCCGCATGGATCATCTTGGCGCCGGTGTCCTGGTGCTGCCCGTCGTTTGCGAGCGCGATGGAAAGCACTTCTCCGCGCGCTTTTCGGCCCTTCATGATCACGCTCGGATATTTCATGGTAAGGCGCGAGCCGATGTTGCAATCGATCCATTTCACTTCCGCATTTTCCTGGGCGAGGCCGCGTTTTGTGACGAGGTTGAAGACATTCGAAGCCCAGTTCTGCACTGTGATGTACTGAATCTTGGCGCCCTTTAGAGCGACCAATTCCACGACGGCGCTATGCAGCGTCGGAGTGTTGAACTTCGGCGCGGTGCAACCTTCCATGTAAGTGACTTCCGAGCCTTCATCCGCAATGATAAGGGTGCGCTCAAACTGGCCGAAGTTTTCGGCGTTGATACGGAAGTAAGCCTGAAGCGGATGTTTCACTTTCACACCCGGCGGGACGTAAATGAACGAGCCGCCGCTAAACACGGCAGAGTTCAGCGCGCTGAACTTGTTGTCGGCGATCGGGATGACTTTACCGAACCATTTCCGGAAAATTTCCGGATGGTTCTTCAGGCCCTCCGTCGAGCCAACGAAAATGACCCCTTGTTCGCCGACTGCTTTCTTGATGTTTGAATAGACGGCTTCGCTATCGAACTGTGCTTCCACACCGGCGAGGAATTTTCGTTCCTGTTCGGGAATGCCGAGACGCTCGAACGTGCGCTTGATATCCTCCGGTACTTCCTCCCAACTCCGTTTC
>QHNJ01000280.1 GCA_003218395.1 Verrucomicrobiota bacterium
GGAAAGGAGTTCGTTATGAACCCCAGACCTGCTTATGGCTTAGCCCCCGAGTCCGCCGAAAGGTCTTTTCCCGTTCCTCGGCCACTTCGGCCAGCACGATGTCTTCCTGAGCTTCGAGGGCGTCTTTGATGAGGTCTCGAATCTTCAAAGACAAGGAAATCTCCTCCTTGGCCGCCAGGCGTCGGACGCTGTCGTACAAAGCCTTTTCCAAGACTACGTTTACTCTCCAGTTTTTTCCCGGCATCTTTGTTCTCCTTCGAGACGTGTAGCACTTGTGCACCATCCACGCAAAAGCTGAACGCATTTCTGATAATCGCAGCCAATTGATGGCAAGACGATGTCGTCGCCCGAAAGCGCAGCTCGGTATGTGCAGTTCTTCATCGCGGGCCGATAACCGAACCTGCGCGGCGTGCTTCAGTTGGCGTGTGGCTTTGGCAGTCTCGACAATCAGGTGAAAATGGTTGCTCATCAGTACGTAGGCGTGCACTCGGACGCTGAAGATCTCTGAGGCGCTCCTCAGTCGCTCTAGAAAACGCGTCCGGTCTTGATCGTCACGGAAAATTGCGCGCTGATCGTGCCTCGGCAGGTAACGTGATAAAAAGCGTCGGCTACGAGATCCTCTCGAACAGTTAAAAAATGGGTTTGATCGTCGGCCTGGCCGCAGTCGTGTCGCTCAACCGGTGATGAACGGTTTATGATGCGCGTTTTCTGCTGTTTCCTCCGACACCATTTGAGCGTATGGTTGGCGCAGGAAGGGAACAGTATCTCCTTCCTGGCACAGCCGATTTACTTTCGTCGCTGCTATTAACCGTTCA
>QHNJ01000281.1 GCA_003218395.1 Verrucomicrobiota bacterium
ATAATTAACCCGAAAAAATTCCCATTAAGGAGGTTATATGAAAATGAGTAAGAAATATTTTGGCTTTGCAGGGGCCATTTGGATTGCCGGAATGTTGTGGGCTCCCGCGGTTCGCGCGCAGGTAGTAGCGCCCCATTTTGGGTCGCGCGCCGGAATAATGAGAGGTGGCGGGGGAATGATGCTTCCGATGCTGCTGAGAAGCGCCAATCTTACCGCCGACCAAAAAACTCAAGTCCGCCAAATCATGGCGAATCATCGCGCCGCATTCCGCGATCTTTTCAACCAGCTCCGAGCGGTGCAGCAAGATATGTCGACCAAGCTTTTTTCTACGGGAGCGGTCCAAGAGACCGATTTGACGGCCGATAACCAGCAAATTGCCGCCTTGCGCAGTCAGTTAGCCCAGGAAGGTCTCAAAGTCGTCCTGGAGATTCGCAATATTCTGACCACCGACCAACTCACGAGCGTTGCTCAACGCTACCAACAGCTACAATCCGTGCGCGAGCAGATGAGAAATATGTGGGGGACACAACAACCAACACAGTAAGGCTTCCGGCCGCTGCCTGCTATTTCTGACGACCGGAAATCATTTTAACCAAAAGGCCCGAAGTTCTCCGGAGCTCGGGCCTTTTTTATGGTTGAAACTCATCCACCTCGTAATTATCATCCACGCTAGTGCTAGCGCAGCAAAGGAGACTTCCATGTTCTACACCGATCTTACGCCTTTCGGAGTCGATCTGGAGCGTTTGACAGCAGAGCGGTTGAGGCGCCTTCAAGAGGCGATGAAAGAGCATGGCCTGACCGCTCTACTGCTCACGGACTTTCTGAATATCCGCTACGCTACCAACACGGTTTTCATGCTCGGCCTTCGCGCCACGGCGATTCAGCGTTTTGTCTTAGTTCCCGCCGAAGGGTCGCCGCTGATCTGCCAGCGCGAGACGGCGAGAAACCGCGGCACTCTCCGGCGCTTTGATGCTTACATGTTCGCCATGCGTCCAGCGGCGGCTACAAAAGACTTCGTCGCCCAGGTGATGGAAATTCTGCGCGAGCTGGGGGTCGCGGGCGAGCGAGTCGGTGTGGACAGTCTGAATCTGGGAGCGGTCCAAGCCTTGAAGGACTCCGGCATAAATGTGGTCGACGGCTGGCGCGCGCTGAACCAAGCGCGCGCGGTTAAGACCACCGATGAGCTCAAGCTCATCCGCTGGACTACGCGAGCCAAGGAGCGCGGCTACGATCTCGTGCGCGAGGCGCTGCACAAATCGGACCTCCCCGAAGAGCGCCTGAGCCGCATCATGCTCGATTATCTCTTAGACCAGGGCTTCGAAGCGGGCAGTGAATTCATCTCGATCTATGATTCGTCCGCCGACGAGCGACCACACAACGAGCCGATGGGCGCCGATCTCGTCGTGGTCGAAGGAGATCTGATAATCTGCGACGCCACCGTGGCGGGACCCGGCGGCTATTACAGCGATTTCGCCCGAACGTTCAGTCGCGGAAAGCCCACACAGCAGAGCCGCGCGCGATACAAAGAGGCCTATGAAAGTTTGCAGGAGGCGTTGACCTTGATCAAACCAGGTCCGTGCACGGAATTGTTTGCGCGCTTTGGTAAGAGCTCTTCATCCAGACTGCCGGGACTCGACGGCTTCCACGGAGTGGGACTATGCATTTACGAAGCCCCCTGGCTACGCGGCGGCGACCCCGACGAATACCTGGTGACCCTGGAAGAAAACATGATCATCGCCCTGGAGATCAACCATAACCCCGTCAAACTGGAACACCTTCTGCGCGTCACGGATTCCGGAGTTGAAATTCTTTCTAACTATCAGTTAGATGCCGAGCTGGTTCCGGCGTGAGGATAGATTGTAGTGGCAGGCCCCCGTGCCTGCCACTGAGAGGACAACCACAGGGGGTTGCCCCTACACCGCGCCCATCGTTGCGGATTTTGCATCTCTTAATCCATTCCGTAAAATCGCGCCGGATTGGCAAAGAGGATCTTGTCGATCACTTTCGGATCGATTTCGCCTTTCTCCTTGAGCCGCTGCAAAGCCAGCAGCTCGCTGGCGTTGTCGGCGTGGCCGTAATCAGAGCCGATCATGAAGCTGTCCTCGCCGGAATATTTCAGCACGTACGGTAGATCGTCATCGGTTTGACACGCGACGAACAACTGACCATTGCGCATCACATCCGGCTTGGCTTCTTTAC
>QHNJ01000282.1 GCA_003218395.1 Verrucomicrobiota bacterium
TACCGATACGCGGGCGGCTCCACTTCCAGCGCTGCCAGGCGGTCGGCAAGCACGTCGCGTACTTCGGCCAGGCTCACCGGTCCAACCGCGGCCATGGGACGGAGATCGGCAAGGACGCGCAGCACGAACTCGGGGCGCCGGAGCACCCGCGGCGCAAATTCTTCGAGTCGCTGAATCCAATCGCCCCACGTGGCCTGCTTGGGCCAGGCAGACATCTCTTCGATGAGCGGCAGCGCGAAACCTCGGAGGTGAGCGAGGTTCTGTCGCTCGCGCTCCAGGCGCGCGATGCGCGGTGAGTCCGGCTGCTCGGACGTTAGCTCGCGAATCTTTAGCTCATACTCCGCCGCCAGTCCGTTGAGGCGGCGCGCCCAGCGCTCACTGCCACCGATGACGGCGGATTCGACGAGTAAGCTTTCCCACTTCCACGGCGCTCTGAGGGTGCCGGCGACAACAGCCTGGTCGCCATTAACGTTGGTGGCGGGTCGCTGGTCGCCGTCGCCATCGCTACCGTCAGGCTCGTCGGGTGCACGCTCCGAGAGGACACCGAAGACATCGTCGCGCGAGGCCACCCACGTCGAATGGCGGGAACCCACCGGAGCGCTGCGGGAATCGTCCAGTGACGGGACCTGGGCGAGCGAAAGATATTCGGCAAAGCGTTTGGCGGAAAAATTCTCGGTTGCACAACTCAGGATCGCGAGAAAGGCCCGACCCGCAGGATCGGGACGACGGGTGCCGCGATCGAAATACGCGGGAACCCCGGCCCGGGCGAGGGCATGCTCCAGCAGCCCGACGTACTGCTGCGGCGAGCGGATAACAATCGCCATCTCGTCGAAGCGAACGCCGCGGTCGGCTTCTTTCAGGATCCGGCGCGCGATCTCGACGCATTCGCGGCCCTCGCCGGGCGCCGAAAACCACACCAGTTCGCCCGTGCGCGTTCTCTCGGGCGGAGGCTCTTTTGAAAACAGATAATGCGCAAGCTGGGTCAGATCGTTCGGCTCGGCTTCCTCTATGATCTGGACTCGGACGCCGCGCTTCTCCAGCTGGCTCACGGCAGAGGCGTCACCCGCTGGCACGGTAATCATCACGTGCGGCGATTGCTGGACGAGCGCCCAGAGAAACTGCGCTTCGATTTCAGATTCGAAAGGGACATCGAGCAGCAGCAGCGGCATCGGCGGCCAGCCGATCACCGGCGAGCCCAGACCCTTGGTTGCGGTCTCGAACAATGCAGCTCGATCGCTGGCGCCGGCCTCGTTCAGGAGGATGTCAACGCGATCCAGCAAGGCGGCAAGGTCAGTCCCGCTACGCGGCAGCCGGGCCAACTCACCGCTCGCTACAGCGGCAAGTCTCAACTCCAGTAAGGTACGCGCCAGCGCCTTCGGAAACCCTGGGGTCTGGGAGACCGGCGAGAAATACTCAAGCGCTTCATCGTCGCGGGCTTCGAACGCCGCCCGCGTCGCAACCGCTTCATGCCCTAGCGTCGTCGTGGGCGCGCGTTCGCGCGAAGCCAGTTCCATGACGGCCAGCCGCGCGGCGAGCTGGGTGAAAGAAAGTCGATGCAGTCCAAACGTCGCGCCTCTCTCAATCGAAATCGCGCGAGCGAGATCGTCCACCGATCCGCGTGAACGATCATGACAATAGAGTTGCTAGTCCGCATTAGTCATGCCCCGACGCGGATATCCGACAAAGCGTGGCCGAGCATCATTGCAACTATTGGAACGAATGACCTTTCATAATGTAGTCCCGCCAGAGGTTCCGGTTTCGCCGGTCTGCGCCAGGGAATAACTGGTGCTTCGGCCACCGGCAGCGTCTTTGACGAGAATGCCGTGATTGACGAGCTCGAGGATGTCACGCAACGCCGTATCTTGCGAGCATTGCGCAATCTTCGCCCATTTGGATGAAGTCAGTTTTCCCTCAAAACCGT
>QHNJ01000283.1 GCA_003218395.1 Verrucomicrobiota bacterium
GATCGTTCGGCGTGAGCTCGGCTTGGTTGTGAAGGACCGCGGCGGCATCGTCAAACCGATCAAGCGACCCATAAGCACCAGCCAGCACCAATGCGGCGTTCGTTAGATTAGGACGTTTTCTCAGCAAGCGGGTCGTGGGTTCAATCACCGCTTCACCATGACCAGTGGCGAAGTTGACCTGGGCGAGCAGTAGAACGGCATCGTCATAATCCGGATTGATTGAGACGGCCTCATCCAGCGCCAGCTTTGCCTGGTTGGCATTATTATTTGCGAGATAGGCGCGTGCCAATTTATACTTGACCAAGGGCACGTTCGGATAGGTCTGGTCGAGGCGCTCCAAAACTTCCATGGCTTTTTTTGCGTCGCCCTTTGCCAGCAGCAAATCGCCTTGCAGTCTGCCGCCATCGAGGTATTCGGGATCGCGGCCAAAAACATTTTCAAGAATCGAGAGGGCCTCGTCGTATTTCTTGTCTTTGTAGGCAAGCTCGGCCAGCCAGAACCAGCCGGGGAGATAATCCGGCGCGCTCCTGGTCATGTCAGTGGCAATTCTTCTCACTTCGCCGGCATCACCCACGCCCCATTCGAACTCGGCGTATTTCAACCGCTCGATGGACCGAACCGGCGCAAGGTCTGCCGCTTTCTTAAATTCTTCGCCGACTTGTTTGAGGTCTTTCTGCACTAGATGCAAATTTCCCATCGCCATGTGGGCAGCAGACGATTTGGGATCGGCTGCGAGCGCCTGCTGGAGTGCGTTGATCGCTGTAACCAGGTCGCCCCCACTGAAAGAGAGATTCGCCGCGGCCAGGTAGAAAGAGACGTCCTTCTTTTTGGGAAATTTCTGGAGCTGTTCTTCGGCGGCCTCAAAGTCTTCTTTGCTTCGCGCCGCTTCAGTCAAAACGATAATGGCATCGCCATTGTCCGGGACTTGCGCGAGCACATTGAGGGCTTCTTTTTTTCGGGTCCAGCTCGCTTGCCCTTTTCAGGAACCCAGCGGCGCGCAGCGGTGCTCCGTCATCCTGCCACATGGCACCGATTCTTTCGAATGCGAGCGCGTTTTGCGGATCCAGCTGCAACGCGTTGAGGTAGCTGAGCCTGGCTTTGTCATAGTCACCCGCTTTAAAATAGCCGTTCGCCTCGCCAAGAAGACGGGCTTTCCTGGACTCCTTAGTGCAGCCCGCGATAAGTGTGGCCGCTAAAATATAAGTCCCGATTCTGAATGAGACTTTCGATATTTGCATGTGTTTTGTGATTTCGATCTTACTCGATGTTTGTATTTGCGCGCTCTTTGGCGATGCCAAGTTTTTCCATTAGTTCGTAAAGGGTCGGCCGGCTGATCCCAAGATCAGCCGCTGCGGAAGTGATTTTACCGGAGTTTCTCTTGAGCGCTTGCTCAATCATTTCGCGTTCGACGTGCTCGCGTGCTTGTCTGAGAGTCGTTGCAGACGAGGATACCACGTCCTGATCCAACTCGAGATCTTTTGCGGTTACTCGCGATCCGCTGGCCATAATGACGCCCCGTTTCACGCGGTTTTGAAGTTCGCGCACATTTCCGGGCCATGAATAACGGGGCATTGCGCGCAACGCGTCGGGCGCGAAAACCAGCTTTGTCCGGCCACTCTGGGTAGCATACCTTTGCAGAAATTCGCGGGCTAGGAAGACGATGTCTTCGCCTCGCTCGCGAAGCGGCAGCAGACGGATCGTGACAACCGCAAGACGAAAATATAAATCCTCGCGAAATTTTCCGTTCTCGATCAACTGTTTTAAATCGGCATTGGTCGCGGCGACAAGCCGCGTGTCGATTTGAATTTCCTGTCTTCCGCCCACCCGCTGAAAACGCTGTTCCTGAAGAAACCGGAGAAGCTTCACCTGAATGGCTGGGGGAAGTTCGCCAATCTCATCCAGAAACAGGGTACCGCCACTGGCTGTTTCCATCATCCCCTTGCGCTGAATGTGAGCACCCGTAAAGGCGCCTTTTTCGTGGCCGAAGAGCTCGCTCTCCAGAAGGTTTTCGGGAATGGCGTTGCAGTTGATCGCGACAAAAGGGCCGTCCTTGCGCGCGCTGCGGCGATGAATCGCCGCTGCCGCCATTTCTTTGCCAGTGCCACTTTCTCCTAGCAAGAGCACTGGAGCATTCGTTCCGGCGACCTTGCGGATGAAAGCAAAGACTGCCTGCATTTGTGGACTGGTGCCGAGCATATCTTCAAACACATCGGAAAGCTGCCTCTGTTGTAACTCGCGGTATTCTTTCTCGAGTTCTACCACGTGGATGCATCGCTGAAGGAGCAGCCTCAATTCCTCCATCTCCACGGGCTTGCACAAAAAGTCGTAAGCACCCGCGCCAACCGCCTCGATGGCGTTCCGTTTTTCGCCCTGTCCGGAAATAATGATGATTTTGGCCGTGCTATCGACGGCGAGTAAGTCGGACAACACTGCCAAGCCTTCATCGCACTCATTGGGGCGAGGCGGGAGGCCCAGATCAAGCAACGTCACCGCCGGGGGGTCGGCCTCAAAGGCTTCAAGCGCTCCTCTTCGGTTTTCGGCGAAATGAACTTCGTAATCCTGGCTCAGCGCCCATTTCATCTGCGTCCGGATCGCTTCGTCGTCATCGACTATGAGCACTTTGGGTTTCATACTGCCTGGCGTTGAAGAGGTAACATTACCCGCACAGTTGTGCCAGCGCCGGGTTCGCTTTCCACTTGGATTTTTCCCCGATGCGCTTCGACAATCATCTTGGATTGAAACATACCGATGCCTAGTCCCTTCTTTTTTGTTGTCTGAAACGGGCGAAAAAGAGAGGACCTTAGGAATCCCGGGCTCATCCCGCACCCATTGTCAGCGACGGAA
>QHNJ01000284.1 GCA_003218395.1 Verrucomicrobiota bacterium
CCGCAGTTTGCTGGATGCTCCGCCGTTTGGCCTTTCGAGACCGGATGGGCGCCCCGAACTGGAAGATGGCTCGATCCGACGGTGCGCATTCTCCATGCCGAGATCTATCCGAGCGTTCGCGCGCCTCTCACCGACACGATCAAAGACCGCGGCCAGGTGCGCGCCATGTGGCACTGGGCGCGCGACCTCGACGCAAGGAACTCACTGATCAAGGAGTTCGCGATGCCGCCGGGCATCGGAAGCGGATCGGCGGAAGATTATATAATCCGTCGCGAAGAGGGCTGGATCCTGTGTTGTTCGGGCTAGGATCGCAGTTTGTATGCGCTAACCGGCAAGCACAGAGCGCATATATTTCCACGTTTTCGGAATTCCGAAAACGTGATAGAGAAGCCGCGTGGAAGAGGACAGCTACAGGCAGTCACGTCTGTGCCGCCTGCTCGGCAATCCGGTCGCGTTCGCAGTCGTCGAACTGCTCGCAGAGAACAAGGAGCTAAACCCTAGCGAGATTGCCCGCGCGGTCGGCAGAAGCGTGCAGCGCGTGAGCAATGTACTCGGCGCGCTCCGCCTGGCCGATGTGGTGCGCTACGACAGCGATGGAAAACACAATCGTTACCGGCTCAAACATCCCAGTGAAATCCGTCAAGTTCTCGCCGCGCTCTCTCGCTTTGTGAACGCCGCTTCCACGGTAGCCACCCGCGACCGCTAGCCGCTTCTTCATTTCCACGTTTTCGGAATTCCGAAAACGTGGAGGGTTTATGGTGTGATAGAAACAAAGCGGTTGCGATGACGCCGCCATTCGACAATGAGAAGGCGACGAACGCAGAT
>QHNJ01000285.1 GCA_003218395.1 Verrucomicrobiota bacterium
CAGGCCGCTGGGAGTTGCGGTTAACTTTTTCCGGCATTCTCAACGACAAGCTGCACGGCTTTTACCGCAGCACCTACAAAGACGCTAACGGAAAAGAGAAAGCGCTCGCCTCGACTCAGTTCGAATCGACGGATGCGCGGCGGGCTTTTCCCTGTTGGGATGAGCCGGCCTTCAAGGCGGTTTTCCGAGTAACTCTGGTAATCGATGACGGATTGACGGCCATATCAAACGCGCGCGTGATTAGCGAAACTTCTTTGGCCGGCATCGGCAAAAAAGAAGTCGTGTTCGCCGATTCCATGAAGATGTCGACCTATCTCGTCGCCTTCATTGTCGGCGAGTTCGAAGCAACCGACCCCGTGATGGTCGGAAAGTCTCCGCTGCGCGTCTGGGCCGTGCCCGGCAAACGCCATCTCGCGAAGTTCGCTCAGGAGATCGGCAGCTTCTCGCTCTCGCACTTCAGCGGCTATTACGACATCGCCTACCCCGGCGACAAATTGGATTTGATCGCGATCCCCGATTTTGCTTCGGGCGCGATGGAGAATCTCGGCGCCATCACTTTTCGCGAAACCGCGCTACTGGTCGATGAAGCCAAGGCGACCCGCGCCGAGCTGGAGCGGGTGGCGGACGTCGTCTCGCATGAGAACGCCCATATGTGGTTCGGCGACTTGGTCACTATGCGTTGGTGGAACGGCCTTTGGTTGAACGAAGCCTTCGCGACTTTTATGGAGATGATCGCGGTGGACGCGTGGAAACCCGAGTGGCGGCGCTGGGACAGCTTTACCGTGTCACGCGCGGCGGCCATGCAAGTCGACGGCCTCAAGAGCACGCGGCCCATCGAATTTCCGGTAGAGAAGCCGGAGGAGGCGGCGGGCATGTTCGATGTGCTGACCTACGAGAAAGGCGCGTCGGTGCTGCGCATGCTCGAACAATATCTCGGCGCGGAAGCGTTTCGCGACGGCATTCGCTTGTACTTGCGCCGCCATGAATACGCCAACGCCGAGACGACGGATCTCTGGGACGCGCTCGAGGACTCGACGCGTCAGCCGGTTCGCCCCCTCATGGACTCCTGGATTTTTCAGGCGGGTTATCCCCTCATCAGTGTAGAGCGAGACGGTCGCGGTTTGATCCTGTCGCAAAGCATCTTTCGTTACCTGCAGGACGGGAACACTCCAGAGCGAAAATGGCACGTGCCGATTTTCATACGCGCGGGCACGAAACGAGGAGTCGTCAATCGGACGATTCTGCTGACCGACCCAAGAGTGCGGGTTGAACTTCCGGACGATGCAGATTGGGTTGTTGTAAACGCCGGAGGGCACGGCTTTTATCGGGCTCGCTATAGTCCCGACCTTATGGCCGACCTCAAACAAGCGCTGCAAACCAGTCTTGCAGCGGTGGAACGATTTAATTTAGTCAACGACGCGTGGGCAACGGCGTTGGCCGGTCTGACACCGCTGAGCGAATATTTGAACCTGATCGATCTTCTCCGAGATGAGACAGACGTCAACGTTTGGACGTCGGTAATCATTTCCTGTCATAATCTGAACAGAATCCTAGGGGAGAAACAGCGTGATGCCCTTCGCACGCGCGTTCGCGCTGTTTTCGCCGCTGCGCTTGATCGGCTTACTTGGTCGCCGAGAGCAGGGGAATCGGAGCTGGATAGGCAGCTACGAGGCGATTTGATCGGCGCCCTTGGCA
>QHNJ01000279.1 GCA_003218395.1 Verrucomicrobiota bacterium
GAGAGAAGAACACGACTTTAGTAAGGAAGAGATCGAGTTTCTCTCTACCGTGGCGGGGCAGGCCGCGGTCGCGATTCAGAACTCTCAACTGTATCAACAGACCCGCGATCAGGCCATTGAGCTCGAGCGCGCCGATCGAATCAAAAATGAATTTCTCAGCGTCGTATCCCACGAGTTGTGCACTCCGGTCAACGTCATCATGGGCTATACCAAGATGGTCAAGGACGGGATGATGGGAGAATTAAACCCCGAGCAAGATCGCGCTCTGGGGAAAGTCTCGGTCTGCGCGAAGGATTTACTGGCGATGATCAACGACATCTTGCGAGTGACGATGATTGAGAGCCATGGGCTTTCGGTCGTAAGAACGAAATTTAATATGAGCGTCCTGGTTGACGTTCTTCGCGCAAGCTGTGAGATCCCTCCGGGTAAAAAAGAGGTTACGCTTCATTGGGATTGTCCCTCCAAACTTCCGGTCATCAACACCGATAACGAGAAGCTTGCGCAGATCCTACAGAACCTGATTAGTAACGCTATCAAATTTACCGAGAAGGGACTGATAACCGTATCGATCCGCCCGCTTCCGCAAGAGGAAAGCGTCGAATTCACTGTGCACGACAGCGGGATCGGAATTCCGAACGAGATCCTTGCCACCGTATTCGAAAAATTTCATCAAGCCGACAGTTCCAGCACGCGGAATCATAACGGCGTGGGACTGGGACTTTATATTGCTAAAAAGTTAACCGAGTTACTCGGCGGCAGTATTACCGTGCAAAGCGAGCTTGGTAAGGGATCCGCTTTCACTGTGAGGTTGCCGTGTATGGGCGGCGATAAAGACACCGCCTTGATCGCCGATTCAATCCACTGACACCGGAGTGCCGGGGGGCCGCGATCTCAGTTCACCCGTCCACTCTAGAAACGAGGAAAAAGTCGAAATGGCACAAGACCAGACATTAAAGCCGATTGAAATCTTGCTCGTAGAGGATAATCCGGGCGACGTGCAATTGACCAGGGAGGCGCTGGAGGAAGGCAGCCTTCTTGTGAATCTCAGCGTGATGAATGATGGCGCGGAAGCGATGGCGTTTCTGCATAGGCGAGGAGAACACGCTGATGCTCCCGCGCCCGACCTCATTCTGCTGGATCTCAATTTGCCCAAAAAAGGTGGCCGCGAAGTCCTTCAGGAAATCAAAGCAGACGCCGATCTAAAGTGTATCCCTGTGGTGGTGCTCACCACCTCAGAGGCCGAAGCGGACATTGTGTCGACTTACGGTCTCCATGCGAACTGCTACATCACCAAGCCCGTGGACATAGACCAGTTCATCAAGATCGTGCAACTCCTGGAGCAGTTCTGGTTTACGATCGTGAAACTACCGTCTCAGGGAAACGGTGTCTGCGGAGCATGACTGTTACCTGGATCGTAAGCCGCCAGAAGCTCACGTGTGCGAGCTGGTTCGATCGGGGACAACGGCATCGGCATTGATCCCAAGCTTGCCGAAAGGATTTTCGCTATTTTTCAGCGTTTGCCCACGCGCCAGGAGTGCGCCGGCGCGGGGTATCGGCTGTATGTAAGAGGATCGTAGACGCCACGGCGGACCCATTCCCAAATCGTGGTGAAATCGAGCAGGTTGCCGACTTGACGGATGAGAACGCCGCGTGATATCGGCGGGGGAATCCTCTCGCTTTTAAACGGGCGACTGCGACAATGGTTTTCATGAAACGCTCAAAGGAACTGAACCTGTGGACCGTGCTCATCGCGGCGGTTTTTGTTACCGCTTTGACGGCGGGCAACGTGCTGTTTTTTAGTCGACAAGCGCAGAAAAGCCACAAAA
>QHNJ01000270.1 GCA_003218395.1 Verrucomicrobiota bacterium
AAAGTGCTGACGATCAATCTGCCGACTGCGCTGCGCCTGGCCGGCGCGCGCAACATCGACATCCAACTCGCACGAGAAAAACTTGCCGAGGCCTATGCGGCGGAAGAGAGCGCAATGGAACGATTCTTTCCGTGGCTTGCGCCGGGTGTCACGTATCGTCGGCACGATAACTTAATACAAAACACGGAAGGACTGATCGAAGAGGTCCATAAGCAAAGTTATGCCCCCGGCGGGACATTTGCCGCGCAAACGGACATCGGCGATGCAATTTTCAAATCGCTCGAAGCACATCAGCTTAGCAAAGCGGCTCGCCACGGTCTCGATGCGCAAGAACAGGAGACGATCCTGACCGCAGCGCGCGGCTACTTTGACTTGGCAGCAGCGCACGAAGCGGTAGGAGTTGCGCGAGAAGCATTGCGTGTATCGACCGATTACGCAGCGGAGATCGATCGCGCCGTGGAAGCGGGCATTGCTTTCAAGGGAGACGCGCTGCGGGTCAAAGTGCAGCGGCAGCGTGATGAGATCGCGCTCCGGCGCGCAGAAGAAAATGTGCGGCTCGCTTCGGCGAAACTGGTTCAGATTTTGCATCTCGATCCGATCGTCGAACTGACGCCGCGCGACGGGAGCGTCGTCCCGCTGTCAATTGTTTCTGCGAAAGAGTCGCTCGGTGCTCTTGTTTCGCAGGCTTTGGCGGCGCGGCCCGAAACACAACAAAGTGCGGCGCTCCTCAGCGCGGCTCAGCATGCGAAGAACGGTTCGATTTATGGTCCGCTCATTCCAAGCGTTGGTGGCCAGGCATTTTTCGGCGGGCTCGGCGGCGGAATGAAT
>QHNJ01000271.1 GCA_003218395.1 Verrucomicrobiota bacterium
TCCGGGGCCCAGCGGCCTACAGCATATGGCTTTCGGTGATCATGATCGACGCCTATCTTCTCTACCTCTTTTTTGGCGGGCGCCAGAGCACGGTTTTGCGGCCGGCTGAATCTTACTACAGGCGGGGGCAAGAGTGAGAAAACAGTTTGCGGAAGGCGAGTCAGCTCCGGGCGGGACTTTGCTGACAGCGCGGTGATTTGAGATGGGCTACTATCCGATCTTTATCGAACTGACGGAACGCCGCTGTATTGTGATCGGCGGCGGCGCGGTGGCTGAAAGGAAAGTCGAAGAACTTTTAGCAGTGGGAGCGCATGTGACGGTTATCAGCCCGACGATTGCCGAGGGGCTGCGAGATTTGCTTGCCCAGGGCTCGATACGTCACGTGGAGAGAGCTTACGAATGGGGAGATTTGGTGGACTGCGAGCTTGTCTTTGCGGCGACGGATGACCCGGAGATTAATGCCGCAGCGTTCCGCGAGGCGCGGTCGCGGCGCATCTGGATCAACTCGGCCGATGATCCTGCTCATTGTGATTTCATTTTGCCCGGGGTGATTCGGCGCGGAGATCTGGCGGTTGCGGTTTCGACCGGTGGAGCGAGTCCGGCGGCGACACGCGCGATCCGCGAAGAGCTGGAGGATTACTTCACAGCGGACTATGCGCGATTCGTGCAAGTCGCCGGTGAAGCCCGCCGCCAGCTGCGAGAAAAATCTGTGTCCGTGAGCGGCGTGGTCTGGAACAAAGCTTTGAAGGGAGATTTTCGTCGCTTGATCCGAGAGGGGCGAGGGGAAGAAGCCAAGAAAGTTCTGCTCGAAGCGTTGGAGGCTGGTTTATGCGCGTAGGGAAAGTTTATCTCGTCGGCGCCGGGCCGGGAGATCCAGGACTTCTCACGGTCCGGGGACTGGGATTGCTGCGCGGCGCTCAGGTGATCGTCTACGATCAGCTCGTCAATCCTGTGCTTCTGGAAGAGGCGTCTCCTGCGGCCATCAGGATTTTTGTTGGGAAGCAGGTAGGACGCCACTGCATCGCTCAAGAAGAAATCAACCGAGTCCTTATCGACTACGCCCGTCTTGGTTATGAGGTGGTTCGGCTCAAGGGCGGCGATCCCTTCGTGTTTGGGCGGGGCGGCGAAGAGGCGGAGGCGCTCGCCGAAGCAGACATTCTGTTCGAGATCGTTCCCGGGGTCAGCTCCGCCGTCGCGGTGCCCGCGTATGCCGGCATTCCGCTGACCCACAGGAAGTTCGCGTCCTCCTTCGCCGTTGTCACGGGCCACGAGATGCGAAAGGCGCGGCCCGCCGTCGACTGGGGCAAGCTGGCGAGTGCCCTCGATACGCTGGTGATCCTGATGGGGCTGAAAAATCTGCCGCACATTACCACCGAGTTGCTGAACCATGGGCTGCCTGCCGAAACCCCGGCCGCGGTGATTCGTTGGGGCACGACTCAGGCTCAAGAGACCGTGACCGGCACTCTTGCCGATATCGTCGGCAAGGCCGCTCACCTTAGGTCTCCCGCTGTGATCGTGATCGGGAAAGTGGCTGGCCTAAGCAATTCGTTGGATTGGTTCACACCTGCCGGGCACTCTGGCCGACAAATATACTCGGCGCGCGAAGAAGATTCACCAGGATTTAGTGTGGGTTAAGGAGTTGTTAATGGAAGCAATCGCAAACTTCGAAGCAAGCGGCTTGTTACCACCGGCATCGGGATTCGGGTTTAAGTCTCCAGTGCCGGCCAACGCGAGGTACGGACGTCACGCGCTCACTCATTTGGAGGCTCTGGAGAGCGAGTCCATTCACATCCTGCGGGAAGTGGCCGCGGAATGCAGGAATCCGGCTCTGCTGTTTTCCGGCGGTAAGGACTCCCTGGTGCTTCTGC
>QHNJ01000272.1 GCA_003218395.1 Verrucomicrobiota bacterium
CGGGATCATACGTATAGATTCTTCTGGGCATGCCCAGGATCCCGGCGATATGTTGCGGATCAAAAGTAAGATGAAACCCGATGAAGAAAAGCCAGAAGTGCCACAGGCCTAAATTCTTGCTCAGCATCCGGCCAGTCGCCTTCGGATACCAATAGTAGATGGCGGCGAATATCATAAAGACAAAGCCGCCGACCAGCGTGTAATGGAAGTGCGCTACCACGAAATAGGAGTCAGTCAACTGCCAGTTGAAGGGCGCGGCACCGAGCATGACACCGGTCAAGCCGGCGATGAGAAACTGAAACAGAAACCCCAGACAAAACACCATGGGCGGCTCGAAGCTAATCTGGCCTCCGTAAAGCGTCCCCAACCAGTTGAAGATCTTGATCCCGGTCGGCACGCCAACGAGCAACGTGGAGGCTACGAAAAACGTATTGCTCATCGCCGTCATGCCGACACTGAACATGTGATGGGCCCAGACTCCGACGCTGATAAGACCGATGAGCATTGTTGCGGCAACCATGGCCGGATAGCCGAAGATCGGCTTGCGCGAAAAAACCGGGATGATCTCCGAAGCGCAGGCGAAGGCCGGAATAATCAGGATGTAAACCTCAGGATGTCCAAACAGCCAGAAAAAGTGTTGCCAGAGCACCGCCGAGCCGCCTGCCTGGGTATCGAAGAAGTGAGCGCCCAGGAAACGATCCAAGAGCAACATGATCTGCGCTGCCGATAACGGCGGCATCGCGAGCAGGATCATTCCCGAGACGATCAGCACCATCCAAACAAAGAGCGGCATCCGGATGAACGTCATGCCCTTGCATCGCATCGTGACAATGGTCACGATGACGTTCAGGGCCGAAGCGGAGCTACCGATACCGCTCACGAGTAAACCCAGAATCCAGTAATCGGTGCTGTGGCCGCGCGAGAAAGCGCGTCCTGTTAACGGAGCATAGGCAAACCAGCCGACGTCAGGCGCAGAACCGGCTCCCGCCAATCCTGGCGCCGCGAGGTAGCTAAAATAGAGTAGCATGCCGCCAAAGAGGGTCATCCAGTAACCGAACGCGTTGAGCCGCGGAAACGCCATATCCCGCGCGCCGATCATCAACGGCACGAGATAATTCATCAAACCAGCGATGAGCGGCATGCCAACGAAAAAGACCATAGTCGTGCCGTGCATTGTAAATAAGCGATTGAAAACGTCCGGTGGTACCAGCGTATTGTTCGGCACAAGCAACTGCATGCGGATCGTAAAGGCCATTAGCCCTGCAATAACCAAAAAAATCAGGGCGGTGACGATGTACATGAGGCCTAGTTTCTTGTGATCGACCGTGAGAACCAGGTCATGCAGGCGCGCCGTGAGTGGAAGAGAAATTTCCGGCGCAGGCGATAATGCGATTTCTCGAGTGGACATGTTCGTTTCTCAATCTATTTGAGACTCGCTAGATAGACGACGACTTGATCCAATTCCGCGTCACTTAACTGCATGTTCGGCATCAGAGCCCCGGGTTTGTTGTGCTGCGGATCACGCACCCAGGCTCGCAGATTCTCCGCGGTGTTTGGGACAACTCCAGCGCCGATAGTTTCACGGCTCATCAAATGCGTCAGATCGGGGCCGAACTGCCCATTCGCTCTCGTTCCCTTGATCACGTGACAGTTGATACAGGAAGTCGAAAAGAAAGCATCGCGACCCGCGCGCAACTGTGGATCATCAACCGGCGGCTGTTTCTGTGCTGCCACCCAGTTTTGGAAATCATTCGGCGCATGCGCGACCACGCGGAGCAGCATGCGTGCATGTTGCAGCCCGCAATACTCGGCGCAGTTGCCGACATAGGTGCCCGGTTGTGTTGGCTCGATCCACATCTGATTGCGGCGGTTGGGAATCAGATCGGTTTTGCCGGCGAGTTGTGGCACCCAGAAACTGTGCGCGACGTCCGCGGACTCGAGCTTCAAGAAAGTCGGACGACGATTGCCCGACTCGGTGACAGGCACGTGCAGCTCATTCGCAGTCACAATGCCG
>QHNJ01000061.1 GCA_003218395.1 Verrucomicrobiota bacterium
GCTGTCCGCTAGCGATCGATTTACGATGTTAAGAGTGGCGCCGAAGGCGCACCATTTTGGCATCGAAGGTGGCGCGGGGGACGCCTGCTTAACGGGCGCTTGTTGCACGGTCATCGCAGACTGCAAGCTCCCTCCAATCTCATCCCGGTGATTCGGGGCCAAATGCTTTTTGTTCCTTCGGTACCTTGTTTTCTTCTGTTGATTTGGCGCGCGTCAAGGAACGTCAACCGAAGGCAACTAAGAAAACGAAGATGACGAAGGCTTTTCAGGAAAGCTAGAAAGATTCTAGACTCTCGGATTGGTGATTGGTTTGGCGATTACCAGATTCAATCTCATCTGCGTCATTCGCGCCATTCGCGGTCAAGTTTCTTGTTTGTTTCCTTCTTTCCCATTCGCCTGCTGAACCGACGCCGCCTGCTGGATCACGCGCGGGAATATTTCTTCAAGAATTTTGGAAGAATTTTCTTGCTCGCTCGCGGACATCGGATACACGAGCAAGTCTATGACCACGCACCCAAACCGCACATTCACGCCGTCGCGATTGCGGCGTATCCTTTGCTCATTATTCTTCGCCGCAGCTGCCGTAGCTGTGCTGGGCGCGATTGCCTCCTCGCGTGCCATCAGCCAGGGTGGCCCGCCTAACCAAGACGCGACGGCGAAAAAGATCGCGCCGTGGGTGACCGATCACACCGCCAATGGCCAGCAGGCTGAATTCATCGTCGTTCTTGCTGACCAGGCCGACCTGAGTCAGGCCGCCACCCTACCGACTAAGACCGAAAAGGAGCGCTTCGTTTATGATACCTTATGGAATAAAAGTCAGACGACGCAGGGCCCAATCCTGCAATGGCTGCGTGAACGCGGCATCGAGCATCGTTCCTTCTATATCATTAACGCAATTTTAGTGAAGGGCAGCCGGGAGATCGCGGAGACGCTGGCTGCTCGGCCGGATGTGGCGCGCGTCGAGGGCAACCCGCACATTCAAAATTCGCTTCCTCCACCGGGGCCGGCTCTGGAAGGGCCGTTGCAACCTGGTGCGCCGGCGACCATCGAGCCGGGAATCGTTTACACGCACGCGCCGGACGTCTGGGCGCTCGGTTTCACTGGACAGAATACCGTCGTTGCCAGCGCCGATACCGGTGTTCGGTGGACGCATAACGCACTGAAGCCTCACTACCGCGGCTGGAATGGAACGGTGGCCGATCACGATTACAATTGGCATGACTCGATCCACGACAGCGTAAGCAACCCTTGCGGTAACAACTCACCATTCCCTTGCGATGATTTCTTCCACGGCAGCCACACCACCGGCACAGCGATCGGCGACGATGGCGGTACCAACCAGATCGGGATGGCACCTGGCGCAAAGTGGATTGCCTGCCGTAACATGGACCAAGGCACAGGCACACCAGCGAGATACATCGAGTGCATGGAATTTTTCCTGGCGCCTTACCCGGTGGGCGGCGGGCAGGGCGACCCGACCAAAGCACCCGACATTACAATTAACTCCTGGGGTTGCCCGACCTCGGAAGGCTGTTCGGTTAACACATTGCAAGCTGCCGTTGAAGCTCAAGCTGCTGCTGGGATTATGATGGTGGTCGCGGCGGGTAACTCCGGATCGAGTTGCTCCACTGTGACAGATCCACCATCGTTCTATGCGGCATCTTACACAGCCGGGGCCCTGAATACCGGCACGGATACCATCGCTTTCTTTAGCAGCCGCGGTCCGGTCACTATCGATGGAAGCAACCGGATAAAACCGGATATCACTGCTCCGGGCACAAACACTCGCTCGGCCAGCAACGCTTCCGATAGCGCCTATACCATTGCCAGCGGCACGTCAATGGCGACTCCGCATATCGCCGGGGCAACGGCCCTGCTCTGGTCGGCCAATCCCGCGCTGCAGAATCAAATCGATGCGAGTCGGACAGCCTTGGATAACGCGGCTCATTTTATCTCTTCCACCCAGTGCGGCACTGCGGGACCGCCAAACAACGTCTATGGATGGGGCCGGGTCGATATCCTTGCCGCCGTGGGGCCAACCCCGACACCTACCCCGACTCCTACGCCGACACCTGGACCGATCACGCTCAGCGCCGCGAAGCGCAAGGTGGGGGGAATAAATACAGTGCGTCTGACCTGGACCGGGGCGACCTCAACCAACGTCGATGTCTACCGCGATGGTGTGGTGATCGTGACAACGGCGAACGATGGTTCCTATACTGATTCCACCGGCGACACCGGCCGAGCTCGCTACACGTACAAGGTGTGTGAAGCTGGCACCTCGACCTGCTCCAACGATGTGACAGTGGCGTTCCAGCATTAGGGGAACAACCAAGCCACTTCTCTATCAACGCGGCGCCGCGCGAGCGGCGCCGCCGGGCGCGCCGAAGGCTTTAAGGCACTGTCTCTACTTTGTGCCCGCAGAAGGCAGGTGTGATCCGAGTTGCCAAAGTGCGTTCTTCGCTTACAATAGGCACTTCCAAATGGCAGATAGCACGGAAACGTTGAGCCTCAAGGAGTTCCAACTGCATGCAGAAGATACCGGCAGTGCGGATGTGCAGGTCGCACTTCTCACTCGCCGGATTGAGCATTTGACCGAACACCTCAAGACCAACCGCAAAGATCATTCTTCGCGCCGCGGCCTGCTTAAGATGGTCGCGCAGCGCCGGAGTCTGCTCGATTATTTGAGCAAAACAAAAGCCGATCGCTACAAGAAATTGATCGACAAGCTGAACCTGCGCAAGTAAGCGCATCGAGTTTTCGGGAAGGTTCGTGTCCAACCGTTTAACCGCTCGAAGCCAGAGGTAAATTAGAAAAACAACATAATCAGCAGTCCAGGCCGCAGTAACCACCTTGGATTTTAGGTTTTAGTCCCGTACTGGCGGGGTTAAAACCTACAGTCAGGGTGACCGGCCTGGAACTCGCACATCCAGGAAAAGTACAATGCAACAGAAGGTCACGGCCCAAATTGGGGCCAATCAAATCTCTATCGAAACCGGAAGAATAGCCAGACTCGCCGACGGGGCGGTCGTCGTCTCATGCGGCGACACCATGGTGCTGGCCAGCGGCGTCTCGGCCACCGCAGTCAAAGAGGGCCAGGATTATTTCCCGCTTACGGTCGATTATCGCGAAAAGGCGGCAGCCGTGGGGAAATTTCCCGGTGGCTATTTCAAGCGCGAAGGCCGGCCGACGGAAAAGGAAACGCTCACTTCGCGCATGATCGATCGGCCGCTTCGGCCGCTCTTTCCGCAAGGATACTTTTACGACACGCAGATCATCTCAATCCTGCTCAGCGCCGACGGTGAAAATGATCCCGACATTCTGGCGCTGAACGGGGCGTCCGCCGCGCTTTGCGTATCGGACATTCCATTTGCGGGTCCGATCGGCGCGGTTCGCGTTGGGCGAGTCAAGGGCGAGTTCGTGGCGAATCCAACCCACACGGAGCGCGCACAAAGTGATCTCGATCTGGTTTATGTCGGCACTGAGAACGACGTGATCATGATCGAAGGCTCGGCGAACGAACTGCCGGAAGCCGAGTTCGTGAAAGCGCTCGAGTTCGCGCATGAACATGCACGCGAGATGATTCGCATTCAAAGAGAACTGGCAGCCCAGGTTGGCAAACCGAAACGCGAGGTGCCGTTGCTTCAGGCGAACCAGGACCTGCTCGATATCGCTTACCGCGTCGCCGGTGACCGGATCGAGAAGGCGCTTTATACGGAAGGCAAGGTGGCGCGCGCTAAAGCGGTCGATGCATTGCGCGAGGAAGTGAAGGGGTCGATTCTGGAAAAACATCCTGAGGCCGATTCCTTTTTGATCTCGCAGGCATTCGATTACGTCCAAAAAAAGGCGTTTCGCATCAGTATTTTGGACAAACAAAAGCGCGTTGATGGTCGCGGTTACCAGGACCTACGGCCGATCAGTTGCGAAGTGAGCGCCCTGCCGCGGGCGCATGGCTCGGCCATTTTCCAGCGCGGCGAGACCCAGGCGGTCGCGCTTGCTACGCTGGCGCCTATCGAGGAAGCGCAGATGCTCGATGCTTACGGGGGCGGCGAGCAATCGAAGCGGTTCATTTTGCACTACAATTTTCCTCCTTTCAGTGTGGGCGAAACGGGACGAACGGGCGGGCCCGGGCGGCGCGAAATCGGTCACGGTGCGCTGGCGGAGCGTTCCCTCGAACCGGTGGTACCGGGTGAAAGCGATTTTCGTTACGCCATCCGCATCTCGAGCGAGATCATGGAATCAAACGGATCGACATCAATGGCGAGCGTTTGTGCTGGCACGCTGGCGCTTATGGATGCGGGTGTTCCGGTGAAAACGCCGGTGGCTGGAATTTCGGTTGGGCTCGTGACCGAGTTTGGCAATAATCGGCAATTGAAGCGCTACGAATTGCTGACCGACATCATTGGCTCGGAAGATCATTTCGGCGACATGGATTTCAAACTTTGCGGGACGGACACCGGCGTCACTGGTTTTCAGCTCGATCTGAAACTCCCCGGGATTAGTCACAAAATCATGACCGAAGCGATCCAGCGCGCGAAAGAAGCGCGCACTAGAATTCTCGACATCATGCGCAGTGCGCTGGACAAGCCACGGCCGGAATTATCGAAGTATGCGCCGCGCATCGAAACCATCAAAATCAATCCGGAGAAGATCGGAGCGCTTATCGGACCCGGCGGCAAGACCATCAAGGGGATCGTCGCGGAGACCGGCGCTGAAATTAACATCGAGGACGACGGCTCGGTGCACATTTACGCTACGAGCGGTGAGAGCATGGCGCGCGCCAAAGAAATTATCGGCAGCATGACGCGCGAGATCGAGATCGGCCAGACGTATCAGGGCCGTGTCGTTTCGACGAAGGAATTCGGCGCGTTTGTCGAAGTTTTCCCCGGCAAGGATGGGCTCGTGCACATTTCCGAGCTCGCAGACTTTCGCGTGAAACGAACGGAAGACGTTGCCAAGGTCGGCGACATCATTTGGGTCAAGTGCATCGGAATCGACGACAAAGGGCGGGTAAAACTTTCGCGCAAAGCTGCGTTGAAGGAACGCGCCGAAGCAGAAACGGGTCAGCCCGCTCCGGCAGAGAAAGCTGGATGCTGATTGGCGGTGTAGTGTCCGCCGTTCTCAACGGACATCGCGTCGCACGTCGAAACCTGGTGCGTGAGGAAGGCGCACTCTGCGGCACTTGTCAGAGGTCGCTGACCGGCAGGCATGCGGAGATGACCCTCGCAGTTGACAACCTCAGCCACAGATGAAGTTAAGAACGAGGCACCGGTTATGATTACACCTGCTCGACTTTCTTACGGCGTGCTCGCCGTCACAATTATTCTGGCAGGGCTCCTGCATCTCGGAACACCGCTGCTGGTCGTCTTGTTCTCGTACTTTGCATTGCGCCAGTTGTATTTTCTTACTAAAAGAAAGTGGCTGGCGTTGATCCTGTTTATCGTTGTCGTTGCCGGAATCGCCACTGCGGCGGCGTATCTTACGCGGGCCGCCTTTCTCGCGTTGCCCGACGTGGCCGACACGTCGATCCCTTCTGCCAGCGCCTGGGCTCAGCAGCGCCAAATCGAATTACCCTTCACCGATTTTGAGAGTCTGAGAGAGGTCGTGATGGACACGCTCAAGGAAGAGGCACATTACCTGCGAAACGTAGCGCATTTTGCTGGGAGCACCACGGCGGCATTGGTTTTTACTGTTATCGGGATCGTGGTCGCGGGGAGTCTCTTTCTGAAAACTGGGCTGGACCCTTATAGGGGCGCGCACCCGGTGAAGAACAATCTTTACTCCATTTGCTGTGATGAAGTCTCAACGCGGTTCCGCGATTTCTACCGCAGTTTCGCCACAGTCATGGGCGCACAGATCACGATTTCCTTGATCAATACGATATTGACCGCGATTTTCGTTTTCGCCGTTCGCCTGCCGTACGCGCCGCTCGTAATTGCGATCACATTTCTCTGCGGGCTGGTGCCCATCGTCGGCAACCTCGTCAGTAATACGATCATTGTTTTCATTGCGTTGACGGTTTCTTTGAAACTGGCGATCGGGGCTCTGGTGTTTCTCGTCGGGATTCATAAGCTCGAATATTTTTTGAATAGCAAAATCATCGGCGACCGGATTCGGAACCCGGTTTGGCTGACGTTGATCGCGCTGATCATTGGCGAAAGGCTCATGGGCATTCCTGGCCTGATCTTGGCACCGGTGGTGTTGAATTATCTGCGTGTGGAAATGTTGACAGTGGAAGTGCCGCCGGTGCCGGAAGAAGTTGAATCGCTTAATCGTTAAATCGTTGAAGCGTTTTTCCGTTGTAACGATTTAACATTTTTGACCATTTACGCTGCGACGTAGACGATGAAAGCGGGTTTTCCATTTTGTCATTCCGAGCGAAGTCGAGGAATCTCTCATTTTCGAACAACTCTGATCACGCCATGAAAGCTGGTTTTCTTGAGAAACTAATCGAGCGACTCGGACGCATTGGGCCGGAAGAGGTGCAGAATTATTTTTTGCGCCTGGCCCAGGAGAAAGGTTTTCTCGAAACGGTTTTCAATGCCATTCAGGAAGGGATCATCGTAACGGATTCGAAAGGCCGGATCACTTATCTTAACGACTCCGCCTGCCGGTTATTTGGGCTTCATGCCGGCGATGCAATCGGAAAACGCCTCGACGAACGCGTGCGCGGTCTCGACTGGCTATCTCTTACGCAAAGCGGCGGACCGGTCAGTCGTGATATGGAAATTTTCTATCCAGAAAATCGCTTTATCAATTTTTATATCGTGCCGTTGATCATTGAACACCGCGAGACTGGTGAGAAGATCGACAAGAAGGCGGCGATAGTTGCTGGCTCGGAGGCGTTGTGGGACGGGCAAAACGACCAAGTCGGCCACGCCATGATCCTGCGCGATATAACCGAGAGCCGGCGCTCAGCGCAGCAGACTATTGAGTCAGAGCGATTGAACGCGCTCACGTTGCTCGCCGCCGGCGTGGCGCACGAGATCGGCAATCCACTGAACTCGCTCCACATCCATCTACAATTGATGGAGCGCAAGGTGCACGACCTGGAGGACGGTGCGAAGGCGGAGCTTCAGGAATCGATCGACATTGCCCGGGCCGAAGTCAACCGGCTCGATTCGATCGTCACACAATTTTTGCGCGCTATCCGGCCTTCCAAACCGCAACTCAACCCGGAGAACGTGAACACAATTGTCGAGGAAGCGGTGCGTTTTTTCGCGCCTGAAATTCAGGATCGCGATGTCGTCGTCGAGCAGAGACTGCGGTCGGACCTGCCTTTGCTTCAGATCGATCGCGATCAGATGAAGCAAGCTTTTTATAATGTGATCAAGAACAGTCTGGAAGCTATGAAGCGGCGCGGCACGCTGCGCATTCACACCGACATGGACGACACGCATGTCTTGATCAGGTTCATCGATACCGGCAGCGGCATGTCCGCTGAAAATTTGGGCCGCGTTTTTGAGCCGTACTTCACAACCAAGCCGGCTGGCACGGGTCTTGGACTACTGATTGTGCGCCGAATTGTGCGTGAGCACGGCGGCGAGCTCTCCATCCAGAGCAGCCAAGGGAAGGGTCTCACGCTCACAATTAGATTGCCCTATATCGAGAAGCACGTGCGCATGCTGGAGGCAGGCGAAAGCAAAATGCAGCCTCAAGGAACGACGGCTACCCAGTCCCCAAGTCGGACGGACTCGTGCCGTCGCGAGCCGTCGAGTTAAGCTGGACGGCCTGGAAGTCGTCACTCCTTGAGCTTGCGCAACGCGCTCTCAATCGCCGCCGAAGACTTTTTTTAGCCAGCCTTCGAACTGGCGAAAAAGAAGACCGAGATAGGCACCGGGCGATTCCTTGAAAAGCTCGACAATCCGCGGGCTCAGATCTTGTTTGGGTTCATCGATCGTGCCGGACAGCTGCACAGTGGTCCAGAGATAGCCGCTTTGCGCACGACTGAAGACTTCTTCGGGCTTCGGCAACCAATCGAGATATTGACGGGTGATCCCAAGTCTCATTGCTCCGCGCAAGGAACGGCGATCGACCGTGACCGCTCCCTCGATCCGAAATTTCCCTTTCTCTTCAATTGCGATGTCTGAGATGTCGATCCTTGGGTAGCGCCACGTAAAACTGAGCGAGCAATCATTTAACGCCAGGTGCTCGAGCGATTTTTTCTGCGCGAGTTCGGCGAGCTTTTCCAAAAACGCAAGATTATCAATACCTCCGTCGTGCACCCGCAGGGAGCCTTCGCCGGACGAACTTTCGAGCTTCGGATTTTCTCCCGTCCAATGGACCATTCCGGAAGCACCGCCGCTCACATACTCTTTCCACTTCGCTGGCAGCCACGGACGAATTGGGACGGAATCGAAGGTCGCTTTGAAATCGATGCTTTTGTCTTTCCCGATGCCCGCGTTTCCCTCGCCATGGATGCTTCCCTCGCCGCGTTCATCCGCGAGATCAACATCGTAAATGGTGAGCAGCGTCTTTGTGATCAGAAAGTTTCCACGGCGGAGGTAAAGGTCGGGAACTAGCGCCATTTTCAATGTGCCGCCGGTTGCGACGTACTCGAAATCGCGACCGTGCGGCGTGATGAGCAATTGTGTGCCGAGAAAGCCCGCCCGCTCGCCGCGAAATCGCCAGGTCACGTTAGCCTGCTCCGATTCAATCCTCTCCAGGTAAACTCGGTTCGGCAAAAAAAATGAAAACCACGGTTTCGACCTCACCTTTTCAGGAGTCGCTTGGTAAATTTGAAGTTCGACGTCGCCCGATTGAACGCGCACGACACCAAATCGCCATTGCCGCAGGAACAGGCCCCACGGATTAAACGCGGCCGTGATTCCTCGAGCGTCGAGCGATCTCAGCGCCTTCTCTCCATTGCTTGCCTGGAAACGTTCGCTTCGAGCCGTTAATGAACCAGTCCGCCGAATCGGTGCGTAGCGGCCGCTGGGAAAGTGCAAACCTTTGCCAGTTTCATTTTCCATGGCTACGCGAAACGCGTCATTCTCGATGTAGTGAGTGAGCAGCGGACTGAAAAAAAGGGCCGTTCCTGTCGCGGCTGCGATGACGAAAAAAATCGCAATCGCTCCGGTGTAAATCAGCAATCTCCTTCGCAACAACGACAATGTCGCCGATCACGAAGATCGGTGCGAGTGCAGCCTGACTCTTGGTGTAATCGGTGTGCCAATGTTTGCGCTTGGAAATCCATACCGATCACGGTGAGAGCGATGTTTGGGATGACCTCTGCTT